>HF988138.1:1837-5208 GCA_000434635.1 Firmicutes bacterium CAG:110 | reverse complement strand
GGCGGCGGCCGCCGCGTTTCTGGAGAGTACGCGGGGCAATATCCTGCTGACCACCGGCAGTAAGGAGCTGGCGGCATATAGCTGCATCCCCGATTTTGCCCAGCGGGTATACGCCCGGGTGCTGCCCATGGATGCCTCGCTGGAGGCCTGCCGCGCAGCGGGTCTGAAGGCCGCCCATATCATCGCCATGCAGGGGCCTTTCTCCGAGGAGATGGATATGGCCACACTGCGGTTTGCCAACGCCGCATGGATGGTGACCAAGGACGGCGGCGAAGCCGGCGGCTTTCCTGCTAAGGTGTCCGCTGCCCGGAAGGCGGGCGCAGGTCTGGTGGTCATTGGCCGCCCGCCCCAGCGGGAGGGTCTTCCCTTTGCGGCGGTGCTGGATGTGCTGTGTAAGCGGTTCGGCTGCACCGTCCGGCCGCAGGTGCGGATCGTCGGCATCGGCCCCGGCAGCCGGGAGGCTATGACCCGTGAGGTCAGTGAAGCCATTGAGAAGGCGGACTGTCTCATCGGCGCAAAACGGATGCTGGAGGCTGTGGCGCGCCCGGGACAACACACCTGCGACGCCATTGCGCCGCAGGATATTGCGGACTTTATCCGCACCCACCGGGAGTACCGCCGCTTCGCGGTGGTCATGTCCGGGGATACCGGCTTTTTCAGTGGCACGAAAAAGCTGCTGCCGCTGCTGGAGGGCTGCGACACGGCGGTGCTGCCGGGTTTGAGCTCGCTGTCCTATCTGTGCGCCCGGCTCCGAACCTCCTATGAGGATGTCCGGGTGGTGAGTCTCCACGGGCGGCAGCACAACATTCTGCCGGAGGTGCGGGCAGCCAGCCGCCTCTTTGTGCTGGTAGGCGGTGAGCGGGGCATCAACGACCTGTGCCGTAGGCTGACAGAGGGGGATCTGGGTCACGTTTCTGTGTATGTGGGGCAGCGGCTGGGCTACCCGGATGAGCGCATCGTGCGCGGCACGGCGGCGGAGCTGACGGATGGTGTCTATGCCCCTCTGAGCGTGGCGCTTATCGAAAACCCCCATCCCGACGCGGTGGTCACACCGGGTCTGCCGGACGATGCCTTTCTCCGCAGTGCGGAGGGAATGCCCGTGGTACCCATGACCAAAAGTGAGGTGCGGGCGGTGTGCCTTTCCAAGCTGCGGCTGACGGAGCGGAGCGTCTGCTGGGACATCGGCGCCGGTACCGGCTCAGTGTCGGTGGAAATGGCCTTACAGGCAAAGCAAGGGCATGTCTGCGCGGTAGAGCGGCGTGAGGACGCCGCGGCGCTGCTGGGGCAAAACCGTAATCGGTTTGCATTGGAAAACTTGCAGGTGGTCTGCGGCAGCGCGCCGGAGGCCTGCGTCGGTCTGCCAGCCCCCACTCACGCATTCATCGGCGGCAGTGCCGGCAATATGCACGAGATCGTGGCGCTGCTGCTGACAAAAAATCCCCATGTCCGCATCGTGGCCACGGCCGTTTCCCTGGAGTCCGTGGCTGAGCTGACGGACTGCCTGACGGCGTTCCCATTTGCGGAGACGGAGGTGGTGTCCCTGCAGGCAGCGCGGGACAGAAAAGCCGGAGACTACCACCTGATGAGCGGACAGAATCCCATTTATATTTTTACAATGCAGGGCGGAGGAGAAACGGCATGATGTGGTCGCTTGCGGCACTTGTTATCGGCTTTTGCATAGACCTTCTGGTGGGCGACCCTCATGGCTTTCCCCATCCGGTCGTTCTGATTGGAAAATGTATCAGTGTGTTGGAGCGGGGGCTGCGGTGCATATGCCCCAAAACGCCCTCCGGTGAGCGGGCGGCGGGCGCCATCCTGTGGGGCGCGGTGGTCATCGTGTCCACCGCCGTCCCGGCTCTGCTGCTGTGGCTGAGCGGTCTGGTCAGCCCGTGGCTGCGTCTGGCGCTGGAAAGCGTGATGTGCTGGCAGATCTTGGCCGTCAAGTCCCTGCGGGACGAGAGCATGAAGGTCTATGACGCGCTGGAGAGCGGGGATTTGGCCGCCTCCCGCCATGCCGTTTCCATGATCGTGGGGCGGGATACCGACCGGCTGGACGATGCCGCCGTGACCCGTGCCGCCGTGGAAACAGTGGCAGAGAACACCTCCGACGGCGTGGTGGCGCCGCTGCTCTTCCTGGCCATCGGCGGCGCGCCGCTGGGATTTTTCTATAAGGCGGTGAACACCATGGACTCCATGCTGGGGTATGTGGAGCCACCCTATAAGAACATCGGTCTGGTACCCGCCAGGGCGGACGATGTGGTGAATTATATCCCGGCGCGGCTGTCCGCCCTGCTGATGCTGACGGCGGGCGGCCTGATGGGACTGGATATTTCAGCGGGCTGGCGGATCTTCCGCCGCGACCGCCGGAAGCACGCCAGTCCCAACTCGGCGCAGACGGAATCTGTCTGCGCCGGGCTTCTGGGTCTGCGTCTGGCCGGGGATGCGTGGTACCACGGCGTGCTGCACAAAAAAGAGTATATCGGCGACGCATCGCGGGAGATCACCCACGAGGACATCCCCCGTGCGTGCCGCCTGATGACCGTCACAGCGGTTCTCACCCTGCTTTTAAGCTGTGCGGCCAAGCTGCTCTTTGCGCTGTAAAGGAGACATAGATGCTGTATCAAACAGAAAATCAACACGGCGGCGATGTATACGGCGGCGGTATCACGCTGGATTTTTCCGCCAACACCAACCCTCTGGGTACGCCTCCCAGCGTACTGGAGGCGGTGTGCCGGGCTCTGCCCCAGCTGCACCGCTACCCCGACCCCTACTGCCGCCGGCTGGTGCAGGCTATCGCAGGCCATGAGCAGGTGCCGGCGTCCTATATTCTCTGCGGAAACGGCGCGGCAGACCTGATCTACGCATACTGCGCCGCCCTGCGGCCCCGGACGGCGGTGGAGCTTGCCCCCACCTTTATGGAATATAGCTCGGGACTGGCACAGGTGGGCTGCCGCGTAGAGCGGTATTTCCTGCATCAGGCGCAGAATTTCGATCTGGACGAGAGGTTTCTGTCCTTCTTAGAGGAGAAAAAACCGGAGGCGGTATTCCTCTGTAGCCCCAACAACCCTACCGGACGGCTGATTCCGCTCCCGCTGCTGGAGCAGATTCTGCAATACTGCGCGGCACAAGGGGCGCATCTGTTTCTGGACGAGTGCTTTCTCGATCTCACGGAGGACGGCGTCAGCGCCAAGTCCCTTCTGGCAGCGCATCCGGCGCTGCTGCTCCTGAAGGCCTTTACCAAGAGCTACGGCATGGCCGGTTTACGGCTTGGGTACTGCCTGTGCGCCGACAGTGCGCTGCTGCACGAAATGGCGGCCGCGTCCCCGCCGTGGAACGTATCCACACCGGCTCAGAATGCCGGTGTGGCGGCG
>HF988138.1:0-1830 GCA_000434635.1 Firmicutes bacterium CAG:110 | reverse complement strand
GAATGCCGGTGTGGCGGCGCTGGCGGAGCGGGACTTCCTGCAAAGGACGCTGTCCCTCGTCCGCCGGGAGCGGCAGTGGCTCACGGATAACCTGACGGCGCTGGGCTTCTGGGTATGCCCGTCCCATGCCAATTACCTGCTGTTCCGCGGGCCGCTGGGGCTGCGGGAGGGTCTGCTGCGGCAGGGGATCGCCATCCGTGGCTGTGGGAATTACAGCGGGCTGGGCGACGGGTGGTATCGCATTGCGGTGCGGCCTCACGGGGAAAATGAAGCATTGATAACGGCCATCCGGCAATTCTGCAAGGAGAAATCACAATGGCAATGAATATTATGATACAGGGGACCATGTCCAATGCGGGAAAGAGCCTGCTGGCGGCGGGACTCTGCCGCGTTTTGAAGCAGGACGGCTACCGCGTAGCGCCGTTCAAGAGCCAGAACATGGCGCTGAACTCCTTCATTACCAGGGACGGCGGCGAGATGGGTCGGGCGCAGGTGGTGCAGGCAGAGGCCGCCGGGATCGAGCCGGATACCCGCATGAATCCCATCCTGCTCAAGCCCACCACCGACGTGGGCAGTCAGGTCATCGTCAACGGACAGGTGCGGGGCAATATGCAGGCCATGGAGTACTTCCGCCGCAAGCGGGACTACATCCCCGCTGTGCTGGAGGCCTACAACAGTCTGACCTCAGAGTATGACGTGATCGTCATTGAGGGGGCAGGCAGCCCCGCGGAGATCAACCTCAAGCAGGATGATATCGTCAATATGGGCCTTGCCAAGCTGGTGGACGCGCCGGTGCTGCTGGTAGGCGACATCGACCGGGGCGGCGTGTTTGCCCAGCTCTACGGCACGGTGGCGCTGCTGGAGGAGGACGAGCGCCGCCGCATCAAGGGCGTGGTGGTCAACAAGTTCCGGGGCGACCGGGCCATTCTGGAGCCGGGACTGAAGACGCTGGAGCAGCTGTGCGGCATCCCGGTGGCGGGGGTCATCCCCTACGCCCATATAGACATCGACGATGAAGACAGCCTGACCGAGCGGTTTGACCGCTCCAAAGAGCGAAAACTCTTGGATATCGCGGTAATCCGTGTGCCGCGCATCTCCAATTTCACGGATTTCAGCCCCTTCGAACATTACGGAAACGTGTCGCTGCGCTATGTGGATCAGGTGAGCGACCTGCACCAGCCGGACATGATCCTGCTGCCGGGTACCAAGAGCACCATTGCCGACCTGCGGTGGCTGCGGCAGTCCGGTCTGGAGGCGGCCATTTTGAAGGCGGCTGACGCCGGCACGCTGGTTTTCGGCATCTGCGGCGGCTATCAGATGCTGGGGCGCACCGTGTCCGACCCGGAGCAGGTGGAGGCCGCCGGTGTCACGGAGATCAACGGTTTGGGCCTGCTGGAGATGGACACCGAATTCCGGGGTGAAAAGGTGCAGACCCAGACGCAAGGCGTCTTTCACGGTGTGGAGGGAATGCTCTCCGGCCTGAACGGACTCGCCTACGAGGGGTACGAGATCCACATGGGCCGCAGTCAGCAGCAGATGCCCGCCCTCACCGGCAGCAGAAACGTATACGGCAGCTATGTCCACGGCATTTTTGACGCGCCGGGCATCACGGATACGATCCTGAAAGCACTGTGCGCCAGAAAGGGCGTGTCCTTTGACGCACTGGCAACCTTTGACGCCTGCGGCTACAAGGAACGGCAGTACGACCTGCTGGCGGACGTGGTACGCGGCGGACTGGATATGTCCTTTGTCTACCGGGTGCTGCGCCGGGAAGTATAACGAAACAAGTTCCAATGGAAAAAGGGGGAGAGACTTGAGCAGGATATTATG
>HF988137.1:6433-9032 GCA_000434635.1 Firmicutes bacterium CAG:110 | reverse complement strand
TTGCAGATGTTCAGCAGGAAGTCCTGAAGATCCCGCCCCATATGATCCAGCATATACTGCTCGTAGGCATCGGCCAGATGATGCTCGGCCAAATATGTAAACATTGTGTGTTCATCCAGAAAGGAGACAGTGCTGCTCTGAGGGTCAAACAGGTATTCTTTTTTGGTATAGCTCTTTCCGTAGCCGATAAAAATCGGCGTTTTGGTTACCAGCGTCAGGTCAAAGGTTTTCAGATGTCCATCCTGCGTCATAGGGGCACCCCCAGAAAAAGCGGTTTGGAATAGCGGTATACAGGGTGATCCGGCGCATCGCCAACATGGTACAGTTCCCCGCCAAACCGTTTTTTCAGCACGGCTCCAGCGCTGAGATAATATTGGGTCTGCTTTTTGCGGGGAGACTTGGAATTGGCGGCGATAAACCCGGCGCGGCGGCACAGTTGGAAGCTGGCCCCATCCAATGCGTCGTCCAGTTCTTCGTTTCCGGGCAGACTGGTTGTCAGCAGCAGGTAGGCGGGAGCTGTCTCATTGGCGGCCAGAGGCCGGAACGCTCCGGCAGGGCGCATAACCACGGAGAATTTCCCGTAACCGGCGGTGACTTTCCCGCCGATGCCGGTAATTCCCAGAGCTTCCACCAGAGAGGTCAGCCAGAGTACGTCCCGGCTATTTTCCAGTGCCGCGAAGAAATAAAGACCGCAGTTTTCGTGAAAGCGGTAAGTTCCGACCGGGTAGGGCAGCGTGTCGCCCTTTTCCGGAATTGCGGCCTTGGCCTGTTCATCCATCCTGCCAAAGACCGGCTGCTGGCAGTCAAACAGGCTGCCGGTATTCAGGGCAACGCAGTATTCCGTCAGGCGGTTTCCCGGTATCCAGAGAAGCTTTTTCATGGTCTTCCGCTTCTCCGGGGGAAGTTCCGGTGCTTTCCCTGCGGCATAGCAGGGCCTGGGGATATAGAACGTTTCTCCGCTCCATGGCATGGCATCGGACAGCAGCAGTGCGCCCTGCCAGACAAGGCCGATCAGCTTTTCGACGCCGTCAGGCCCGGATACCTGTAGTGCAGTGTGGCACAGGGCGGAAAAAAGTGTATCTGCACGAAAATTGGCTTCGGAGGAATACAGGGAGAGGGCGGAGTCGGAGCCGCCGAAGTGTACTGCGGTATTAAACCGAAGCTGATACAGGCAACAATTCATACTCAGCCACCTCGTTGAACAGTTCCTGCAGGGCTGTGCAATCCAATGCTTCGCCGTAGCAGCTGACCCGGAAATTTTTCAGGCTGACCCGCCCACTGCCCCGGGAGCCATGGCCGCCCAAATAGTCCATTTGCAGCAGCTTCATGGCTTTTGCCAACAGACGAAAATCTTCCCACAGCTGAGTCTCGTCCGACGCATCATAGACTATGGAATCAGCAAATACAGTGCCTGCGTTTACCCGCTCGATCTGCCGGGGCATGGCCTCACCGCTGAGGCGCTTGATGACGTTTTCGGATTTCACCTCCGTCAGACCAACGGCTTTCATATGTTCGGCGTTGCTTACGAAGGCATCCGCAAACTGAAAGCGGGCACGGCGTTCCGTGCTCCCGAACATGCGCTGAACAATGGGATCGTCATTTTTGAAATCCGGCATTTTTTCAATGTCTCCGGCGAAGCTGCGAGCCAGCAGGGTACGTAGCTTTCCTTTCAGGCTGCTGCCGGGAACAATGGGACGACCGGTCAGAGGGTCGCGGATTACCGGGCTGTCCACAGCGCCAATGGCGGAAAAGCTGCTGGAACCGCCGATGTGCATACCGGTTCGGACTTCCAGATCAAACTGAATCACCACTTTTGTGTACATAGCTTAATTCTCCCTCCCGCCGAAGAAGCGATGGTAAGCAACGATCGCTTCCAGATAGTGCGTATATTCTATGGCCTTTTTTCTGGAGCTGCCCACGGCTTTCAGCCAAGGCAGAAGATTGGCGGCTTCCACAAATTCCTTTGTATTGCGGTCGCGGCCACACTCGTAGGCAATGCGGATTCTGGCCAGCTGGAGCGCGGTAATGCTCTCCGGGCAAAGGGTTTCCTCGGTGCGGAGGGTTTCGGTATTATAAACATCCATCAGCAGGCTCAGGATATTGCGCAGCTTGCTGGTGGTTATTTTTTTGCACTGTATGCCCATGAGTTTTTCCGCGAAATCCACGTAATCCGCCGGAAAAGGTGGAACGGGGCGATTGGGTTCTGGGCGGGAAGCGCTGAAAGAGCTGCCCCGGCTGTAGTTCTGATTGGGATAGGCCATAGGTCAGTTCGCCGTCCTTTCTGTGTAAACATAAAGATAAATGGCAGTAATCAACTGCTGCCGGTCTTTTGGAGAAAGCGCCCAGCGGTACATGGCGGCGGAGAAGCGGCGGTAGGTTTCCTGCCGCTCTTTTTCTCGCGGCTCCATACGGGCCAGCAGGTAGGCGTACCGGGCCAGCTGGATGCGGTTCGCTTCTGCGCCGCGCAGCAATTCCAGCAGACGGTACAGGAAGGCGTTGCCCCGCTCCTGCTCGTCTGCACGGAAAAAGTCACGGAGCAGCTGTAACTTTTCATTCAACACCTTTTCCCGGAATTCTTTCCATGGATAGGTGTGCTCTT
>HF988137.1:2608-6417 GCA_000434635.1 Firmicutes bacterium CAG:110 | reverse complement strand
AGGTGTGCTCTTCCTCCGGGGTGAACAACGCCAGAGCATTTTTCCCCGGCATCTGTTTTGCCCGATCCTCCAGTTCCGCACTTTGGGCGGCAGCCTGACGGATGGGGAAATGGTCATCATGGAGGGAAATCCCGGCGCTGATGGTCAAAGCCCCTCCGCAGAAGACATGAAAGGCGTTCTCGATCCGCAGGGCGGCGTCAATCACATCGTTCCAAGCGCCAACAAGGAAAACATCGTCGCCGCCGGAATAGACAATGGCGACACTGAGGCGGCTCCCGTCCGGCTTGGGAACGCGAAGGATGCTGCTGATCCGTTCCTTAAAGAACAGGGACATCTGCCGGGAGAAAGCGGAGGTTCTGGCGATGCTCAGGTATTCATCCGGCTTCTGCGTCCTGCCCCCCGGCGGCGTGCGGAAACCGGCCACAAAAGCGTGCCCCAGATTGTCCACATCCATCCGGCAGACAGCAAGGCGGGTGATGCCCGTAGAGTTTCGTGCCAACTCCGCCATCTGCCGGGAGAAGGCGTAGTCTCCCACGGAGAGTCTTACCGCGTTGGGAAGCCAGAGGAAGCTCTGATTTTTCGTATAGGCTCTGATCAAAGCCCCGCCATCCTGTATCTGAGCCCGGGCTGTTTTCTCGCCGGCAAGGCAAATATAGCGGGTATCGTCAAAGCCGGGCAGAGCAAAATCTGCACCGGATTTCCTGCCGCTTACCAGATAAACCGGACAGTCCAGCACTTTGGCGGACAGTTCCACAAACAGGTTGCACCAGAAGCACCGTCCGCCCTCGACCAGATGGTCGGAACGGCCGCAGACGGGGCACTCCCGACCCTGCGCATCGGGCTGCCCGGCGTTCAGCTGCCGCAGCTGATTTGGCGTATAGCGGCAGAGCTTCCGGCGGGCAATGGCGGCGCTGACCCGGCGGAACATGGCGGTGTAGGGCATCTGTTCCGCCGGGATATTCATCAGCTCGTTGCCGCTGCACCCCGTCCAGCCGTCCGCGAGGAACAGGGAAATGCCGAACTGCCCGGCCAGCCAATCGTTGAAGCGGGTGTTCCATGCGGTAATGGACAGGAGCACCTGAGGCGTGTTGGGCAGCAGAATGTAGCAGTGGCCGCCGCCGGCGTACAGCAGGTTCACCCGGCTGGCGCCGCAGGCGGAAAGCAGCTCGTCGATGTAATGCTCCATCAGCAGCTCCAGAAAGAAGGAGCGGCTGCGCAGAGAGGGCAGCGCCCCCTTTGTCGCCACGGTAAAAAGGAACTTCTGAATGCCGGAAAAATCGGCGGAATAAAGCAGACAGGCTTTTTTATCCCGGAATTTCGGCTCCAGACAGCTGCCCGGGGAACCGGCGCCCGCCAGATAGCCTGCCGCGCAGGAGGCGAGGGCAGCTGTGATCTTCTGGTAGTCGTAAAGGGAGATGTCCGCCGCGTCATGGCAGGGGAGACCTCCCACAGTCTGCTCCAGCAGACGCAGGAGCCGGGGAATCTCGGACGATGTCCAAGGCTCCGTATGCTGACGCAGCTGCCGGCGCAGGGACTCCATCCGCTCCTGAGGGGATGACCCGGCATCCTCCGGCGGGATGGCGTGGGTGCCGTTCAAGTGGGTAAATACGGACTGGAGCGGCGGAGAGCCGGGGCTGGAAGATTTCCAACTGTTTCCGGAAAGCAGCTGTCTGGCGAACTGCACCGCCGGTTCGGCCGCTCCACTGCCGGGCGCAAGACCGTACAGCAGCGCGGAAACAGCTGCGGAATTGACCGCATTTTCCAAGGAAAATCCCTTCTTTCTGTAGTCCCCTTACGGGGATGGATTGTTTTGGCTTAGTGGACTTAGTCGTAGGGCTGATTCGGTGATCGTCCCCTCGCGGGGGTGAATTGCTTCATTTATGGCGAAATACAAAGTGGGGGATAAGGCGTTACCGTCCCCTTACGGGGGAGTTGTTTCCTATTAGTCAAATCTTCTATTATGGCCTTGGTGGTTACCGTCCCCTTGCGGGGATGAATTGTTTCGGCGCTTGGTGAAAGAATCGACGAGGGATACCAAAGTTACCGTCCCCTCGCGGGGATGAATTGTTTCGTGAGGTGACTCTTATGGCTTGTTTCCATCCTAACCAGTTACCGTCCCCTCGCGGGGATGAATTGTTTCAGGAAGAGTTGGAATACAACCACGCAACCGGTAAGTTACCGTCCCCTCGCGGAGATGAATTGTTTCAAGCGCAAGGAGGACAAGCCAAAGGAGAGCAAGGTTACCGTCCCCTCGCGGGGATGAATTGTTTTGAAAGGATAAAAAATTTTTCACTCGTACTGCTGCGTTACCGTCCCCTCGCGGGGATGAATTGTTTCCTTATCAATGTTAGGCGTTTTCCCACGAAAAGGAAGTTACCGTCCCCTCGCGGGGATGAATTGTTTTGAAAGGATAAAAAATTTTTCACTCGTACTGCTGCGTTACCGTCCCCTCGCGGGGATGAATTGTTTCTGGCCCGCTTCTTATTCCCATGGATGATGCAAACCAGTTACCGTCCCCTCACGGGGATGAATTGTTTCTCCTTGCGAAAATCGCGGAAATGAAGGCCAATGGGTTACCGTCCCCTCGCGGGGATGAATTGTTTCTAGTCGATATCAGGATAAAGCTTGAATCGCCAATGGGTTACCGTCCCCTCGCGGGGATGAATTGTTTCTGGCCCGCTTCTTATTCCCATGGATGATGCAAACCAGTTACCGTCCCCTCACGGGGATGAATTGTTTCTCCTTGCGAAAATCGCGGAAATGAAGGCCAATGGGTTACCGTCCCCTCGCGGGGATGAATTGTTTCTACCATTTACAGTATATCAAATGGAGAAAGGAAGTTAGCGTCCCCTCGCTGGGATGAATTGTTTCCAGCTGCCCTTCTGATCCATCCTAAAGTCATGAAGTTACCGTCCCCTCGCGGGGATGAATTGTTTCCGGACAAAAAGAAACCTTGAGCGGCGGTATTCCTAGTTACCGTCCCCTCGCGGGGATGAATTGTTTCAGCAAATATTAACAAAAATGGGAATTGCAGCAAGTGAGAAAATGAACAAAATATACATACTCGAGAGACCCGCCGCCGGCTTCTGACCGTGGAAGGCGGATCATCGGCCTCAAAAGGGTGCGCGAACCCCGGAAAAACAGGGGTGCGCAGCCCCCGGAAAAATGGGGGTTCGCGCTTACAGGCAGTCCCGGATCAGACGGTCACAGAAATCGTAGATGTTGATCCGCCGCTTCCGGTTCGGATCCGGGTAGTCGGACAGGGCACCCTCCAGAACCTTCTCCAGCCGCTGCACCAGTATTTCGGCACTGATTCCGCATTCCCGGCGGATATCTTCGGCGGTGATGGCGAACAGCGTATGGGCCGCCCGGTTGCGCAGAACCTGATTGCCCCGCTCACAGCCGTCCAGCAGCTCCAGCGTTTCGGCATCTGCCCGGAAAAAGCGCAGCATCACATTCAGCCCCCGGATGCTGATGTCTCTGGCCTCCAGCGGCGCGCCGAAGGCGTCCAGCATGAAGGCGTACAAATCCGGACAGATGCTTCGGATGTGCTCCGGAATGACCCGCTCCCGCCCGTCCGCCGTGGTAATCAGATCCTTTGCAGAGAGGCCGGAGGGCTTTGCCGCCGCGTCCAGCAGTATGCGCTGGAGACGCACCAGAAACGGATTCAGCCGCAGCATGAAGTCGGTATACCGCTTCAGGTACACGAGGTTTTTCAGCACGGCAAAATATTCCAGCAGCTCATAAACCGGGTAAGGGTAGCTGCCCCGCCCGGCCTGAAGCTTCAGCCCTGTCAGCCCGGCGGCCTC
>HF988137.1:0-2543 GCA_000434635.1 Firmicutes bacterium CAG:110 | reverse complement strand
GATGCCGGGCCAGCTTCGGGATGGGGGCGGGCAGTTCCCCGCCCATCTGGGCAATGGCGGCGTAGTTCCGCTGAGCCAGCAGTCCATTCAGCCGGCTGCGGACGGCCTCCCGCCGCACCGCCAGCAACCGCGGCTCACAGCAGCGGTTGGGAGCGTCCGGCTCCTCGTCGTCGTTCAGTCCCAGCGCTTCATCCACCGGGTAGCGGCCGCTGTTCGTCCGCTCGGCCCGGCCGGAGGCACGCTCCGGGTTTTTCACCTGAATGCCCCGGCAGTGGTACCGGGAATCCAGCGCCAGCTGCGCCAGAATGACCTGCATCTGGGGCGTCCCGGAGCTGAGGTTGATGAGGATTTCCGCTTCCGGGTGCTCCGTGGCGGCACGCTGAAACAGCGCCTGCATCGGCTCCAGCAGAATATCCATATCGGACGGATCGGAGATATCCGTTTCCTGCCGGATTACCTCCGGACAATAGCCATCCCAGTTCTCCTGAAGATAGGCAAAGGTCTTTTCAATTCGCTGATCCGCCCTGTCCAGCTCCGCGATTTCCCGGGAAAGAAAGAGATAGACGGCCTCAGGCCGGTAGAACCGCAGAATATGCAGCATCCCGCCATCCCGCATTCCCCGCACGGGATCCGTCGTCCCGAAACAGGAGAAGAAAATTTTCTGCATGACAGACTCCTTATATGAGTTTTGCTTTCATTAATTATATGTGACTGCCCGGGGAATGTCAAGCGCGGCAGTGGAATTGCCTGCGTGGGAATGGGACGTTTTCAACATTTCATGGCCGGTATATTGACATCATTTTGAATATTTGTTATAATAATAAATATTATAAAACGTCTGCTATAGTGAGGTGACACAATGGGCGTTGGCAATGATTTTACGGACTATATGGGCTATCGCTACTGCGAGCTGGAGAGCCGCATCGACGACTGCCTGACTGCAATTGCCGCCGGGGAGACATCGCTGGAAGTGGATTGCACAGATTTAACGGCGGAGGAACAGTATTTCTTTCAGAAGGAACTACAGCGGAGGATTGACAAAATAGAAAAAGGAGGTTAATACAATGGCAAACTATTGCGACTACAAGGGGATTATCAAGGGGCCCAAAAACGCCTGCTATGGAGCCTTCGGCTGCCTTGAAGCTTATGATGATAAGCAAATCGTTCAGGGGGCCGGTACGCCGGAGAATTATACGCTTCGATTCGAGGGAAACTGCAAATGGTCTATGCAGCATTATGCCAAGCCGTGGACGGGCTCATGGCAGTATCAGATTCCGGAAGATCCGATGGATGCGCTGATGTATGCCGAAGAGAATCACGATCTGAGGCTGGCAGATATCAGCCGGCTGTATCAGGTGGAGCTGCTGTGCAACTGGGGCGCCTTTGAGACAGACAATCGGACAACATTTGAACACTATGTGCTGGGGAAAAAGGTGATTTCCTATTGCCCGGACGACCTGCGGTTCCCGGAGGAGGCGCGTTGGGTATCTGCCGCGCTGATTCGCGGAATGGACGACCCGGATCACCTTGCGCATCTGTCGTACATGAATGTACGGGGAAAGATTTTCGCGGAAACGGGCTTCAGCAAAACGGAACGGGAGCCGTTTCGCAAGGCAATCGAGGAACGGGGCGGCACGCTGGCCAACGGAATGCCGCTGGATACCTACTGCCTGATCGTAAATCCGGCCTATCCCGAGAAAACAGAGAAATATGAAAATGCGGTGGGCTACGGCTATTACATCCTCACGCCGGAAATGTTCTGGAAGCTTTTGGAGCAGCCCCAGAAGTCCATAGAGCATCCTACCGAAAATGATGTGCAAATCACATTATGTACGCACTATGCCGAGCCACAGCGGATTCTCATGGATGTTCCGGCGGACACGGTTTCTTTTGATTTGTCCAAATTCCCAATCGATTCTGTCAACGACCATGCGTTTTCTTCGTGTACTAAATTAAAGGAGATTACGTTGGCAGACTTCCGGATTAACTGCGATTTCCAGAACTGCCCTCTGGAGCGCATCATTTCTGCCAAGCCGGCTACGCTGCGCCGGAAGATGTTCCGGAACGGTATTTTTCCGGAGCTTCAAATGCCGCTGGGAACCCCGGATGATTATGCCTATGTAGATTCCGGATTTATTGCCTGCGCCAGATTTATTCAGGAGTACCATGCAAAGAGCGAAGAGGCTATGCAAGTAAAGCCAGCATATGACGCTTATCTGAAGAAGGATAAAAAGAGGGCTTTGGTTTCGGACGACTGTCTGGTGATCGGACGCTACATGCTGGAGGATATGGACGAAAATATCCTGTCGGACGGAGACCTGTCCATTTTGCGAATGCGTGCTTTGAAAAGCGGAGACGAGGCTTTTGCGGCGCAGTTGGCCGATACCATGGGCAATCCGGCGCTCAAAGACCCGGAATGGCTGATTAAGGCAGAAAAGGGCAAGGTCAGGATACGCAAATACAAGGGGCATGAAGCTGAAATTGCCGTCCCGAATACTATGAAGGGCCTGCCGGTGACCGAAATCGAGGCGGACGCATTCTCT
>HF988136.1:11931-29501 GCA_000434635.1 Firmicutes bacterium CAG:110 | reverse complement strand
TTTAAAGATTTTAATTGAAGTTCAGTATAACATGTTAGAAGCACACGAGAAGCATCGAAGGGTGACGAATATGAAAAGAGGCTGCAGAAATTCTGCAGCCTCTGTGCTATGTGGGTTACTTATCTTCCGCTCTAGCCATTGCCAGCTGGAAGCCCTTGGCGTCAGTGAAAATTTCCTGCTTGTAGGGATTCTTCTTCTGTTCCTTGGAGCGCTTGATAATCAGCGCCAGAGCCAGCACATTGATGGCCAGCGAAGCAATGGAAATCACGCCCTGGGGAACAGGATTTACCAGGGTCGGACGGATAGCGGCATCCATGAAGCCGTCAGCATACAGTACCGGGAGGGTAGTGAAGATGCTCCTATCCTGGAACAGGGGGAACACCTGAGCAAACATACACCACAGAGCCAGGGTATTTGCCCGGTTCTGGATCCAGCCGCCCTTATTCCACAGGGCATTAGCAACAGTGGGGGCCAGCAGCAGCGCCAGACCGCAATACCATGTGTGGGTAGGCAGGTTCAGATAGGTGTACTGGAAGTTCCACACATCATAGGCCAGGATATACAGCCAGATCATATCGGGCCACAGCATATCTTTCTTATCTTTGGAAGCGTAGATACCCCACCAGCCGGTCATGCAGAAGATGTTGATGATACCGGCAGCGCCGTTGAGCCAGTTCCACCAGCCACCATAGAGCCAGACATTTTCGCTGGACAGCCACCAGCCGTCGGGAGAAAGGGCACCCTTGATGCCGGATTCGAAGTCGCTGACCACAGCAATCAGAATATTGGCGGCCACGATCAGGAAGGGGAACACCTTGAACCAATCCGTTTTGCCGATGGACCACTTGTATTTCAGCATCATAAAGCCGATGCAGCCCAATGTCGCGGCATAGAGCTTGAAATAATGGAACCAGCTGTTCATGTAGACATAGGTGGGATTATTCAGCGCCCACTGGGCACCCATAGCAGCGCCTACATAAATGGAGATAAAGTAAATAGTCAGACCTGCGGGCAGAACCAGGAAGCAGGCAATGCCGCCCCATTTTGTCCGGCGTGCAAATTCATTGGCGAGAATCAGACCCACAAATACCATCAGCCAGCCAAGAAGCTGGAAACCGGCGGTTTCACCATAAATCTGGAATAACATAAGATAACCTCCTTATATAACTTCTACTTCTTTGATGTTTAGTTCGTTTCCCTTCAAAAGCCAGGTCTTCTCACTGCCACAATATGGGCAGATGCGACCGTGCTGCACAGTGGGGTATTCCTGCTTGCAGCCGTCACACCAGGTAATTGCCGGCAGGATTTCCACCTTCATTGCGCAGCCTGTGAGCATAGGCTTCTTTTTGATGGCCCATTCCCAGCAATCGGTGAGATAGTGAGGGATCACCGTGGATACCTCACCAATCTCAATGGTTACGCTCTGGATCTGGGTCACATCATTTTCTTTGGCGACTTCTTCCAAAGAGTCGATAATATGAAACACAACACCCAGTTCGTGCATCTACTGCTCCTTTTTCTTGGAGAACTTGATCTTCAGGGCCTGCTTTGCACCGTTTCCCAGAACATAAGGCAACTTCTTCTCGCTGGGGATCATGTTGGAACACTCGGGGCGCTCACGATGGAGCTTAATGGCACCGAATTCACACTTGGTGGTGCAGACACCGCAGCCGATGCACTTGTTGGGGTCAACGACGGATGCGCCGCAGCCCAGGCATCTTGCCGTTTCTGCCTTGACCTGCTCTTCCGTGAAGGGGAGCTTTGCATCCCGGAAGGACTTCTTGTGGTCAACATCCTTACGGGTGCCGGGGATCTGACGGGAGGCGTTGTCGTACTGCTCTACCTTGATGTTGTCCTTATCCAGGGCGATGAATTCACGGCGGTTACGGCCGATAGTCAGACTGGAATGGGGCTGCACGAACCGGTGGATGGAGATAGCACCCTCACGGCCAGCAGCGATGGCATCGATGGCAAACTTGGGGCCGGTGTACGCATCGCCGCCAACGAAGATATCGGGTTCCGCGGTCTGATAGGTAAGGCTGTCTGCAACTGCACCATTTCCGCGGCCCAGTTCCACCTTGGAGCCTTTCAGCAGATCACCCCACAGAATGCTCTGACCGATGGACAGGAATACCCGGTCGCAGGGAACGGTCTTGGTGTCATTTTCATCATATGCAGGTGCAAACTTGCCGTCTTTATCCCATACGCTGACGCAGCGCTTGAAGACGATGCCGGTTACACGGCCGTTTTCAGTGAGAATTTCCTTGGGGCCCCAGCCGCAGTCGATTGTCACATCCTCTTCCAGAGCTTCTGCGATTTCTTCTTCGGAGGCGGGCATCTTGTCCCGAGGCTCCAGGCAGAACATAGCTACAGACTCTGCGCCGCAGCGCTGGGCGGTTCTTGCCACGTCGATGGCCACATTGCCGCCGCCAACAACCACAGCCTTGCCGGTTACAGGATAGCTTTCGTCAGCGCCGACAGTGCGAAGGAAGTCCACGGCGGTCATGACACCTTCTGCATCCTCACCGGGGATACCCGCTTTACGTCCGCCCTGGCAGCCGATGGCAATGTAGAATGCCTTGTAACCCTGTGCACGCAGTTCGTCCAGCGTCACATCCTTGCCCACTTCAATGCCGCACTTGATCTCCACGCCCATGGCCTTGATGATGTCGATTTCGGCATCGATCACATCTTTCTCCAGCTTGAAGCTGGGGATGCCGTAGCGGAGCATACCGCCGGGCTTTTCGTTCTTTTCGAAAATCACGGGGGAGTAACCCTTTTCAGCCAGATAGAAAGCACAGCTTAATCCCGCAGGGCCTGCGCCGATGATAGCGACCTTCTCAGAGAAGGAGCCGTTGAGGGAGGGAACCACCTTTTTGGGGATATAGCGGGTTTCTGCGTCCAGATCCTGCTGGGCAATGAACTTCTTGACCTCGTCAATGGCGATAGCCTGGTCGATGGAGCCTCTGGTACAGGCGTCCTCACAGCGGCGGTTGCAGATGCGGCCGCAGATAGCGGGCAGGGGATTATCTTTCTTGATCAGCGCCAGGGCTTCGGTGTAGCGGCCCTGAGCGGCCATCTTCAGGTAACCCTGGACGGCAATGTGTGCAGGACATGCAGTCTTGCAGGGAGCGGTACCGGTATCGTAGCAGTTGATGCGGTTGTTGTCCCTATAGTTTTCATCCCACATATGGGGGCCCCATTTCATCTCGCTGGGCAGGGGATGCTTGGGATACTCTACCTGCTTGCCGTCCTTGGTGCACAGTTTCTGACCCAGCTTCACAGCACCGGCAGGGCAGACCTCCACGCACTTGCCGCAGGCAACGCAGTCGTCCTTTTCCACCCGTGCCACATAGGCGCTTCTGGACAGGTTGGGGGTGTTGAACAGCTGGGAGGTACGCAGAGCATAGCAGACATTGATGTTGCAGTTGCAGATGGCGAAGATTTTGTCTGCACCGTCAATGTTGGTGATCTGATGGACGAAGCCGTTTTCCTCGCCCTTGCGGAAGATTTCCAGAGCCTCTTCCTTGGTGATGTAGCGGCCACCCTTACCGGTTTCCACCACGTAATCAGCCATGTCGCCCACGGCAACACACCAGCCTTCGGGGTCATCGGCACAGCCTTCATCGAAGGTCAGACGGGATTTGCGGCAGGAGCAGGGAGATGCGGCGTACTTGCCCTCATACTTATCCAGCCAGTGGGAGATATGTTCCACCGAAATGGACTGGTTCTCGGTTTCGATGGCCTTTTCCACAGGGATCACGTGCATGCCGATGCCGGCGCCTCCGGGAGGTACCATGGGGGTGACCTTCTCCAGAGGCAGACGACTCATCCGCTCGAAGAAACGACCCATTTTGGGATATTTCTTCAGGATGGTGTCATTCATGTTGGTAAATTCCGCACTGCCGGGAACGAACATGGGCAGGACCCACTGCTTGGTGCGGGTGGGATTCTCCCAGTTGTACTCCAGAATGCCCATAAAGGACATATCGCCCAGAATCTTTTCCAGTTCTTCCTCGCTCTTGCCGGTGAGTTTTACCATGTCGGCCATGGTCTTGGGCTTTCTCACACCCATCTTCAGAGCCACCTCTGCCTGCTCGTCGGTTAAGAGAGTAGCAAGACCCCAGTACTCGGGATCGTACTTGTTGAGCTTTTGAAATCCAAGCTTTACGGGGATCCGGTTGGTGATCATTTTGCCCAAGTCTAAAATGATCTGCCTGGGATTTTCTTCTTTATCTACCCACTCGGGATAGAAACCTGCCAGATAATCTGCCATTTCTCATACTCCTTTCCAATTCTTTACTTCTTCTTTCAGCCAATCAGCAACAGCCTCGATTCCCTCGCCGGTTTTGGCACTGATGGGGAAGATGACCGCTTTGGGATTGCGCATACGGATGTACTCAGTACATTTTTCAAAGTCAAAATCAAAGTAGGGGGCTACATCGATTTTGTTGATAAGGACCGCATCACAGACCTGGAACATGAGCGGGTACTTGAGGGGCTTATCGTGACCCTCCGGTACGGAGAGGATTGCCATGTTTTTCACTGCGCCGGTGTCAAACTCCGCGGGGCAAACCAAATTACCCACATTTTCCAAAACCACCAGGTCGGCTTCACCGGCATCCAGACCGTCCAGCCCCTGGCGGGTCATAGCCGCATCCAGGTGGCACATGCCGCCGGTGTGGAGCTGGATGGCCTTGGCGCCGGTGGCGGCGATAGTGGCAGCATCCACATCCGAGTCAATGTCCGCCTCCATCACACCGATCTTCAGGTCCTCTTTCAAAAGCTCAATCAGCCGGGTCAGGGTGGTGGTTTTGCCGCTTCCGGGAGAAGACATCAGGTTCAGAAGATAGATTCCCTTCTGCTTCAGTTCTTCCCGAAGTTTCTCTGCCTGGGCATCGTTGTTTGCGAATACACTTTGCTTAACTTCCAAAATTCTTACCTTTTCCAAAAGCATCGCTCCTTTCTGGTCATACCAGCATAACGGCATTTTTCTACTGATTATAGTTTAAGTTTATTTGGGATAACTGTCAACTATCAACTGGAAATTCTATGTTTTATAGAAAAATCTCAGGTTGAAATTCGACAGTTTGCATGATAAAATAAATTCGTGGTATGTGGTATAACCAAGATATTTGCAGGAGGATGCCATATGAATTTTGAACAGCTTTACGCGCCCAGTTTAAAAGAACTGTTTGTACAGAAATTGCAGGGGATGATTTTGTCCGGAGAACTGCCTATGGGAGAAAAACTACCCTCAGAGCGGGAACTTTGCCAGCAGATGGGTGTCTCCCGTGCTGTTGTCAACGGCGGCATTACAGAACTGGCTCGTCAGGGCTTTTTGGAAGTGCGTCCCCGTCAGGGCGCCTATGTTGCCGACTATCGCCGTGATGGAAACATGGAGACCCTTATGGCCATTATGGACTACAATGGCGGGATGCTTGGCAAAGAGGAGATCCGCTCCATTCTGGAAGTCCGCTGGGGCTTGGAGCAGATGACCCTGCATCGGGTCATTGACAACGCCAGCGATGAACAATTGGAGATGCTTGGAACATTTGTTGATCGACTGGATGAAAATCCCACACCTGCCCAGGCTGCGGAGATCGCCTTCCGGTTTCACCATGAAATGACCCTCATGGGCGGCAACCACATCCTGCCCTTGATTTATACCTCCTTCAAAGTACCATGTATATCCCTTTGGATCCGCTTCTGCAAGAAATACGGTGTCGCAGCACTTCACAGCAATGTGGAGGAGCTCTACCGGCATCTGCTCAATCGGGATAAAGAAGGCGCAAGACGCTGGAGTAATGTATATTTAGCAGAGGCCATTAATGGTACTCAGCAGATCTATGAAGCATAAAAAGTAATCAATCTTATGTGTCAGCCGGGCCAAACGGCTGGAAACACGTGAGATGCGCACGAGAAATTACAAGCCGGAATATGTACCGAATACGCTCTGTAAATCCGGTATTTATGCGACTTTTTCGGGCAAAAATTTAGCCCTTTCTGGCGTCCCGTTCTTTATAGTGATCGATCACAAAGTGAATCCTGTCTGTGATCGTATCGATCGAATTCGTTTTGAAAATGATATACCGCTTCAAGTGGGATGCTGCGTCACTGCGCTTTTCAGTTCCTTTTGCTCGAGATCCGTCCGCTTCTTATCTGCTTCGATCTGAGTAAGTAATGCTTCACACTTGTCCTTGTCATATTCGGCATCGATTCCAACGGAATACAGGTTCTCGATTCTTGCCAAACCACTGGCATAGCTATTCCCGCTTTTTGCGCCTACATAGTCAATAAAACCTTCTCTATCGAACATAAACCGTCCTCCAATGGCGAAGAAGATATGTAAATCCATTATACTTGGTTAATTGTGGGAAAGCCGACTGCACACCCCTTTCCCATGAGGACGACCTGAACGGAAAAGTGGTTGTGATCAAGCAGGAGGTGCTGCGCCGGGAGTACCAGATGGCAACCAACCAGATCAAGCTCTGCACCGGCGGCTTTGGGGCATATCCCCGCGGCCGTGGCTCTGCCTGTTTCTGTGTAGACCTGTACTCCGGCAAAGAAGCCCGGTTTGAAAGGCAGGATATTCTTGGCACCTTGGAACAGTCACAGCTTCCTCAATGGGCAGCGCTGGGGCTTGACCAATATCGCAATGAACACCGGCAGAAATCCCATAAAGACAGAGAGGAACGCTGATGGAACAGAGAACAAATGTCGGCTATGTCATTACGGACTCCGTCCATATCGGAGATACAGAATTTGTGATTGGACAGAGCGAAAACGACCCTGCACGATTTGTCACATGGGCTTGCGATAATGGCGATTACTATTATTGGGGACATTACCTGACTAGCCGGGAGGATGCCGAGCGCGATCTGGTCAAGCGGGCATCTGAACGGATTCGTTTTTTGAATAGTATCCGTGAAGAAAAACAACCTGAAAAGAAAAAGGAGCGTGAGAGATAAATGGAAGCAGAAATGACCCTTCGCCCCATGACGGCAGCGGAGCAGATGTATAGCTATTCCCAAAGCCAGCAGATTTCCATGCAGACCGGGCTGATCGGCTATCTTCGGGCAGATATGGACAACAGCGGGAAGGTTTTTTTTAGTTCCTGGAACGGCTTTCGGGACAGCTTGAAAAGCGAGGATTTTAAGCAGGAATTTGATGAGGTTCTCAATGAACTGCGTGAGGACGGGAACCTTCTGCATGACCGCAATACCTTGGGCCGATACTGCCACCGAACGCCGGACAGTTCTTTTCACAATGATCGGAACGAATATGGCACAAATCATTACCTTTACCGATGCTATAAGCCCGGTATCAGAGAAACGCAGATAGACTTACTGAAAGAAAAGATTTTGGCAGGCACTGCAACCCGTTCAGATATAACCAGGGTAACACGCAGACTTGGAGATGAAATTGCAAAAGTATATGGTTTCTCTATTCCCCGCACCAGACAACCCGTTAGTAAAGAACGATAGGAGGTGAGCCGATGGCATCAAAATATGAACGTATCACAGATTTGTATTTGCAGACCGCAGGCGAAGTGGCAACGCCGGAGGTGTGGCCCCGGTTTCTGACCACCGCCTGCTATAACTTCCGGTTGTCCTTTGACAAGCAGGTTCTTCTGTATGCCCAGCGCCCGGATGCCACCGCAGTCCTGCCCATTGAAGGGCGGCAAGGCTGGAACCAGCGGTTCGGGCGGTGGGTCAATCGTGGCTCCAAGGGCATTGCCATTCTGGACAGCGACAGTAATGGGCAGAAGGAATTATTTTCCAAAGTCCGTTCCGGGCAGGTGCGTGTGCTGATCGGCAGCACCGCCAAGATGGGAGCAGGCACGAATTGTCAGGATAAACTGATTGCCTTGCATGACGCAGATTGCCCATGGCGTCCTTCTGATCTTGCCCAGCGGCTGGGCAGAATTGTCCGGCAGGGCAATCAGAATCCGGAGGTTGAGATTTTCCGTTATGTCACGGAAAATACCTTTGACGCCTACCTCTACCAGCTTGTGGAGAATAAGCAGAAATTCATTGCCCAGATCATGACCAGCAAGGCTCCCGCCCGAATTGCCGACGATGTGGACGAAACCGCTCTGAGCTACTCCGAAATCAAGGCTCTTGCTACCGGCAACCCGCTGATTATCGAGAAATGCAATCTGGATGTGGAGGTCAGTAAGCTGAATATGCTGAAAGCCAACCACCTAAATCAGCGGTTCGCTCTGGAAAATCTGGTGCTGCGGAAATATCCTGCTGACATCGCCAAACTCACCGAAGCCATTGCGGGCTATGAAAAGGATGTGGAAACGGCGAAGGCACACCCCAAACCGGCTGAGGGATTCATCGGTATGGAGATTAAGGGAACCCACTATTCCGAAAAGGAAGCCGCTGGCAGAGCAGTCATCAACGCCTGCACCGAGTTGCAAGGCTCCGATCCTGTTTCGCTGGGACACTACCGGGGTTTTCCATGTGCTGCGCTACTACCCGCTGGGGCAGATTTTCTATGACCCGGATAACACCCAACTGATTGTAGAGGTTGCCGCTTCGCAGCTTGGCAATGTAGGAGGGGAACCCTATTGGAGCTGGTACGGATTTACGGAACATGTAGAATGGTGTGCCTGTTTTGTCAGCTGGTGCGCCAACCAATGTGGCTATCTTGATGCTGGTATCCTTCCGAAATTCTGCGGCTGCACGGATGGTGTTCAGTGGTTCCAAAGCCGGGGGCAATGGGCCGGAAACACCATCACTCCTGTGTCCGGCATGATTATCTTCTTTGACTGGGACGGAAATGGCGTATCTGACCATACAGGAATCGTGGAAAAGAGTGAGAACGGCTATATCTATACCATTGAGGGCAATGCCGCTGATAGCTGCCGCAAACGGCAATACATCGTTGGTAATTCCCAAATCTATGGTTTCGGTATGCCCACATATTGAAGATGCCGCCCACTCGGGCGGCATCTATTATGCATATTCAATCATCCTACAAATACCGTTCACATACTTGCGCATGGCACTGTCATAGCGGAAACAGATATCGTATTATTTGCTCCCTTCAGGCTGAAAAAGTGCTCTGATTGGTTTTCTTTCCGAAAAGAGATTGGAACGGGCTCTAATTCGGAGTGTCGGACATCGGGTTTCAGGTTTTATAACATACACGCAATTGATGATGCACTATCGTTGTTTGGACAGAATATTCAGAACATCGTTCAACATTTCGCTAGTTATGAATAGGACATCGGAAATGCCTTGTTCGTTTATCTGATCGTAATGGATGCCCACTTCCACCACAGAAGGGCAATATCCTGCAGTAGCCAGTGTTCTTGCCCACCGCTCGCTGACAGCACTGTCTCGATGCGTAGGAAACTGAATAGTGTTGCACATACCATCCGGCGAAACAATGCTGATTGCACCAATATGCGGAAGATCTCCACCATAGACCGACACATGCAGACCTTGCTCCAAGCATAGGATATCTGCGGAAATTTTTCTGCCCAAGAGCCTACGGGTCAATTGAAAATGTCGCATCCATGCCCTCCCATTGGTAACTGTCTTCGTCCAGGTCAAATTGAGATAGAATGCGGTTAACGGTATGGCGGGTACAATCCTCCAGAGAGATGGGATGGTTGTAGTAAAGACTCCCGAATCTTGGGCAGATATTTCTCCACGTCCATCATCAGGACGCCAATCAGCAGAATCGCGCTGATAATGGCACCCATCCAGCCATAGTCAAAGCGGATGGCGGCAGCAACGCTTGCAGGCTGCTCTACGATTTCAGCAGGGCTATGCTGGATATATCCGGCAGCACCCAAAATCCACGCAGTGCAGGCGGAACCAAAACCGATGCCGATCTTTGAGCCAATGGACTGAGAAGAAGCCATCAGGCCTTCGGAACGCACGCCATATTTCCACTCACCGTAGTCAGCAGCATCCGCAACAAAGGCGTACAAACCGGCAAACATGGGACCGATACCTACAGAACGCAGGATGGTGCCCAGAAGGATCAGCGTACGATTCTGATCTGCCACACCAACCAGGCCAAAATCGAGAATCATCAGGAACGCTCCAGATGCCATAAACGCCCGCTTGGAGAATTTGTTGGCAAAGTAGGGCATGAAGAACAAAATGATAATGCCGGGCAGCATACCGAAGCTCATCAGAGTAGTCATATACATGGGGTCATGCAACACTTCGTTGCAGTAGTATATCTGTGCACCAATGGCGTTGGCATTTGCAAATAGGGTCAGCGCTCCCAGAATCAGAGAAATCCAGAAATATTTATTTTTCGCGACAGCGGGCAGCTGCTCCTTCATGGGGACGGTACTCTGGGGCTTGCTAGAAACATCCTCCATGCCGACGATTTCGTTGCAGGTCAAGCCAGGAATCAGGATCAGGACACCGGAGATAACTCCAAGAATGATACCAGTGACGGTCCAGCCGAAATTCAGCTGAAGTGCGGTGATCATGGTACCAACAATCAGGCCAACCGCATTATTAAGGATGGATGAAACGGTGGATGCCGTGTTGCGGTCTTTGAAATCACGGGTCATGCGAGCCAGCAGGGCGGCATGAGCGATGCCGAAAATCGTGTAGACGATGCAGTTCAGGAAAATGTAGGTCACATAGGCATAGACCAGCTTCATGACCTGGCTCCAGGATTGAGGCACGCTCAGAATAAGAATAATCCCAATGAACATTAGGGGGGCGCAGATGATCAGCCAGGGGCGGGCTTTGCCGATCTTCGTATTGGTCTTATCGACAATACCGCCCATTGCCAGGTCGGTAATGCCATCCAGCAAACGGCAGATGATAAACATAGTGCCGATTGCAGCTGCGGCGATGCCTACTGTATCCGTATAGTAGCTTAACAGAAAGGATGCGAGAAGTGTGCTCATAACATTGCCGCCGCCGGCACCGCAGCCGTAGCAGATTTTTTTCCACATAGGGATTTTTGCGCTTTCGTTCATACCATGACCTCCAAGAAATCTATTGTGTTTTTGCTGATTTATCATCCGCGTATATCATTATATTTCAGTAAGTATTGACAAACAATTCTTTTTGGAGCTATAATTGATTCCTAAAAGGAATTGATTTGATTAGGGGGTATGGATCGTGGATATTTCCTATTTCAGGGAGTTCGCAATGCTGGCAGAGACCAGAAACTACTGGGCTGCAGCAGAACGGCTCTTTATTGGACAATCGTCTCTTTCGAAGCACATCATGACGCTGGAAAAACACCTTGGCGCACCGCTCTTTGACCGAACTTCCCGTAAAGTGGAACTGACCCAATTTGGACAACTGATGCTGCCTTATGCCAATCAAATCAGTAAGCTGCAGCATGAATACCAGACTGTAGCCTATAACTATTTGCATGTGGGGATTGAAAAGCTAAGGATTGCCTCCATTCCCGCTATGGCGCAATATAATATCACAGACGCCTTGCTCAATTTTCAATCGGCATATCCCTCCATTCAGATACATACGATAGAAGAAGATACCATGGTTATTCGGGAAGCACTGCTCAATAACGAATGCGACCTTGCATTCTTTCGGGACAGCCCTCTTTATCTGGAACATGATCCCGACAAGGATGTTCAGCTTGTGAAGCTGCCATTCTGCCAGGACAAACTGGTGGCCGTACTTCCCCACAATCACCCGCTGGCAAAGGCCGGCTATCTGGAACTGTCGCAGCTGGCGGAGGAAAAATTTGCCCTGATCAAAACGGACTCCATGCCATACAATCTGTGCATCCGCGCCTGCCAAGGCGCCGGGTTCTCTCCCCGGGTCGTTTTCTCCAGCCACCATATTGAGGGAATCCTGGATATGGTTACAAAGGGCAACTGCGTGTCACTGCTGTTTTCCAGCCATGTGGATTATCCCATCGACTCCGTCCTGTCCATTGCGGCGCCCTTTTCCGTGATCCCCATTCAGCCGGAGATCCAGACGACCATTTACCTGGCCTATCTCAGGAACAGGCCGCTCTCCCCCGCCGCGTCCTGTTTCTTGGAACACTGCATACATACGAAGGCGATCGATTCCCAATGGGCGGGAAACGGCAAATGAAACAGCATCGTTTTCGGTCTCTTCGCTGTCCGGTTCTCCGGTTCCGATGAGAAAGGGGCTGTTAAAAAGTCTGTCATTGCAAACCAGCGCGCTTTTCTGGTTCGGCAATGACAGACTTTTAACAGCCCCTTTGGTTATTTGACGACCACAGCCTGTTCCCGTTCCAGGCCGGCACTGAATTCCTCAAAGAACAGGCTTGCCGCGCCGTTTCCGGTTTCGTTGTAGTAAAGGTATTCGTCAAAGCGGCAGCTTCGGTCTGAGATTCCGATGATAAAGGTTTCGGCAGACAGCATGTTCTTGACGTAGTGCGGAACAATGCAGATGCCCTTATCCATACTCACCAGGAACAATGCCGTGGAGAGATTGTCCACCTTAATAATGGAGATCCTTCCCTTGGTGGCCTTTTCCGCCAGGATCCAATTCTGGGCATAGGGGCCGAAAAGCTCATCCGCGTGAGGGACAATGATGGTCTGGCCTGCCAGCTGATGAAGCGTAACGGCGGTCTTGGACATGAGCGGATGATTGGGCGGCAGTACGACATAGGTGCCGTGGCGTCGGGACAGAAGCCGGTGCATACTCTCCGACATGTTGTGGTAGGTGCAGGGTGTAAAAAACAGGTCATATTCCAGCGCCGTTTCAAGGGGCGTGGCTTGGGGAAACACGTCGTATTGCAGCTCAAAATCCGGATACCGGTTCCGGAAATCCTGAAGGAATTTCCGGATGTGGCCGGAGTAGGAAAATTCTATGCGGATGCCGACGCGAACGGTGCTTTGGGCCGGCGCAGTCCGGCTGCGAAGGCGCCGCAGCGTGCTGTCGCATTTATTGATCAGCCCCGGACAGGCCTTTGCCAGGGCGCGTCCGGCTTCCGTTAATACGACGCCATGGGTGTTGCGTGTGAAAAGCGCGACACCCATTTCTTTTTCCAGCTCCTGAATGTGCTTTGTCAACACACTCTGAGAAATATAAAGGGTATCCGCTGCTTTGCTGTAGCTCAGCAGCTTGGACAGAACCAGAAATTCATAGAATCTGCCTGTGTTCACGCTGGCGAACCTCCTTTGTAAAGTCCCTGGCAAACGCCAGAACATCCGGATTGGGATTTGTCTCGTTGTAGAAAAAGCAGGTCGTTACCGAGTGCGGCAGATCGGTCACCGGAATGCAAACCGTGTTCGGCGGTGTGTCCATCATCGGTGTGGGACGCAGCAGCAAGCCCTTTCCCACCGGTACCAGCAGTTTATAAAACCGGACAGAGGTGTCGCTGTCGTAAAGGGTATAGTGGATGCCGGAATCCTGTAAATTTCGGAGCTGAAAATCGCGGATAGCAGGCTCCGCGGTGCAGGGATACAGGAGAAATTGCTCCCGGTCAAGCTCCCGGATAGAGATCATCGTGCGGTCTGCCAGCCGGTGACTGCGGGGCAGAACGATATGGGGAGTGGGACTGAATATTGGGTTTTGGGAGAGTCCTTTGCAGGGAAAATCCTCCAGGACCGTGGCGAAATAAAGATCCACATAACCGGAAAGCAGCCCGTCCACAATACCGAAGCGGTTGTCATCAAGCAGCTCAATCTGGATATTGGGATGGTCCTGATTCAGCCGGTCCAAAAACGGGCCCAGGTGAATGGGAAGCGTAGAGCCGGTAATCGCGATGCGGAGCCTGTTGTAGCTGTGTTCGTGAATGGTTCGGACATCCCTCTGGATTCTTTTGTAGGAACGAAGGATCTCCATCGCATTGGGCAGCAGGCATTCGCCCGCTTCGGTCAGTGTCAGACCCGAGCCGCTGCGATGGAAAAGAGAGGTTCCCAGAAGCTTCTCGAATTTAATGATCCGCGCGCTCAGGGTAGCGGGAGAGATCCCCAATTCCCGGGCAGCCAGCTTGATACTGCCCAGTCGGGCAACAGCAGAAAATTCCTCCAATCGGTCCAGATCCACTGCAAATCCTCCATATCAAAAAATAAGAATAAAACTGTCATCAGGGTGGAGTGTATAAGTAGAGTGTATATCGAGTATATCACAGAAAAATCCGGTAGTCAACGGGAAGTCATCCGATCAAGTGTACCCAAATCAAAAAAGCTGAACAAAAATTTAGAATATCAGTCTTCTGAAAGCCTATATTTTTTGCCGAAAAAGGATGATAAAATGATTGTGCAAAATCGTTGAGATCCCAAAAATCTCAGGAAAAATTTTGTACAAAATATCGAGGAGGAAAAGTATGAAGAAATTGCTGGCACTGCTGCTTGTGGTCGTCATGGCAGGCTCCCTGTTTGCGGGCTGCGGCAGCAAAGAGACCGCTTCCAGCGAGCCTGCCGCCCAGGCGGAAACCCAGGGCGCCGCATCCGGCGGAGAGCTTGGCCTGGTAGGCTTCTCTTCCGTCAGCCTGAGCGAAAGTATCTACGTCATGGAAGAAACCGCCCTGAAGGATATTTTCGCAGGCAAGGCTGAGGTCCAGACCGTCAGCTGCGACAACGATGCCGCGACCCAGATCCAGCATATCAAGAACTTCGCCCTGATGGGCGCGGATCTGATCATCATCAACCCCACGGATGTGGACGCTCTTGCGGACGCCATCAAGGAAGCCCATGACGCGGGCTGCAAGATCTACATCAACGGCGCCACCACTGATACCCTGAGCGAAGAATACTATGAGTGCTGCACCGTCTCCGACGAATATCTGTGCGGCGCGTATGTGGCCATGATCGCCAAGAACTGGATCGAAGCCCACGAGGACCAGCTCAATGCGGCAAATCCCGACTGGGAAATCGCGTTCCTGGAGTCCAGCCTCTCGGACGAGACTCTGAAGCGTACCTATGGTATTGAATCCATCCTGGATCCTTATCTGAAGGACTGGGAGGGTAACTTTGTGGATGCCGCCGGCAATATCGTTGACGAGGCGGGCAAGGTTGAGAACCCTGCCTACTGCCAGCTGGCTGCGGATCACTTTGCCGGTGTCAAGGTGGAAATGGATCAGACCAACAGCAGCCTGAACATTGCCAATATCCTGACCAGCAACCCCAATACCCGTGTATTCATGGCCTTCAACTCTCTGGCCTCTACCCAGGGCGGCCAGTATGTGGTGGACAACTACGCGGATAACTGATGATGGCCTTGTTTCAGCGTCGCCCAGGGCGCGGTGTCTGCTATTATGGATGCCTCCAGCCTCACAGCCATGTCTGGCACGGCACTGCCGGACGAGATGGTGACCATCATCGAGGATGTGGGCTTTCCAGAGAGTATCCCGCTGTGGGCGGTGACGCTTCTGAGGTTCCTGCTTATCTGGGTCCTCTCGCTGGTGATGATACTCACCGTGTATTCCCACTTTTTCAAACTCTACATGGCAACGGCCATTGCACCCATTCCTCTGGCCAGTTTCGCAGGACAGCCCTCCGGCAGCATCGGCGTGGCTTTTATCAAGAGTTACGCCGCTATCTGCCTGGAGGGCTGTGTGATCGTTTTGGCCTGTATTATCTTTTCCCAATTTGCCGCGGCACCGCCGGCCATCGTGGATGACACAATGGCTGCCACTACGATTGTCTGAAACTACATCGGGGAGCTGATTTTCAACATGCTGGTCCTGGTGGGCGCTATCAAGATGAGCGACCGGCTGATGTGGGAGTTGATGGGCCTTGGTTAGTCCAGAAAATCGTCAAGATGGACGGTGCCGCCGCCGTTGCGGCCGGCCTCCCGCACCCGCTGGATAAGGATCTCCTCTTTTGCTTTCTCATGTCGGCGCCGCTCCATGATGGCGGAGATTTTCCGCACCAGGGAGTACACCCAGGACAGGACCGTGACCGCCAGCAGAATGTACCAGATCACATTGGCCAGCGTGTAGTGGGCGTAGTACCAATCGCTCAGCAGCGTCGGCGCCACCAGCGCATACAGCAGCGGAATGGTCAGACGGAACACCGCAGCCAGGTGGAACAGGATGGACAAGATCAGGATCCCGGCTCCCAGAAAAATATATGCATAGAACATGGGTACACCTCTCTCGTTTTTTCACTTTGATGTTAGCATATCCCGGCAGACACAGCAACTCTTGTCTGCCAAAAGTTCAGAAATGGAAACGGAGGTGAAATCCAATCGAGGTACGCATCAACAAAGAAGTCCGAAATTATCAGGGGAGCCGGGCTGTCGCTCCGCCAGTTCATCTTTGCGCTGCTGGCCGTCGCCGTTGCCGTAGGCGTATATTTCGGCCTGCGCTCCGTGTTGGCTACCGCCGAGATCGGATAGGTCTGCGTCCTGTACGCTTTCCCCTTCGCCCTCGGCGGATTTTTCCAGTATAACGGCATGACGCTGGAGCAGTTTCTATTTGCCTATATCCGCACGGAATTTTTATATCCTCACCGGCTCGTCTTCCAATTGGACAACCTATATGCACGGCTCATGGAGCGTTCGAGTATGAAAGAGGCCCTGAAGATTGATTAAAACACTGCAGAATACGATCAAGCAGGACAAAGAACAATTTACCGCGCCAAGATCTGTACAGGACACCATCCCCATCCGCTGCATCTGGCCGGATGGTTCTTTCAGTTTGGGAGCAAGTTCTCCAAGTGCATCCGCTTTTCGGATATCAACTACGCCATCGCTTCCAAAGAGGACAAGACGGCGATATTCCTGAACCACTCCGAACTGCTCAATGCGCTGGACACCGGCTCCACCACGAAGATCACCATCAACAACAAGCGGCTCAACCGCCAGAACTTTGAGGATACCATCCTTCTCTCGCCCCGAGGGGATTTCCTGGACGGCTACCGGGCTGAGTACAGCACCATGCTCACGGGCAAGGTCGCCGACTCGTCCAACAGCGTGGTGCAGGAGCGGTACATCACCGCCTCTACCCATAAGAAAAATGCAGATGAGGCCAGAACCTTTTTTGACCGTGTCACCAATGATATTACTGCTTTTATTTTAGTCAGTACAATCTGTAAGCGTCCTTACCCTCCTTTTCTATTGTTTTAAATACATCCCGTTTTCTTGACCGTCCGTGTGGTTGTGAGCCAGAGTACAACACTACCCACCACGGCAAATCCGACAATCATCCCCAGCAATTGGTGGACCGAACCACGCTGCAGGATCATACCGCCCATCAGGCTTCCCGCCACATTGGCCACGGTATTGGTGCTGACCAGAAGAATCTGACCCGTGACTGCATATTGCGGCGCCAGAATGGTGTTAACATAATAGGACGACACAGGCAGTAGCATGGCATAGGAAAACGGCTGCATCAGCTGGGCTAGATACATGCCGGCAGTATTTTGCAGGCAAAAGATGAATCCGTACTTGACAATAAACATTGCCGAGCAGAACCGCATCAGCTGCCCATCGGAAAAGTGGCGTTTCAGCGCCGTAATTGTAAGAATCGCAGGTACCTCCAGGATTGCCGCCAGGGCCGCAAATCTGCCCATGTCGGCTTCATTTTTGCCGATGGATACTGTAATCTGAAGCAGAAAGTTTGTGAATGTATTGCTGCTGACCAAAAGAAGCGTGCAGGCGATCAGCAGGAACAAAAATGCC
>HF988136.1:0-11907 GCA_000434635.1 Firmicutes bacterium CAG:110 | reverse complement strand
AGGAACAAAAATGCCGGGCTCCACACGGTTTTCTTCCGGTTTTCCGGGGAAAGGTCCTGTTTGGACACCGTTTCTTTTTGATGCGCTGTCTGGGGAAACAGGAACAGCAGGGTCAGCATCAAACCTGCCGTCACTGCCGACAACAGCATGACTCGCCGCGTCTCCATATGGAGCAGTAGTCTTCCTGTGCAAAGTGCCGTCAGGGCATATCCCAGCGACCCCATTCCTCTGCCTGCGGCAAAGTTCAGCCGGATTCCCATGGGCTCATACAGCATGCCCAGGGCGTTGATCAAACCATTGATATGGACCATAAAGATCATAACCAGCGAAAACGCTACGGTAACATAGAGCATTCCCTGCCCAAAGGCAGTGTACATAATCAGCAGCGAGACAATGAGGCTAACGCCGCTCAGGCCAATCAAACGCTTCACCGACCCATGTGCCATGCGTCCATAGAGTTTATTGACCGCTATGGAGGCCGGGAGCACTACGCTGTTGACAATGGCCAGGATCACGCCGATTTGTCCATCCGTCAGGCCCATATCGCACAGGAATGGTATGGCATACGTCTGTCCCATGCAGAGGGCCGACCAGAACAGCATCTGCATCACAGCGTAGGGCGCTGTTATGCTTTTGGGATACTTTTTCATCATTACAAACCAAGAAAGTATTCTATGGCATCGGCCGCGCCTTCATTGGATACAGACGGACAGATATAGTCGGCACACGCCTGCAGTTCCTGCAGTCCATTTTCCATGGCAATGCCACAACCACATCGTCTAATCATTTCCATATCGTTTTCACCATCGCCAATGGAGATCACTTCTGACAGGCTGATGCCTACATAGCGGGCCATTTCTTCCACGGCATCCGCCTTGTCTACGAAAGGCGGGATCACTTCAATATTCTGAGCGCCGGAGCTGGTGCAGGAGAGCCCCTGCACGGATTGCAGGGCACTGCGAATTTCTGCAGCCTGCTGCGGACTTCCGGCCATTACATACAGCTTGGAAACCGCCAGCGTTTCCTGGGGGATATAGTCTTTAAAATTGTCCACCGACTGTACGCAGTCACCGCCGCCTTGCAGATAGTCGGCATAGACGTCGGCGTCTGCTTTCAAGATCTCAATCAGGTTCTTTTCGGTGACAGCCTGCCCCTGAATGAAACATTCAAAATACACTCGGTATTGTTTCAAAAGTGCAATTACCTGCTCCACTGTCTCCTGCGACAACGTCTTGCAGTCGATTGTCACATTCTTTTTCAAATCTCGTAAATCACATCCATTGGATGTAATGATATAGTCAAAACAATTGCAGTTTTGGATCAAATGCATGGCGTCGTTAAAGGAGCGTCCGGTGTTGACGCAGAGCGATACCCCTGCCTCTTCGGCTCGCTTCAACATCTGTGCTGTGTGCTCCGAGATCCGGTGGGCACTGTTGAGAATCGTACCATCAAAATCCATTGCGACCATCCGGTACGGAGGCGTCATCGGCTGTTCTCTCTGCTCCAGAAACGCCGCCAGTGTCTCCCGTGTGGAACTGCTCCCCTGGGCCATATAGCACTGTGCAACTGCAGCGCCCAACTGCAGGCAGCGTGTTTTCGGCAGATTCATGGCACTGCCCATGCAATATCCCGCGCAGAAATGGTCGCCGCATCCTGTGCGTACAGTAACGTGCGACAGTTTCGGATGCAATACAACGGTGGTCTGACCGCCAATGCAAACCGCACTTTCCGTGGCTGTATGTACGGCCACACCGCAGGGCGCAATATACTTCTGCGCCTGTTCCGCCAGATACCGGGTCGAAAGCCGCTGCTCTTCTGATGAAAGCAGCGCTTCACATTCATTGCGGTTGAGCAGCACTTCCGTGTCTGCGATCCGGCCAAATTGGCGGAGCAGTTTTGCCAGCTGTTCCAGCTGTTTCCTGCTTTTCGATGAGATATCGGCCAGGTCCAGAAATACCTTGGGCCGTCTCTTCAGCTTGGGCAAAATCTCCGTGCAAATTGCCTGATAGAGCGCATGCCCATGCTGTAAAATTGCGTAGCCGGTCAGGATCAGAACGTCACTTTCTTCTATCCGCCGGCTGAATTCCTCCAAATCCGTTCTCTTCTTGAAAACTTCCCAGTCCAGCCGGTCCAGCGAGCTGCGATCGGCCATCATCACTTTGCCGGTATCAAATTCCAGCGCCCAGGTCAGTGGGGGCTGCCCAATATCATGCAGGACCGCCTTCTGACGCAGATGATCAAAATCCGGCTCCTGTCCAATGGCCACCCAGGCCTCTACGTCGGTACCCATCTCTGCCAGAGCGCTGCTAACCAGGACACCGCTTCCGCCGATCTTTCGGCAAACGGTCTCCAGCTGCAGATCCTTGTTATGCCAGTCGTTTTGAATGGAATTCAAAAACTCGCTCTTGCTGGCGTAATACACCGGCATCCCCTGTGGGTCCAGATGTTTGATGACCCGCTTGATTTCGTCCACAAACCCGTCGAAAGCAACGACGGCCCGCAGACGTTCCTTGCGCTGAGATGACGCAGAGATCTCGTTTAACACTCCAAGCAACTGTTGATCTCCAAAACTCATGGCGCGCTACCTCTTTACCTTGGCCAATGAGGTGACGGAAGAGGTATCGCACACCTCATTGGCCGTATATTCTTCTATCTGTTCTCTTACTTTGTGACCGTAACCTTGGTCAGGCCATAGGGAGTATCGGGACTGCTGCCGCGGGTGACAGACAGCTCACATGCCAGCAGCTGGATTGCCGTAGCAATGGCAAACACCGCTGTAACGCCTTCGAACTCCTTGGGCAGCAGGATGGCGTCATGGGCCATAGCTGCAATTTCCGGCTTGTTGGTGATAACAACCGTTTCCGCGCCTTCGTTATTGACACGCTGCAGCATGGCCGCAACATTATCATCGGTAGCCGCGTCGCAGGCCATCAGCAGGATCGGCGCTCTGCGGGACACCATGGCAACGGGGCCATGGGTGAAATTGGTAACAGAAAACGCCTGCGAGTGAATAGAGGACGTCTCCTGGATCTTGATCTCACACTCCAGTGCCACAGGGTAAGCGAGACCCCTGGCCAGGATGAAGCACTCCTGGATAAAGCGCCAGCGGTTGGCAATCTCCTTCAGCTGCGGTGCCATTTTCAGAACCGTTTCAGCAACCCGCGGAAGATCTTCCATGCGCTTGAGCAGTTCCGCATCGTCTGCCCACAGTCCCACCATCATAGTCAGTAGCTGCATCTGGGTGACAAAGGTCTTTGTAGCAGCCAGGCTTTCTTCCTTCTCTGCAGAGCAGTTGAAGTGATACTTGGCATGCGTCGCCATCAGAGAGTCTTCCGTGTTCGTAATGGAAATGGTCAGTGCGCCATTCTCATTACCGCGATCCAGCAAACTGCACACGTCCTCCGCCGCGCCGGACTGGGAAATGCCGATGACAAGCGCATTGCTGAGATTCAGCTTTCCGTTATACTTGGTCAGCACCGACGGGGCCGCAATACACACGGGGATGCCCAGCGTAGTTTCGATCAGGTACTTGGCGTACTTTCCGGCATTGCAGCTGGTACCTCTGGCCGCGATCACGACACAGGCGGGGGTTCTCTCTTTTACCTCAGCCATGCACTGACGCATGGATTCCACATTGTTGGAGAAGCAGGCAGCAAGTTTTTCCGGCTCCTGGAAAATTTCGCGGTACATCTTCGTCTGGTTCATGGTGATTCACATTCCTTTTCTTGATTCAAATTACAGGAACTCATCTCCACGCTTGGGCGACAGAGCGCCTCTACGCAGTGTATGGCGGCGACCCTTGATGGCGTTGGCGAACGCCATGACGTTCTCAGGCACGCACAGGCCACCATATACGCTGTCACCGATCTGGAAAAGGTCAGCGCCGGTCATCTTGCTGTCAATGGCAAATCTGCGGATCACGTCGGGATCAGCGCCCTCCTGGGAAGTGCCAATGGTGGTTTCAGCCAGCAGGCCACAGTCATGCACCACGCGGACCCATTTGGCCACCAGCTCAATGGTCAGACCGGGAACGGTACCGGGAGACGGCAAAATAATCACATCAGCACCGGCCTCTGCCAGCTGGCGGATCTCCTCCTCTGTCACAAACTGATCTGCCTGGACCAGGAACGATGCACCACCCCAAGGCATTTTGCCGGCCTTGACTAGGCCGCGGTCCTGTACGCCGGAACGAACTTCCGCAACGCACCGGGCGAATGCGTCTGCAGACATGGTTGGGGTGCGGATGACCGTGATGTAGCTGGCGCCCTGATCCATACCGCGGCGTGCATTTTCCGCCGTGGCAATTCTGGCCGAAGGATAGTCGGAATCCACATCCACGGGCTCCAGGGTCATGCCCACCGGAATACCTGCCAGCCGCTTGACCGTGCCAATCGTGACACCAAATCCAAACTGCCAGAAAGTATTCTGGAAAGATGACTCGATGACTTTCGTATCCGGCTTGCACCCGGGAGCACCTGCTTCATTGAATACCTTGCCAAACTGCCGAATGCCTTCCGGGGTAGAATTGACGCCGGGCACCATGGGGAAATCCACGTTGTAGTGGTTGATGGTCACCATGTCGCAGCCCCAGCTCTTCAACAGTTCGGCATTTGAAACGCCGTCGATCATGGACTGCTTGAAGGTGACGGTCTCGCCGATGATCACGCGGCCACTGGCTGCACGAATGGCGTCCACCATTTCCTGCCGGCTGGCATCGGTCAGTTTCTTGCCTACATCCTCCAAAAATTTTACTGCCATGCTATTCTCCTTCAAGATTGTACGATTGACTTACTGCAGATCGATGTATTCAGCGTGCTCGCGGATGATGTCATCCAGGATCTTCTCTGCATCGTTGGCAGAGCGCATGAAGGGATGGCTGATCAGGGCCAGCAGAGCCAGATCCTTGGACTTCTCAGCAGCAGCCTTCACGGTCAGGGACTCATAGGCCTTGACGTGCTTGACCAGGCCGTCGATGGCCTCAGGCAGCTTGCCCACGTGCAGGGTGCGCAGCATATCGCCGGAAACCACAGCAGGAACTTCCACCACTGCCTCGTCTGCCAGGCCGGTGATGCAGCCATTGTTGGGAACGCAGACAATGTGCTGAGCACCATCGCCGGTCTCCATGGAGTTGATCAGGGCCACGGCAGCCTCGGAATACCAAGCGCCGCCGCGGAGTTCCAGACCAGCAGGCTTGGTGGTCAGGTTCACGTCGCTGTAATCCTTCAGCAGGTCCTTATCCACATCGATCAGCAGCTGGCCGCGGGTCTTCTCAGCAGAGGAGATTTTCTGGTACAACTCGTTCTGATGGAAGTAGTACTGCAGGTAGCCGACAGGCAGGACGCGCATGGCCAGAGCCTGGCGTTTGTTAAAGGGATAGCCCAGCATTTCGCCGCAGTTGGGATGATCGAGGATCTGGGGGAAAATCTCATCGGTGATATCCTTGCCGTTGCGGTAAATGCCCTTGATGAAGCCCAGGTGGTTCAGGCCGAAATAGTCGAAAAAGATATCGTCATTCTCCCAACCGAAGGTCTTGATGGTGCGCTTGAAGGTAGTCAGAGGACCATTGCACAGGCCCACAACAGGAACCTTGCTGTAGCGGCTGACAGCCTCGGTGATGATACCGGAGGGATTGGTGAAGTTGACCAGCTTGGCATTGGGTGCATACTTCTCCATAGTCTTAGCAATATTCAGGATGACCGGGATGGTACGCAAAGCCTTGGCGAAGCCGCCCGGGCCGGTGGTCTCCTGGCCGATATAGCCGTACCGCAGTCCAATAGCCTCATCCTTGGCGCGGGCGGGCAGCAGGCCGACACGGAACTGGGTAACCACATAGTCGGCACCGGTAATGGCCTCCACCAGATCGTTGGTCTTGGTAACCTTGGGAGGATTGTCGTAATGCTGGCACATGCGTTCAATCAAGCCGCCAACAATCTCCAGACGATCCATGTTGATATCCATCAGGGCAAATTCCTTGACTTTCATCTGACCCTGGCGGGTGTAAAAGCCGTCAATCAACTCGGGGCTATAGGTACTGCCAGCACCAATAACACAAATCTTCAGTTCTCTCATGATTTTGCCATCTCCCTATAGATTTTTTGTTAAAAGAAAAGCTTCCGCCTCAGCTGCTGACGGAAAGTGCTTTCTTTCAGCATACTCTTGAATACTCAGGGCTGTACAAGCCGCTGCAAAGCGAGCACAGTATCGTGTCTCGCCGCCGTTGCATCTGGCCCAGCAGTAAGCAGCGCCAAAAACATCTCCGGAGCCCACTGTGTCGTAGGCCTTGACCGGAAACGCTGGTTCCTGAATCTCACCGGTTAGATCTTTGACCTGGCAGCCTTCGCTACCGCTTTTCAGAACCAGCTGCCCCCGGAAGCCCATGGCCTCCATACGTGCGTAGCACTCTTTTAAATCCCGTGTGCCGTACAAACGGTCTGCCTCTTTTTTGGCAGTGAAGAAAATATCCACGTAGGGGAGAATCTGGTCCAGTTTGCTGATCTGTGCCAAGTTATCGCCTACGATCGGCAACAGCTGGCTATCCATCGCAATACATACGCCGTGTCGTTTGGCTTTGCAGCAGAGGTTTACCATTTCCTCTTCCCATAGCTCAGGATACAGGGTATAGCCAGCAATGTAGAATAGATCCGAGCCTTTCAGTGCAAGCCATTCCGGAATTTTTAACGGCAGCATGGGTGTGCATCCAATGAACTGTTTATCTCCACCATCGCACACCATCATGCTTTTGGTGGTTTTCCGCCCAGGCAGCCGTTCCGTATGGCAGATATTCAGGCCGTCGAGCATCATCTGATTGTATACACGATCCCCAGCCTCATCAGTGCCTAAAACCGAGCTAATTTTTACGTCAGCACCCAGATGGAGCAACGCGGCTCCTGTATAATAGGTAGAACCTCCCGCCGAAAGAACAATATCTTTCGCCCAGGTCTTCTGCCCCATGACTTCCACTCCGGCAGGATTGTGTAGCAGAATGTCCTCACACAGTTCCCCCAACACCAAGGCTTTTATCATCGGTAGGCGCCCCTTTCTGTCCAGAATACTTTGTAAAGCTGGGAAGGTTTCCTTTCCCTTTGGCTCAACCTTCTCCTGCAACCGGTGTGCGCCATTATCTTACACGAACAATCTGCTAATGTCAATACATTTTTGAAATTTTATTTTATATTAAAAAATATTAGTACGCAATTTAAAAAGAATATTTCGTAAACGACGCATGGCCGCGTCTTCTCTTACCCTCAATATAGTGTTGCTTCTCGTGCGTTATATCAAGATAATTTTAGAATTATTACAACTTTTTTCGTGAATAAAAGGCGTGCCGCTTGCTGTACGCGCTCCGTGAAGTTCCGCATCCTAATCGTGCCGCTTTTGCAAAATTGTGAAATTGCACAACGCTGATGCCGTCAATTTGTGAAATTAAATTTCCTATTTGCCTTGACATTTCTTTTTCGTCTGATATAATAAAAGCACAAGAAATCGTTGTTTCTCTCTTTCTTTTTATGCATTTTTTAATTGGGGCACTTCATTTGCTGCCCAGCAAATGTCGAAATACCGTCTCGCGCAGACCATCTTGTCAATCAACTAACTAAACACAAAAGGAGAAATGGAAATGAAACGTCGCAAATTGTCACTGGTAACCACTTTGCTAGCCCTTGCATGTCTGACAACGGCATGTGGTACTCCAAGTGGTGAGTCATCATCCCCCGCCAAAGACACAGAGGAAATCGTGGTTTCCACTTGGGCAGGTGATCCGTTCGAATCCGCCTGGAAAGAAAAAGCTAAGGAATTTGAAGAACAAACAGGCATTTCCGTCGTAATCGACGCCGTTCCCTGGGAAAACTTGAGGGAAAAAACTGTTTTGGAGTTAGCCTCCGGCACCGGTGCATATGACGTATTGTATGTCCATCCTTCCTGGTTCGACGAATTTGTTAATGCCGGTTATTTAATGCCGGCTTCAGAGTACGCCTCAGAGGAGGAGTTGGATGCATTTGTTCCTAACCTGCTGGCAGACTATTCCCGTGACGGAGAAGTCTACGGCCTTCCGGATTTTGTTGGTTCCCAGGTATTGGCTTATCGCACCGACATTTTTGAAGAATATCAGTTGGATGTACCCGACAGCTGGAGCGACATATTGACAGCTTGTGAGGCACTGGCCGGTAACCCCGAATTCGCCCCCATCACCTTCCCCGGCAAAAAGGGCGGCACCTTGGCTAGTCTTTACGGCGCTTTCCTCGTAAGCAACGGCGGCTGGTATCTGAACGACCAGGGAGAGCCCGCCATGGATACTCCGGAAGCTTTGGAAGCCATTGTCATGCTGCAAAAGTTGGCACAATATCAGCTCCCCGGTTACCTCAATGTTCATTGGGATGAAAACGGCCAGATTGCAGCCAATGGAAAAGCTGCCATGGCCATTATCATGTCCGTCAACGCCGCCTGGCTGGAAGATGCCGAGAGCAGCGCAACGGCCGGTAAGTGGGCATACATTCCCTTGTATTCCGATAAGGGAACGCCCGGCGGCATCGTCGACAACTACTGCTGGTCTGTGGTTGAAGGCAGCGAGCACGCTCAGGCCGCAGGCGATTTTGTCAAATTCATCACCGGCACCGAGTGCCAGACCTACTTTACTGAAACTTCCAGCACCTGCGGCGCTACACAGGCCTATTACGAAAACAAAGCACTGATAGATGCGCAGCCAGTCCTTGGTGCACTGCAGAAAACACTGACAAACACCAAGCCCGCCCCCACCTGGTCCAGTTGGAACGCAGACAAGGAAGTTCTGGAGGTGCAGCTACAGGGAGTAATGTCCGGTTCCCTGGCACCGGAAGAAGCTGCGGAAGCAATTCAGGCACAGATGCTGACAAGTTTTTCGAAGTAATGAAAAAGGGCGGTACATACGCCCCGAAGTATGTACCGCCCATTGAGCTTCTGCTGGAGAGGAGGCCTCTATGAGAACAGGCAGACGCCTAAGCACCAGAACATCCGATCGCGCTGTTGGGTATTCCTTCGCGCTGCCAGCTGTTTTTTTCCTAATCTTTTTTGTTGTCATTTCGATTGGTTATTGTTTGTACATGAGTTTTTTTGACTGGAAACTCATAGATCTCGGTGCCAGTAAGCTGTTTGTAGGTCTGAAAAACTATCTTTATATGTTTAAGGACAAGGTGTTTCGAGCTGTATTGGGCAACACCCTGCTGATCGTTTTATGCTGCCTGGTGATCGAGACTGTACTTGGTTTCGGCATCGCTCTTACCCTTTGGGTCTATCGCAAGCCCACCAAATGGATTCAAACCGTATTTCTGCTGCCCATGATCACATCCCCTGTCATTGTCGGCTTAATCTGGCGATATATCTATGATCCGCAATTTGGCATTTTAAATTATGCCCTGGGAAAAGTTGCCGGGATCGGGCATGTTCCTTGGCTCGGTGATGAGCGATTCGCGCTGTTCAGTGTGATTCTTGTGGACATCTGGCAAATGACGCCTTTCACGATCCTCATTCTGTACGCCGCCATGCTGGGAATCAATGATGATTGGCTGGAAGCCGCTCAGGTGGACGGCGCCAGTTTTGGAACTGTTGTCCGGAAGATCATCATCCCATCCATATTACCCATGAGTTCCTTCATTCTACTCATGCGCTCCATGGATTTGATGAAGATTTTTGATACCATCTACGTTCTGACCCGTGGTGGCCCCGGCTACGCGACAGAAACCTTGGCGATGTATACATACCGTGTCGGCTTTTCTGAATACAACATGGGATATGCCATGGCATTATCCATCGTCACACTGATTCTTGTGCTGGCCGTCAGCAGCTTCTATATCCGAAAAAGCACACACCGTTAGGCAGGTGAAATCATGAAGCATCTCATTCGACGTCGCAATCTGGTCTGTATCATTATTATCACGTTGTTCACACTCTGGACTGTAATTCCCATTTTTATGATGGTTTCACAGGCGCTGAAACCCGAGCGGCTGATGTTTACCGATCCACCAACCATTTTCTTCACTCCCATCCTTACGCATTTTTTCTCCATCTTTTCAAGAAATAATATCTTTCTAAATATTGTCAATTCCGGCATTGTCGGAGCCGCCACAATGGTACTGTGTGTTACGCTTGGTGTTTTATGTGCCTATGCACTCTCACGCATCCGCATCCCCGGCGCCCATGGTATCGCACTGCTGATTTTAATCACCAGAATGATTCCGGTTAGTTCGCTGATGATGCCCATTTATGTAATGATGCGAAAACTCGGTATTTCTGGCACTCATCTTGCCGTGATCTTGGCGCACACTACATTGAACCTGCCCTTTGCCATTTTGATGATGAAGGGTTTCTTCCAGGATATTCCCATGGAACTGGAAGAAGCAGCACAGGTAGACGGATGTTCCCGCCTGCATACATTCCTGCGAATTTGCCTGCCGTTGGTGGCGCCCGGCCTAGCGACAACCAGTATTATGGTGCTGCTCAACTCCTGGAATGAGTTCATGTTTGCGCTCATTCTCTCCGGTCGGGCCACCCGCACGCTGCCTGTCGGCATTTCCGCGTTCCTAGGTTCCGTCTCCATTGATTGGGGCTCCAGTTCCGCGGCTGCCACATTGGCAACTCTCCCCATTTTTATTGCGGGCATCTTCATCCAGAAGTACTTTGTTCGCGGTCTTACTGGAGGCGCCGTTAAAGGATAAGCTGACTGCCATTACAATTTCAAATAGTCTTTGAATACAGAAACGTAGGTTACCTTTATGCAATACTGCAACATACCCAGACTTGGCCGCAACGCCTCTATCATTGGTTTTGGCGGCGAACACATGCTTGGACGCACAGAGCAGGAAGTCGACCGCACGATCAAGTATGCCATCGGCAAAGAAATCAATATCTATGATCTTTTTTGGCCGCAGCCAGAATTCCGGGGCGCTGTCTCCAAGGCCATTTCCGGTCATCGAGACGAGTTGATCCTGCAGGAACATGTCGGTACCGTTATGATTGGTGATCAGTACTCCCGCTACCGCAATGTTGAACTGTCCAGAAAATATTTTGAGGATTTCCTGCGTCGTTTCCATACCGATTATGTGGACATCGGTATGATGCATTTTGTGGACACCGCAAAAGACTATGAAGACGCCTTTGAAACGGAATTCATTCACCATGTGGAAAGCCTCAAGCACGATGGGTAGGTCCACTGCACCGGTGTCAGCTGCCATACTGCCTCCACTGCCATGCGCATGATTGATACCGGTCTGATTGATGTCTTGATGTTCAGTATCAATGCCGCCTTCGATGTGTTCCCCAAGGACCTAACTCTGGAGAATGCCATAGACAATCTCGCATTTCGGGAGGTGGAAGAATACTGCGCTGTCGACGAAGACCGGATGTGTCTCTATCGTCTCTGTGAAGAAAAAGGCATCGCCATCACCGTCATGAAAACGTATGGCGGCAAGCTGCTTCTGTTTGATGAAACCTCTCCCTTTAGAGCCAAATTGACTCCTTCCCAGTGTATCTCCTATGCGCTGTTCCACCCCGGTGTCGTAAGCACATTGATCGGCTGCAAAACACCGGAGGAAGTCGATTCTGCGCTTGCTTATTTGGACGCCACGCCCGAAGAACGTGACTACAGCCAGATTACCCGCTCATCCAGGTATAAAATCCACCAAAAGTGCGTTTACTGTGGTCATTGCTCTCCTTGCCCCAAGGGAATCACCGTGGCGGATGTGACAAAATATCTGGACATGGTCCGGGATTTCGGAGAAATTCCCGCAACCATCGCTGGTCACTAGTGGGGTTTGCCACATCACGCGGACGAATGCATCGCCTGCGGACAGTGTGAAAAGCGCTGCCCCTTCGGCGCCAAAATCATCGATAATATGAAACAGGCAGCTGATACTGAACTCCAATTAAAATCTTTAAAAA
>HF988135.1:72643-87047 GCA_000434635.1 Firmicutes bacterium CAG:110 | reverse complement strand
GACTCGAACCTACGACCTCCGGGTTATGAGCCCGACGAGCTTCCAACTGCTCTACTCCGCGATATTCTGCTGCACTCCTTAGGTGCTTACATATTATAGCATGGGCAGGATGCTTTGTCAACCCCTATTTTTGTGCGGATGGGTAGTTGGCTGCAGACACCGAGATATGACAAAAGAAAGAAGTGCAGAAAGAATCGCGGATAGATGAGAAAGGCGCTTTTTCAGTATTGCGGCTTTCGGGTTATTTGCACCGCACACCATGGGGCGGGACTGATCGGTCAGCCCCTTGGATAACGCTCGTAAGGCGCTTTTCTCTGACGGAAATCTTCGCTTTCCTTTCGATACCGCGCAAGCAGCGATTCCGCATCCCAGTCGGGGTGCTCAAAATCGCGGTGCCCGGCAAGCAGGGAGAGGAAAGGCTTGCCATCCTCGCGAACGGGGGGCAGGAAGTGAAAATCCTCCGGGTACATTTTCCGCAGCAGATCCAGAAGCTTTACGCCCAGGGCCACGGGCTGCAGAAGCGTTTCGTCTGTGATGTGCAGGTGAATGCCGCCGCACAGGGTGCCCTCGTGCTTGGAGGTCGTGGGGCTGAAATACACCGGTGTGGATTCCACGCCCGGACAGCCCAGAGCGTTGAAGGCTCTCGAAAAAGCCTCTGCCTTGATGAAAGGCGCGCCGATGATGGCGAAGGGGTCGGCGGTCCCGCGGCCTTCGGAGCAGTTGGTTCCCTCGATCAGGCAGGTGCCGGGGTACAGCAGCGCCGTTTCGTAGCGGGGGATGTTCGGGCTGGGCATTACCCAATAATGCTCCCAGTCCCGGAAGGTCATATCCCGCGTCAGACCGGCGCAGGGGACGATGTGCAGGTCGCATTTGCAGCCCAGCTCCTCGTTCATCATCACCGCCAGCTCGCCGCAGGTCAGGCCGTAGCACACCGGGATCGGGTAGCCGCCCACAAAGCTGGCAGCTTCCTCCCGCAGAAGACCGCGCTCCACCCGGTCGCCCAGAGGATTGGGACGATCCAGCACCACCAGCCGCTTCCCGGCGGCAGCGCAGTCCTCCATGCAGTAGCGCAGGGAGGTGAGGAAGGTGTAATACCGGCAGCCTACGTCGGCAACGTCGTAGACCAGCGTATCGAACAGCGCCAAGGTATCGGAGGACAGACGTTTGGACTCCTTTGTATACAGACTGCGAACAGTCAGGCCGGTGTCTTCGTCCACCTCGTCGGCGAACACCGCCCCGGCGGGCTTGTCGCCGCGAACACCGTGCTCCGGCGCCAGCAGAAGCCGCAGGTCACAGCAGCGTTTCAGCGCGTCAAAAGTGGGTTCATTGCTGCTGGTACGCCCGGAAGGGCCGGTGAGCAGTGCCGTGCGCCCAATAAAGAGATGGGCATATTCCGCCACGCGGTCAGCACCAAACAAAACCATGTTTTTTCCTCCTTGATGCCCGGTAACATGCCGGGGAATAATGCTACGCCATATTGTAAATCGGAATGTGTTTCGTGTCAAGGAGATTAGGGAAGCTCTGAATAAATCGGCAAGAGCTGTGAGCGAGAGATTTTTCGGCCAATCGAGGCATCGAAAGCGGCGGAATACTTTGTGTACCCGCAAGGGGTATGCCGCATCCGTAAGCCGACTTACGTCGGCAACGGCTGCGCTATATTTCCCGTTTTCGATACCGAAGAGTGGGCGGAAAAGATCCGCTCACGGCCGCAGACGATTTGTTCAGAGGTTCCCTGGAAGGCAAACGAAAGCGGTGAGCTTCCACAGGGGAAACTCACCGCGTATATGGCGGAACTCAGGATTTCAGATCGACAGCGCGGTCGAAGAGGTCTTCCACATCCTTGCCGGGGCCTTTCGAGAGAAGAGAAACCACCACGGCGGCCAACAGACCGGCGGCGAAGCCGGGAACGATCTCGTAGATATCGGTGGAGGACAGGAAAACCAGCCAGAGGATATCCACCGCAGCGCCGACGGCAATGCCTGCCACCGTTCCGCCGAAGGTGAGCCGCTTCCAGAACAGGCTCAGCAGAATGACGGGGCCGAAGGCCGCGCCGAAGACACCCCAGGCATTTTCCACCAGACCCATGATGGAGCCGGAGTTGGGGTCGGAGGCGATCATCAGCGCGACAACGGCGATGACGATGACCACGATGCGCCCTGCCCACAGCATTTCAGAGTCGGAAGCCTTCTTGCGGATGACGGGCTTATAGACATCGCTGGCAAAGGCGGAGGACGCCGCCAGAAGCTGGGAGTCAGCCGTAGACATGGCGGCGGACAGGATCGCGGACAGCAGCAGACCGGATACCAGCGCGGGGAAGATGCGGCGAACCATGGTGATGAACACGGTGGAGGAATCCTCAATTTCGCCCAGATACAGGCGGCCGGCGATGGCGGTCAGGGCGGACATGATCAGGATGATGGTCGTCCAGGAAATGCCGATCACGCTGGACTTGCGAAGTTCCTTCTCGGATTTCAGGGACATAAACCGGATGATGATGTGGGGCATACCGAAGTAGCCAAGGCCCCAGCCAAGGCCGGAAATGATGTCCTGAGGGGTGGTGAAGAAGTTGAAGAAGCCGTCGGGCAGGGTCGCGCCGGTCGCGGCACCGTCGCCTGCTTTGGCCAGCGCCAGAGCGAACAGGGGGGCGATCAAGAGCGCCGCCAGCATGATCATGCCCTGGAAGAAATCCGTCCAGCACACCGCGCTGAAGCCGCCAAGGAAGGTGTAGGCCACGATGATGAAGGCGGCGATATACATGGCGACGGTGGGATCGATGTCCATGACCGTGTTGAACAGGGTGCCGCAGGCCTTGATGGAGGAGGCGGCGTAGATGGTGTAGGCCACAAGGAAAATGATAGCGCTGAGGATTTGCAGGGACTTGTTCTTGCTCAGGAACCGGTTGGTCAGGTACTGGGGGATGGTGATGGAGTCATTGGCCGCGATGGAGAACCGGCGCAGCCGGGGCGCCATGAAAATCCAGCTCACGGCGTAGCCGATGCCGAGACCGATGGCGATCCAGGTCTGACCCATGCCGCTTAAGTAGATGGATGCGGGAAGCCCCATGAGCACCCAGGCGCTCATGTCGGAGGCGCCGGCGGACAGGGCGGACACCCACGCACCCATGTTGCGGCCGCCGAGGAAGTAATCCTTTTCACCGGCGCCTTTGGACTTGCTGAAGAAGTACAGGCCGATGGCTACCATGAATACGAAATAGGCTATGAATACGGAAAGCTCAATATAATTCACAAAAATCCCTCTCTCTTTCGATACATGAAATAAAATCATGTATCCATGCTTAATAATGATGAAATCATTATACAAAGGTTTTAGGATTTTTGCAACGAAAACTTTCTTCCTGAGTTGTACAAAAAAACGTTGCCAAAGAAAGGGATAAGTGCTATTATACACAAGATATAATGAAAATTCCGCATGAAGAAGGGAAAACCGGCATGAGCCTGAAAAAATATGAAGCATTCGTGCGAACGGTGGAGCTGGGCAGCCTGACCAGGGCGGCGGAAGCCATGGGGTCGACCCAGTCCCGGATCAGCCATGTTTTAAGCACGCTGGAGGAAGAATACGGCTTCGTTCTTCTGCGCCGGAACCGGAGCGGCATCCGGCTGACGGAGGCGGGAGCGATGGTGCTGCCCAAAATGCAGGAGATTTTACAGAAGGATCGGGAGCTGACGGAGCTGATCGGAGACATCCGCAGCGCCGACGCCGGAACCGTCCGGCTGGGAGCCTTTACCAGTGTGGCGGTTCACTGGCTGCCGGGGATGATCCGGACATTCCAGAGCGCTCACCCCAAGGCCGAGCTGAAAATGTTCAACGGCGATTACCACGACATGGAGCAGTGGCTTCGGGAGGGGGAGGTTGACCTGGGGTTTGTGACCCTGCCTGCCCCGGAGGGGATGCGCACCATCCCTCTGACCCAGGATCCGCTGGTGGCCATCATGCCGAAAAACCACCGGCTGGCGCAGCTGGAGGAAATTCCCATTCAGGAGCTGGGGGAAGACCCCTTTATCAGTCTGCTGCAAAGCTCAGCCCATGACATCCACCGGGCGCTGGACAATGCGGGGGTGCGCCCGAACATTAAATTTACCACCAAGGACGACTACGCCATTCTGGCCATGGTGGAGCAGGGGCTGGGCATTTCCATCGTTCCCCAGCTGCTTATCCAGGGACGGACACAGAATCTGGCGGTTCGCCCGCTGAAGCCCCGGGCAAGCCGGACGATCGCCCTGGCCATCCCGGAGGGGAAGCCCCTGCCTGTGGTCGAGGCTTTCGCCCAAACGGCGGTGGCCTGGGTGAAGGAACAGAGCGGAAAATAACCGCGTTTTGATTGGAGGATACCGAAAATGAATACAATTTCTGCTCCCGAGGGGGATTCCGTTATTTCACAGATTCTGGCGGCCTATGTGCTGCCGGGGACGGTCGCGGACGTTGCCCGCCATGGCAAGGGGCATATCAACGACACCTTCTGCGTGGTGTGCAAGACCCCGGAGGGCGGTACCGCCCGCTTTATTTTGCAGCGGCTGTCTCAGGCGGCGTTTCCCCACCCCGAGGAAGTGATGGAGAATTTTGTTGGCATTACGTCCTATCTGCGCAGGGAAATCCTTGCCGAGGGCGGCGACCCTCTGCGGGAGACCTTGAGCCTGGTGAAAACCGGAGACGGCGCTGACTTTGTGACCGATGCCGAGGGCAGAGCGTGGCGGCTGATGCCCTTTATTGAAAACGCAGAATGCTACCAGTCGGCTACGCCGGAGCTGTTTGCGGCGTCGGGACGGGCGTTCGGGCGGTTCCAGTACATGCTCCGGGATTATCCCGCCCGGACGCTCCATGAGACCATTCCCCATTTCCACGACACCGAAAGCCGCTTTGAGCAGTTTCTTGCCGCGCTGGAAGCCGATAAGCTGAACCGGGCAGAGGGGGTATCCCCGGAGATTCAATTCATTTTGCGGCGGAAAGCGGACTGCGGCGTTGCTCTGCGGGCGCTGCGGGAGGGAAAGCTTCCTCTTCGCGTCACCCACAATGACACGAAGCTGAATAACATCCTGATCGACCGGGACACCCATGAGGGCATCTGCATTATCGATCTGGACACCACCATGCCGGGTCTCGCCATCAACGACTTCGGCGACTCCATCCGCTTTGGCGCGAACCACTGCATGGAGGACGAGCAGGACTTGACGAAAGTCAATTTTGACATTTCGCTGTATGAGGTGTTCACCCGGGGCTTCCTGGAGGGGGCGCGGGGAAGCCTGACCTCTGCGGAGCTGGAATATCTGCCCTGGGGCGCCCGGCTGATGACGCTGGAATGCGGCATCCGCTTCCTGACGGATTACTTGGACGGCGACCATTACTTCCATGTCAGCCACCCCCGGCAGAACCTGGATCGTGCCCGTACCCAGCTGAAGCTGGTGAAGGACATGGAGGAGCAGTTCGACGCCATGGGGGCGGTGGTCGCAAAATATGCGAAATGACGGGAAACACCGGCGAAAACGGCTGCTTTTTTTGGTTGCAATTTCCGGCGGAGGCGTTATAATGTTCTTGAAAACAGATGCACATAATGCGCTTTTGCGCAGTATATAAAGGAGGATACCACAATGAACATTCTGGTTACCGGCGGCGCCGGATACATCGGCTCCCACACCTGCGTTGAGCTTCTCAACAGCGGATACGATGTGACGGTCATCGACAATCTGTGCAACGCCAACCCCAAGAGCCTGGAGCGGGTGGAGGCCATTACCGGCAAAAAGGTCAAATTCTACGAGGGAGACGTCCGGGACGAGGCGCTTCTCCGGAAAATCTTCGGGGAAAATGAGATTTCCGCCGTCATTCACTTTGCGGGTCTGAAGGCCGTTGGGGAATCCGTCGCCCAGCCCTGGCGCTACTACGACAATAACCTCAATACCACCCTGGTGCTGACCAAGGTCATGGCCGACGTGGGCTGCAAGAAGATTATTTTCTCCTCCTCCGCCACCGTCTATTCCGGTGACAACGAGATGCCTCTGCGGGAAACCAGCCGCACCGGCAACTGCACCAACCCCTACGGCTGGACAAAGTACATGACCGAGCAGATCCTCTCCGGCATGGCTTTCGCCGACAAGGAATGGAGCGTTGTGCTTCTGCGCTACTTCAACCCCATCGGTGCCCACGAAAGCGGCATGATCGGCGAAGATCCCCGGGGCATTCCCAACAACCTGATGCCCTACATCACCCAGGTGGCCATCGGCCGCCGGGAGAAGCTCAGCATCTACGGCAACGACTATCCCACCCCCGACGGCACCGGCGTCCGGGATTACATCCATGTGGTGGATCTGGCCAAGGGACATGTGGCGGCGGTGAAATACGTCGTTTCCGGCCAGGGCTGCGAGGTGTTCAATCTGGGCACCGGAATCGGCTACAGCGTGCTGGACATGGTTCACGCCTTTGAGAAGGCCAATGGTGTCAAGGTCCCGTACCAGATCGTCGGCCGCCGTCCCGGCGACCTGCCCACCTGCTACGCAGACCCGGCCAAGAGCGAGCGCGTCCTTGGCTGGAAGGCGGAAAAGAATCTGGAAGACATGTGCCGTGACTCCTGGAACTGGCAGTCAAAGAATCCCATGGGGTACGGGGAATAAAGAACAGCAAAAAAACACATCGGCCGTCCATTTGGATGGCCGATGTGCTTTTATAGTTTCAGATTTCCCGTTTCTCATAAAACCGGATGGACAGCAGCCATGAGGCGGCGAAGATGACCATTGCCAGAATCGGAAACAGTGCAATGGGGAGGGAGACACCGGATAAGTCCGGTGTCTCCAGAATGGCGGTGAGACCGCAGAAAATACCAACCACGCCGATGAAGACAATGCGGCCCTTCTGCGCGCCGAATTTGAACAGCGGCGGCATGGTCAGCGCGGAGGACAGCAGGGAGATCATGGCAAGCACTGCCAGCTGGTCAGTCAGGTCGGCCGGATTGAACGCGCCGCTCCGGCAGAGCCGGACGACGGCGGCGACGGCGGACAGCAGGAAAATGGTACCGGCGCAGATCAGACTCATGATGTACTTTCCGGAGACGTATTGCCGCCGGGTCACCGGGAGCGTGTCGCAGTAGGTGAGCCAGTGCTCCGCATCGTCATAGGCCAGCAGGTTCACCGGCAGGACGCTGCTGAGAATGCAGGGATAGTAGATGAAAAAGGGCGACTGCCCGTCCGAAGAAAAGGCGGAAAAGATAATAAACGCCAGCAAAAACAGGGGCATCAGCCGGCAGTAACTCCAAAGCAGGTAAAAATCCTTCCGAATCAGACCCTTCATATCAGTGTTCCTCCTTTGCCATGAAAATGAACAGCTGCTCAATATCCACCGGGCTGAACGTGGGATTTCCGGGGACGCCCGACCGCTTCACCAGAAGCTCGCAGCCGAGGGGTGACACCCGTTTGCCGACGATGGCGGAAGCGGGAATGGCTGCCGCGTCCCGAGCGGTGCAGTGAAGAACCCCGTATTCCTCCTTCAGCCGGTCTTTTTCTTCGCAGAGGATCAGCCTGCCTTTGTGCAGGAAGGTGATGTAGTCGCAGATCTTTTCCAAGTCGCTGACAATGTGGGAGGAGATCAGAATGGCGTGATTCTCGTCCCGGGTGAATTCGTTGAAAATGTCCATGACCTCGTCCCGGACGACCGGGTCAAGGCCGCTGGTGGCCTCGTCCAGAATCAGAAGCCGGGGGTGGTGGGACAGGGCGACGGCAATGCCAAGCTTCATTTTCATGCCCCGGGAAAAATCCTTGAATTTCTTATCCGCGGGAACGGCCAGCCGGGTCAGATAGTCGGAAAAGACCGCTTCGTCCCAGCTGCGGTAAATGCCCTGCATGATCTTGCCTACCTGCCGGGCGGTGAGACAGGTGGAGATGCCCACCTCGTCCAGCACCACGCCGATCTCCTCTTTGGAGAGGCACAAGTTCTCCCGGTTGTCCCGGCCCAAAATGGTGACGGTGCCGCCGTCACGGGAAATGGTGTTGAGAATCAGCTTGATGGTGGTGCTTTTTCCCGCACCGTTTTCGCCCACAAGCCCCATAATGCAGCCCCAGGGCAGGGTCAGGTTCAGATGATTCAGGAAAAAACCGGTGTAGTGCTTGGTTAAATCCCGTATTTCCAATGCGTTCATGTTCAATCCTCCATGGCAAATCTGACCATATCCAGGATTTCCTGTTCACTCAGGCCGACGGACTGGGAAAGGCGGACGATCTGGTCAATGTGATTTTCGATGTTTTTCAGGGTCTCCTCCCGGAGCAGCTCCACATTTTTGGGAGCCACGAAGCAGCCCTTGGCGGCGATGGTGTAGATGAAGCCCTCTTTTTCCAGCTCGTCGTAGGCGCGCTTGGTGGTGATGACGCTGATGCGCAGATCCTTGGCGAGATTCCGGATGGAGGGCAGGGCTTCGTGCTCCTGAAGCTCGCCGCTGATGATCTGTGCTTTGATCTGGGAGTAGATCTGGTCGTAAATGGGAAGGCTGCTTTTGTTGTCGATCAATACGGTCACTTTGGCACCTCACTTCTGTTACAACTGTATATGTGCAGTATATACAGATATAACAGATTTGTCAAGTACTTGGGCAAAAAAACTTCATGCATAAGCATCGCACCATGAAAAAGTGCAGATGCCGGTGCATGAAGTTTTTGCGCATCATTTCCGGTTGCCCTGAAGGGGCGAGGAAATGGCGCATTTCTTATTTTGCTATGCTTTTGCATAGCAAAATATCCCAGCCTGAAAGGCTGGGATATTATGAAATTACAGAACTTTGGACAGAAAATCCTGCAGACGGGGATTCTGGGGATTGCCGAAAAGCTGGGCAGGGGAGCCCTGTTCCAGAACCTTTCCGTCGTCCATGAACAGCACCCGGTTGCCGACCTCACGGGCAAAGCCCATCTCGTGGGTGACGACCACCATGGTCATGCCGGTCTCTGCCAGCTCCTTCATGACGGCCAGAACCTCGCCGACCATTTCCGGGTCGAGAGCGGAGGTGGGTTCGTCAAAAAGCATGACCTTGGGGTTCATGGCCAATGCACGGACGATGGCAATACGCTGCTTCTGGCCGCCGGAGAGCTGGTTGGGGTAGGCGTCCGCCTTTTCTTCCAGACTGACCCGGCGCAGCAGCTGGGTGGCCTTGTCGTCCGCTTCCGCCTGCGTCATCAAGCCGGTGCGCACGGGGGCGAGGGTGATGTTCTTGCGGATGGTCATGTTGGGGAAGAGGTTGAAGTGCTGGAACACCATGCCCATTTTCCGGCGGACCACGTCGATGTCCGTCTTGGGGTCGGTGATGACCTCGCCGTCAAAGGTGATGGTGCCGGAGGTGGGTTCTTCCAGCAGGTTCAGACTGCGCAGGAACGTGGACTTGCCGGAGCCGGAGGGGCCGATGATGACCATTTTGTCCCCGGGGTAAATGTGTTCGGAAATGTCCTTGAGAACCAGATGGTCGCCGAAGGATTTGCTCAGATGCTTAACGTCTATCACTTTGACGCAGCCTCCTTTCCAGTAAACTTTGCAGCCAGCTGAATACCATGACCAGCAGCAGATAGATACAGGCGATGCCGATGAGGGGGAACATCTGCTCGTAGGTTCGGCCGTAGATGGCCTGAGCGGCGTAGACCATTTCCTTGCCGCCGATGACGGTGATGAGGGAGGTGTCCTTCAGCAGCATGATGAACTCGTTGCCGAGGGCGGGGAGAATGGCCTTGAATGCCTGCGGAATGACGATCAGACGCATGGTGTCGATGTAGCCGAGGCCAAGGCTCCGCCCGGCTTCGGACTGACCGGGGTCAAGGGACATGAGACCGCCCCGGATGATCTCGGAGACGTAAGCGCCGGAGTTGATGCCCAGCGTCAGCGCGCCCACCATGGTGTAGTTCCGGGAGAAGGAGAAGATAACGAAGCCCATAATCAGCAGCTGCACCATCATGGGCGTGCCGCGGATGACGGTGACGTATACCTTGCAGATGCCGTTGAACAGGCCGAGGATGGGGTTCTTGTGCCCTGTCCGCTGCTGGTCGTGGGCGGTCCGGATCACGGCTACCACAATGCCGAGGAGAATGCCCAGTGTCAGCGCCATGGCCGTGACCAGCAGGGTGGTGCCGACGCCGTTCAGGTACTGCTTCCAGCGGCTTCCTTCGATAAATGCCTGATAGAATTTGACGTAGAATTCCTGCCAGAAGGATGCGGTGCCGTCCCGCATCAGGGGTTTCCAAAGTTCGTAAAGTTCCACAGCTTCACCTTCTCATTTAATATTGCGCAGTATCGTGTTATACGCAGAAAATCGGCCTTCCCAGCGCGAAGGTCGGTTTTCCGGGTACAACCGTGCCAAGGGCGGCTTGAGCCGCCCCTGGCTGAGCGGATTGGATTATTCAGCGGAGATGTACTTGTCAACGATGGACTGAACGGTGCCGTCGGCGGTCAGCTCGGCCAGCGCCTGGTTGATGGCGTCGAGCAATGCGGTGTTGTCCTTGTTCACGCCGATGGCGTAGCTCTCGGTGACGTACTCGGTGTCCAGAATGGTCAGACCGGCGTTGGCGGCAACAAAAGCCTCAGCAGGAGCGGAGTCGATGACCACGCAGTCAACCTGACCGTTGATCAGAGCCTGCACGGCGGAGGCGCCGTTGTCATAGGCGGTGACATGATCGTCGCCGTAATCATCGGAGGTGTAAATGTAACCGGTGGTACCACGCTGGGTGCCGATCATCTTCTCGCCCAGATTGTCCAGAGTCACATCGGAGCCTTCCTTGACGATGACCACCTGCACGCCGGTGGCGTAGCTGTCGGAGAAGTTCATGACCAGCTGCCGGTCTTCGGTGACGGTGACACCGGCCATGACGATGTCGGACTTGTTCTGCTGAACGGCCAGCAGAGCAGCGTCGAAGTCCATATCGTCCACGACCAGCTCCAGACCCAGCTTCTCGGCGATCGCGCCGGCGACCTCAACATCGATGCCCTCGAAGCTGCCGTCATCGGCGACCATCTCATAGGGAGGGAAGGCGGCGTTGGTGGACATGATCAGCTTGCCGGACTCGACGGTCTTCAGTTCGGCAGCGGCGGTCTCGGCAGCTGTGGTCGCAGCGGCCGTGGTTTCAGCGGCGGTGGCGGCGGGAGCCTCGGTGGTGGTCTTGGTGGTGTTACTGCTGCCGCAGCCGGCGAACATGGACATGACCATCAGAACGGTCAGCGCAAGTGCAAATACCTTTTTCATAATTTTACTCTCCTTTTCATTTTTGACCTCCCGTAGCTGGGAGGTGATTGATGAGTGCATTATAGCGCGTATTTTATTCATCGTCAATAGGATGAATATACAACAATGAAGAGAAAATAAGGCCGTATGTAATATAAATACTACAAAAACCCGCAAGTTTAACATGCATATGTGAATATTCAGGGAATTCATCCTAAATTATTCCAGCAACTGAGTGCATATTATTCATCATAGATGAATATACAGCCATGCAAAGCCGCTGGTTGACGGAGAGGACAGCATCTGGTATAATTTTATGGAAAACATAATCGGGAGGACGCCCTATGAAAACCACCGTGAAGGAACTGGGCTACGAAAAAGTCATGGCGCTGCCCCAGTATCCCCATCTGCATCCTGTAAGACCCGGCATTTTCTGGCGCACCCTTGTGCGGGGGCTGTCCATTCTGGGACTGGCCGGAACCCACTTCCATTACACCAGCGAGGGAATGGAGAAGGTCGGTAAGAATGAGCCGTGCCTGATCCTCATGAACCATTCCTGCTTTCTGGATTTGCAGATCGCAAGCACCATTCTGTACCCCCGACCCTACAATATCATCTGTACATCCGACGGCTTCGTGGGCATGGGCGGCCTGATGGCATGGGCGATGCGCACCATCGGCTGCGTACCCACCCGGAAATTCGTCACCGACCTGACGCTGGTGCAGGATATGGTCTACTGCCTGAAGGAGCTGAAAAGCAGCGTTCTCATGTACCCGGAAGCCAGCTATTCCTTCGACGGCACCTGCACGGCGCTGCCCCGGAAAATGGGCGTGCTGCTGAAAAAGCTGGACGTGCCTGTGGTGATGATCGAGACTTTCGGTGCCTTCAGCCGCAACCCGCTGTACAACGAATTGCAGGTGCGCAAAAGCGTCCCCGTTTCGGCGAAGGTGCGATTGCTCTACAGCCGGGAGGACTTGAAGGAGAAATCCGTCAAGGAGCTGTCCGACGGTCTGGACGCGGCCTTCTCCTTTGACCAGTTTCGCTGGCAGAGGGAAAACGGCATTCAGATTACCGACGGTTTCCGGGCGGACGGCCTGGAGCGCATTCTGTATAAATGTCCCCATTGCGGCACGGAGGGGGAGCTGACGGGCAAAGGCACCGGCCTGACCTGCCGCCATTGCGACAAGCACTGGGAATTGACCCCCATCGGCGACCTTGCGGCGTCGGAAGGGGAGACGGAGTTTTCCCACGTCCCCGACTGGTATCGCTGGGAGCGGGAGCAGGTACGCCGGGAGCTTGAGGACGGGACATACAAGCTGGACATCGATGTGGATATCGCCATGATGGTGAATTTCAAGGCCATTTATAAGGTGGGGCAGGGGCATCTGAACCACGACCGGGAGGGCTTCACCCTCACCGGCTGCGGCGGGAAGCTCCGCTACACACAGAAGCCCACAGCTTCCTACGGCCTGTACGCCGATTACTACTGGTACGAAATCGCGGACACCATCTGCATCGGCGACAACCGGTGCCTGTATTACTGCTTCCCCAAGGCTGGTTACCCGGTGGCGAAGACCCGTCTGGCGGCGGAAGAGCTGTACAAGCTCTGCAAGACCCGGGCGCTGGCAAAATAAGCATGAAAAATCCCCGACTTTGGTTGACCAGACCAAGTCGGGGATTTTCAGAGAAAAAGAGAGGTAAGAAAATGAAAAAGAAAATTATCATTGAGTACATCCTCATTATATCCGGGGGCTATTAAAAAAATAAGTGCGCAAATATTAAATAAGTATTAAGCGCGTAAAATTGAGGACGGTATTTTTGTGCAGAATGACAAATGTGAATTTTTTGTAGCTTATGGGATGCAACCCTTGACATTTTTTCAAATTGGGGTATAGTAAAGACAAATGAGTTAGCACTCTTGTGACGAGAGTGCTAAAGCGAAAGGAAGGTAAAGTAGATGAACTTCAATAACTATACCCAAAAATCGATTGAGGCCGTCCAGAGCGCGCAGCAACTGGCGGTTCAGAATTCTCATCAGCAGATGGAGCAGGTGCATCTGCTTCTGGCATTGCTGCGGCAGGAGGGCGGTCTGATCCCTCAGCTGCTGAAAAAGATGGACGTTACGGTGGAAAGCCTGGAAGCGGCGGCGGAGGCCGAGCTGCGGAAGATTCCCGGCGTGCGGACAAGTCAGGCAATGGACAGCTTTTATGTCAGCGCCGACGTACAGGCCGCGTTCAATGCGGCGGAGCAGCAGGCGCAGACCATGAAGGACGAGTATGTGTCTGTGGAGCATCTGTTCCTTGGACTTCTGGAAACTGCCCGGGGCGGCGTGAAGGAGCTGTTCAAGACCTATCAGATTACAAAGGAGCGTGTTCTGAAGGCTTTGCAGGAAGTCCGGGGCAATCAGCGTGTCACCACCGATAACCCGGAGGGAACCTACGACGCGCTGGAAAAGTACGGCACCGATCTGGTCAAGCGGGCAAGAGAGCAGAAGATGGACCCGGTGATCGGCCGGGATGAGGAAATCCGGAACGTTATCCGCATTCTGTCCCGGAAGACGAAGAACAACCCTGTCCTGATCGGCGAACCCGGCGTGGGCAAAACCGCCATTGCCGAGGGACTTGCCCAGCGAATCGTGAAGAAGGATGTCCCCAAACAGCTGCAGGACAAGACCATTTTCTCTCTGGATATGGGCGCGCTGATTGCGGGCGCCAAGTACCGGGGCGAGTTTGAGGAACGGCTGAAAGCCGTGCTGAACGAGGTGAAGAAGTCCGAGGGCAAGATCATCCTGTTCATCGATGAACTGCACACCATTGTGGGCGCAGGAAAAACCGAGGGCAGCATGGATGCGGGCAACCTGCTGAAGCCCATGCTGGCTCGGGGCGAGCTGCACTGCATCGGCGCGACGACGCTGGACGAGTACCGGCAGTATATCGAAAAGGACGCCGCTCTGGAACGCCGGTTCCAGCCGGTGCAGGTGGATGAACCCACGGTGGAGGATACCATCGCCATTCTCCGTGGCCTGAAGGAGCGCTACGAGGTGTTCCACGGCGTGAAAATCGCAGACTCCGCCATCATTGCCGCCGCAACGCTGTCCCATCGGTATATCACCGACCGGTTCCTGCCCGACAAGGCCATCGACCTGATCGATGAAGCCTGCGCCCAGATCCGGACGGAGAATGATACCAAACCGGCAGAGCTGGACGCGCTGGATCG
>HF988135.1:72062-72583 GCA_000434635.1 Firmicutes bacterium CAG:110 | reverse complement strand
CTGAAGAAGGAGGAGGACGAGCTTTCCAAGGCACGTCTTGCCGAGCTGCAAAAAGAGCTGGCCGAGAAGCGGGATACCTGTAATGCTATGAGAGCGCAGTGGGAAAATGAAAAGAACGCCATTGGCCGGATACAGCAGCTGCGGGAAGAAATCGCGGGGCTGAACCGTCAGAAGGAGATTGCCGAGCGGAACTACGACTATGCGAAGATAGCGGAGTTGGAAAATGGCCGTCTGAGAGAAGCCCGGAACCAGTTGGAGGAAGAAGAACGCCGCGCTCAGGCTACCAAGGAAAGCAATATGCTTTCGGACAGAGTTACCGACAGGGAAATTGCCAAGATCGTGGAGCGCTGGACGGGCATTCCCGTTTCCCGGCTGGTGCAGGGGGAGCGGGAGAAGCTGCTGACCCTGGACGAGACCCTCCACAAGCGGGTGGTCGGTCAGGACGAAGCGGTTCAGGCGGTCACGGAAGCCATTCAGCGCAGCCGCGCAGGCATTCAGGACCCCAACCGCCCCATCGGCTC
>HF988135.1:26447-72047 GCA_000434635.1 Firmicutes bacterium CAG:110 | reverse complement strand
GCCCCATCGGCTCGTTTCTGTTCCTTGGCCCCACGGGCGTGGGCAAGACCGAGCTTGCCAAGGCGCTGGCGCAGGCGCTGTTTGACGACGAGAACAACATGGTGCGTATCGATATGTCCGAATACATGGAGAAATACTCCGTGTCCCGTCTCATCGGCGCGCCTCCCGGATACGTGGGCTATGAGGAAGGCGGCCAGCTGACCGAAGCGGTACGCCGCAAGCCCTACTCCGTCGTCCTGTTCGACGAGGTGGAGAAGGCGCATCCCGACGTGTTCAACGTGCTTCTGCAGGTGCTGGACGATGGCCGGATCACCGATTCTCAGGGCAGAACCGTGGACTTCAAGAACACCATTCTGATCCTGACCTCCAACCTCGGCTCTGAGTATATCCTGAACGGCATCAACGCCGACGGTACCATTGAGGAAAGTGCCAAGGAGCAGGTTCGCGCGCTGCTGCGCCGCACCTTCCGGCCGGAGTTCCTCAACCGTCTGGACGAGATCGTGTTCTACAAGCCCCTGACTAAGGAGAATGTGACCAAGATCATCGACCTGCAGATCGCCAAGCTCAACGACCGTCTGGCTGACCAGCAGATCCGCTGTGAGCTGACGCCTGCGGCCAAGGCCGCCATTGTGGACGCGGCCTATGACCCGCAGTACGGCGCCCGTCCCCTGCGCCGCTATGTGCAGCATACGGTGGAGACCATGCTCAGCAAGCGTCTGCTTCGGGGCGACGTTACCCCGGGTCAGACCGTCACCGTGGACGCCGAAAACGGCGAACTGGTGATGAAATAATTCCCCAAAAACAAATGCCCTGTCCGCTGAAAAGCGGACAGGGCGTTTTGCGTTTATTCCAGTTCCGTGCGGAGGGTGAGGGCTTCCGGCAGGTGGAAAATTTCCTTTTTCAGGAACAGGGGATAGAAATATTCCCGTTCCAGCCGTTCAAAGGGCAGCCATTCAAATTTGTGGGTGTGGTGCCGTTCCAACAGGGTAAACTTTTCGCCTTTGGACAGCAAATCCGTGTGGGAAATGTCCATCAGGAAGTACAGGCACAGCTCGTGGTAGTGCAGGCCGTCCACATCCTCCGTGAAAAATGCCTGATTCAGCCACAGGGGACGGATGATTTCCGGGGTGATCTCCAGTTCCTCCTGAACCTCCCGCACCACGGCGGCTTCCGCCGTTTCCCCCATCTGCACCCTCCCGCCGGGGAGGTAATAGTAGGGGGAGCGCTCGTCGTGCATGGCAAGCAGTTTGCTCTCCGAAAGGATGACGGCGCAGACACGGTAATTGAACTTTTCCTTGCCGGAGACAAAAGAAAGGTCTATGCCGCTCATACGTACTGCTGGGTGTTCACATCCACCACGCCCCGGGTCGTCAGGCGCAGGGTGGGGATAACGGGCAGGCTCATGAAGGACAGCGTCATGAACGGGTCGATGTCCGTGCCGACGCCCAGAGCGTGGGCGGCCTTCTTGGCGTCTTCCAGAAGGGTGTTGACCTCCCGCAGGGGCTTGCCGCTGATGATGCCGGCAATTTCCAGAGGAAGCTCGGCCAGCACCTGCCCGTTCTCCACGACCACGATGCCGCCTCGGTTCCGGGCAATGCGGTTGACGGCGAAGGCCATGTCCTCGTCATTTGTGCCGACGCAGATGATGTTGTGGCTGTCATGGGCGACGGAGGTGGCCACCGCGCCGGATTTCAGACCGTAGCCCTTGAGGTAGCCAATGCCGATGTGGCGGGTATTTTTATGCCGCTCTACAACGGCCATTTTCAGAATGTCCTTGGATACGTCCACTCCAGCGGCGTAGCCCGCGTCCTCGGTGATGATCTGCCCCGGCACCATGCCGATGACGCCCCGCAGACGGGTGTTGGCAAAGTCCGCGGGAGAAAGCACCGGCAGGTGGAAGGTGTCGTGGGCGCGCTTGTTCAGGTGTTCCGGGATCTCAGGCAGGGGGAAGTCCTCCACAATGCCGTCGTGGTAGACCCGCTTGCCCCGCTTGTACACCGTCACCACGTGGAAGTCCTTCAAATCCTCCACGATGGCGAAGTCCGCAAGATATCCGGGGGCGATGGCGCCCCGGTTATTCAGCAGGAAGTACCGGGCGGCGTGAAGACAGGCCACCTGTACGGTCATGATGGGGTCGGCACCCATGGCGACAGCTTCCCGGCAGATGTAATCGATGTGACCCTTTTCCAGCAGATCGCTGGGGTGCTTGTCGTCGGTGCAGAACATGCAGCGGCTGAAATATTTCTGGGACTTGATCAGGGGCATCAGAGCCTCCAGATTCCGGGCGGCGGTGCCCTCCCGGATCATGATGAACTGACCCAGCTTCAGCTTCTTCATGGCGTCGTCAATGTCCGCGCACTCGTGGTCGGAGTAGACACCGGCGGCAATGTAGGCGTTCAGGTCGGTGCCGGAAAGACCGGGGGCGTGGCCGTCGATCTTCTTGTGGTGCGCCTGAGACGCAATGATCTTGGCAACGGTGGGGGAGTCGGCGGAGATCACGCCGGGGAAATTCATCATTTCCGCAAGACCCAGCACCCGGGGATGGTCGAAAAAGCTGTCGATATCCCGGTAGTCCAGATTCGCGCCGCTTTCGTCCAGCGCCGACGCCGGGACGCAGGAGGGAATCATAAACTGGGTGTCCACCGGCAGCCCTTCCGTGGCGCAGAGCATATAGTCGATGCCGTCGGTGCCCATGACGTTGGTGATCTCGTGGGGGTCGGTGATGACGGTGGTGGTGCCGTGGGGGATGACTGCCCGGGCAAACTCCGCGGGGGAAACCAGACTGGATTCCAGATGGATGTGGGCGTCGATGAAGCCGGGGCAGACGATCTTGCCGGTCATGTCCGCTTCCTCCCGGCCTTCGTAGCTGCCGAGGCCCACGATCAGACCCTCCGCCACGGCAATGTCGCCGGTGTCCAGCTCCCCGGAAAACACGTTGACATAGGTGGCGTTTTTCAGAACCAGATCAGCTTTCTCCCGCCCGGCGGCGACATCAATGATGTGCAGCTTTTTTAGAAGCTTGCGGTTGATCTTTCCCGACCAGCTTTCTGTATAACTCATAAAATCTGCCCCTTTCCAAGTTTTTGACCAGTATAGCACACCCGGGAGAAAATGTAAATTGCCTATTTTGCGGCTGGGATGAATTGAGACTTGCAAAAGAATGTAAAGTTGCTATAATAGAGAAAACGTATGATGGCGGGGTGTGCCTGCCGGAAAGGAGCGCAAATATGTCTCTGCGGGGAAAGCTGGTGGTCTTCTGGATGAAGCACCGACCCAGGCACATTGCTACCACGCAGATGGTTGCACTGATGTTTGCCGCGATCATTCTCCTGGGGGCGCTGCTGCTGACTCTGCCCGCCGCGTCCCGGAACGGGGTGTCCTGCGGGCTGCGCCCGGCGCTGTTTACGGCCACCTCCGCCACCTGTGTGACGGGACTGGTGCTGTACGATACCTGGAGCCAGTGGAGCGGTTTCGGCCAGATTGTGATTCTGTGTCTGATTCAGATTGGCGGATTGGGCTTCATGTCCGTGGCGACACTGCTGATTTTTCTGCTGCGCAGGAAGATCGGCCTCCAGCAGCGGCTGATGATCGCCCAGTCCCTGAGCGTGAACGATATCAAGGGCGTGGTGCGGCTGCAAAAGCTGGTGCTTACCGGAAGCTTTTCCGTGGAGGCAGTGGGGGCGATCATTCTGACCCTTCGGTTCTGGCCGGAGTATGGGTTTACAAGAGCGCTGCGCTGGGGCATTTTTCACTCTGTTTCCGCGTTCTGCAATGCGGGCTTTGACATTTTCGGCGCCATTGCCCCGGGGCAGAGCCTGATAGAATTTAACGCAGACCCCGTTGTGCTTCTGACGCTGTCGGCGCTGATCATCATCGGCGGCCTGGGCTTTCTGGTGTGGGAGAACATTGCCCGGAAGCGCTCCTTGCGCAAGTTCAGCGTGTACACCAAGCTGGTACTGCTGATCACGGCGGCGCTGCTTGCCGTCGGCTGGGCGGGAACCTGTCTGCTGGAATGGAACAACCCGGAGACGCTGGGCGGCATGACTGTGGGCGAAAAGCTGCTCAACGGCTTTTTCCAGTCCGCTACACTGCGCACCGCGGGGTTTGCGGCGATTGATCAGGCAAAGCTTACGGAAAGCGGCAAGGCCTTTTCCAGCGTGCTGATGTTCATCGGCGGCTCCTCCGGCTCCACCGCCGGCGGCATCAAGACCGTGACGTTTCTGGTGCTGGTGCTGACCATCTGGGCGAGAGCCAGAGGGAAAAGCACGGTCTGCGCCTTCAAGCGGACGATCCCCGACGAGCAGACCCAGAACGCCATGATCATTGCCTTTATCGTGCTGGCACTGGCCGTTTTCGGCGGCATTTTCATCAGCGCCACGTCGCCCATGGACTTTACGGACGCCGTGTATGAGGCGGTTTCGGCGTTGGCGACCGTGGGATTAAGCGCGGGCGGTACGGCTTCCTTAAGTATCCCGGCGCAGATTCTGATCATTATTTATATGTATTTCGGACGGGTCGGCGTGCTGACCATCAGCCTGGGCTTCCTGGCGGGAAACCGGGCGGAGGAGCGGTTCCGCTATGCGGAAACCAATTTGCTGATCGGATAAGGAGAAGAATATGAAGTCTTACATTGTCATCGGTCTCGGCCGTTTCGGCGGCTCTCTGGCGCGGCAGCTGTGCACGCTGGGGGCGGAGGTGCTGGCCATGGACGTGCACAACGACCTTGTGCAGCAGCTTGCCAACGACGTCACCCACGCGGTGGTGGGCGACGCCCGGGACAAGGAAGTCCTGCGGGCGCTGGGCGTGCGGAATTTTGACTGCGCGGTCATTGCCATCGGCGACGATCTTGCGGCCTCCGTGCTGATCACCATGAACTTAAAGGAGCTGGGCGCGCCCTACATCGTCTGCAAAGCCCACGACGAGACCCACCGGCTGGTTCTGGAAAAGCTGGGTGCCGACCGGGTGGTCATTCCGGAGCAGGAACACGCCCAGCGGCTGGCGAGAAGCATGTATTCCCACAATGTGCTGGATTACATCGAGCTTTCCCAGGACTACGGAATTCTGGAGGTTCCCGCCCCCAAGAGCTGGATCGGCAAGTGCATCAATGAACTGAACGTCCGGGCGAAGCTGGGTGTGAACATCATCGCCGTGGAAAACGGGGACAAGACCAACGTTTCCCCCGCCGCGGATTATCGGATTCAGGAGGGGGACGTGATGGTGGTTCTGGGGGACAATTACGCCCTCAGCAGGGTGCAGAAGCTGTGACGGAGCAGAGAATCACCTCCCGGAAAAATCCCCTGTTGCAACAGGTGAAAAAGCTGCTTTCTTCCCGGAAGGCCAGGGAGGAAGCGGGGCTGTTCGCTGCCGACGGGGTCAAGCTTCTGGGAGAGGCCGTCCGCTGGTATCCGGGACTGGACACGGTGATCTTATCCGACGGCGTTCACGCAGACGTGCCGGAATCGGTGCGGCTTTTCCGTGTGCCGGAGGACGTGATGGCATCCATTTCCCCCATGGAAAGCCCGCAGGGGGCGCTGTTTCTGTGCCGCCTGCCGGAAAAGAAGACATATGCGCCGACACCCGGCTGCCTGCTGCTGGACGGCATTCAGGACCCGGGAAACCTTGGAACCATTCTGCGCACGGCGGACGCGCTGGACATTCCTGTGACGCTGCTGGAAGGCTGCGCCGACCCCTACAGCCCCAAGACGGTACGCGCCAGCATGGGCGCGGTGTTCCGCACCCAGCCGGTGAAAGCGGACTGGGCGGAGGTAAAGGCCGCCTGCGGGGTTGCCGGAATTCCTGTGGCCGTGACGGCACTGAGTCAGCGGGCGAAGGATTTGCGCAATGCTGACCTTCGCGGCATGGCGGTGGTCATTGGCAGCGAAGGGCAGGGCGTGCGCCGGGAAATTCTGGAAAGCACCGACGGGGAGCTTATCATCCCCATGAATAAGCGCTGTGAGTCCCTGAACGCGGCGGTGGCGGCGGCCATCGTCATGTGGCAGATGAAGCAATAGAGAAACGGCATAATATAGAGAGAAACAGGTGAGAAAATGCTGGTACACTGGATATGGTTCGCCCATCGCCCCGGGCTGAACGACCGGGACAAAATGGCACTGTTGCAGCATTTTCGGGATCCTGAGGACATTTACTTCGCCGACGACGGGGCGTTTGACGCCATCGGTCTCAGCGAGGAGGCAAAGACTGCCCTTCGGGAGAAAAATCTGACCTCCGCGGAGGAAATTCTGGAAGCCTGTGGCCGGGAAAAGCTCCACATCCTGACCTGTCAGGATGCGGCTTATCCCGCACGGCTCAAAAATATTGCCGACCCGCCCGTTGTGCTGTATTATAAGGGGCGGCTGCCGGATTTTGACGGAAGCCCGGTGATCGGCGTGGTCGGCACCCGGAAGGCGTCGGCCTACGGCCTGACCACCGCCAAGCGCATGGGCTATCAGATTGCTCGCTGCGGCGGCATTGTGGTATCCGGAATGGCCTACGGCATCGACGGCATGGCCATGTCCGGAGCGCTGACCGCAGGCGCGCCTGCGGTGGGTGTGCTGGGGTGCGGCGCGGATATCGTCTATCCCGTTTCCAACCGGGCGCTGTTCCGGGACACGGAGGAATACGGCTGCATTCTCAGCGAGTTCGCGCCGGGGACGCCGCCGGCAAAATGGACGTTTCCCAAGCGGAACCGTATCATCAGCGGCCTGAGCTGCGGGGTGCTGGTGGTGGAAGCGCCGGAGAAAAGCGGCGCGCTGATCACCGCCCGCTTAGCCGCCGAGCAGGGGCGGGACGTGTTCGCGGTGCCGGGAAACATCGACCAGCCGTCCTTTGTGGGGAGCAACCGGCTTCTGCGGGACGGGGCGATCATGGTTTCCTCCGGCTGGGACATTCTGAGCGAATATGAAGCCCTCTTTCCGGATAAGATTCGGAAGGAAGATGCGCCCGCCCACCAGACGGCCTATCCGGACGAGGTGCACAAGGCTGCGGAAGCGGAAAAACCGCTGCTGAAAGTGGCGCAGAAACTGCGTCTTCCCCGGAAAAATGAGAATCTTAAAAAAGATTTAGCCCATCAGGGCATTGACAAGACGCCTTGCGCGCCTTATAGTGACGTAGGCTCGGTCAGGCCGAAGCTGTCGCCGGAGGAGCAGACCATTGTGGACGCCCTGAGCGGCGGCGAGCGGCTGGTGGACGATGTGATCGCCGAAACCGGCCTGTCCACCGGAAAGCTGCTTTCCAGCCTGACCATGCTGGAACTGAAGGGCATAATCAAGCGCCTGCCGGGCAAGCGCATTGTTTTGAGCGGGAAATAGAGAGACGTAACCGCTGAATCTGAAGTAACGAAACGGAGAATTTTCATTCATGGGCAAACCTGAAAATCTGGTGATTGTGGAGTCCCCCTCCAAGGCAAAGACCATTGGCAAATATTTAGGAGACGATTACGTTGTCAAGGCCAGCATGGGGCATCTCCGGGATCTGCCGAAAAGCACCATGGGCGTGGACTTGGAGCATGATTTCACGCCCCATTATATCCCCGTCCGGGGCAAGGAATCCCTGATCAAGGAACTGAAAACCGATGCGGAAAAGGCGAAAACCGTGTACCTTGCAACCGACCCTGACCGGGAGGGCGAGGCCATTTCGTGGCATTTGAAAGAGCTGCTGAACCTCCCCGACGGGAAGGCGCAGCGTGTGACCTTTAACGAGATCACCCAGAAGGTGGTCAAGGAGTCCATCCGCCACCCCCGGGATATCGACTATGATCTGGTTGACGCCCAGCAGGCGCGGCGTATTCTGGACAGGATCGTGGGCTATGAGCTTTCCCCGCTGCTGTGGAAGAAGATACGGCGGGGTCTGTCCGCAGGCCGCGTTCAGTCCGTCGCCACCCGACTGGTGGTTGACCGGGAAAACGAAATTCGCGCGTTCCAGCCAAAGGAATACTGGACGCTGGACGTGACATTGAACCGTATGGGCAAGCCCGGCGCCTTTGTCGCCCACTACTGGGGCGAGGAAAAGAAGCGGGAGCTGGAGAATGAGGCTGATACCCTTGCCGTGATCGGCGACATTGACGGGAAGGAATTCGACGTTACCAACGTCAAAAAAGCGGAGAAAAAGCGCTATTCCGCGCCGCCCTTCACCACCTCCACTTTGCAGCAGGAGGCGTCCCGGAAGCTGGGCTTCACGCCGAAAAAGACCATGATGGTCGCCCAGCAGCTGTATGAAGGCGTGGACGTGGCAGGGGAAGGTACCACCGGTTTAATTACCTACATGCGTACCGACTCTCTGCGGCTTTCCGACGAGGCCATGGACGCTGCCGCCGGGTTTATCCGCAGCCGCTACGGAAATGAGTATTATTACGGCCAGCACCATGTGTTCAAGACCAAGGCAGGGGCGCAGGACGCCCACGAAGCCATCCGGCCGTCCCATGTGGAACTGGAGCCGGAACGGGTGCGTACCAGTCTGACCCCCGATCAGTATAAGCTCTACAAGCTGATCTGGAGCCGTTTCCTCGCGACGCAGATGGCCTGCGCCGTTTATGACACCGTGTCCATCGACACCATGTGCGCCGGGCATGTGTTCCGCGCCAGCCACCAGAGCCTGCGCTTCGCCGGCTTCATTGCCGTTTACGAAGAAGGACGGGATGATGAGCAGGAGGCCGTCGGCTCTCCGCTGCCGGATCTGGCGGTGGGGGAGAAGACGCACCCCTCCAACATCCAGAAGGAGCAGCATTTTACCCAGCCCCCCGCCCGGTATACCGAGGCGACGCTGGTTAAGGCCATGGAGGAAAAGGGCGTCGGACGTCCTTCCACCTACGCTGCCACCGTGTCCACCATTGAAGACCGGGAGTACGTAGTCAAGCAGGACAAGCGCCTTGCCCCCACGCCCCTGGGCGAGATCGTCACCGGGCTGATGGTGGAGCGCTTCACCGATATCATCGATGTGGAGTTTACCGCCAATATGGAGTCCCGTCTGGACGATGTGGAGACGGGCAAGCAGAACTGGAAGGACTTGCTGGCGGATTTCTACAAGGATTTCAGCAAGGAGCTGTCTGACGCGGAGACGGCGCTGGAGGGCGTTCATCTGAAGGTGCCGGAGGAGGAGACCGACGAGGTCTGCGAGCTGTGCGGACGGAAAATGGTGGTGAAAACCGGCCGGTTCGGAAAATTTCTGGCCTGCCCGGGCTACCCGGAATGCAAGAACACCAAACCCCTCGTGGAGCGGATGCCGGGGCGCTGCCCCAAGTGCGGCAGCGGCTTGCTCAAGCGCAAGTCTAAGAAGGGCTACGCCTACTACGCCTGCGAGCGGGGCGCGGAGTGCGGCTTCATGACATGGGACGTTCCCACCGCTGAGGATTGCCCGGAGTGCGGTCAGACCCTGTTCAAGAAATCCGGCAAGGGGCGCATGAAGCCCTTCTGCATCAACGAGAAATGCTCCCGTTTCCTCCCGGAGGACCAGCGGGGCTACTATAAAAAGAAGACCGCCGAGGACGGGGAGGCCACCCCGGAGGAAAAGTCTGCCGAGAAGAAGACGGCGGCAAAGAAAACGACGGCAAAAGCCCCGGCAAAGAAGACGGCAGCAAAGAAAACTGCGGCGAAAAAGACTGCGGTGAAGAAGACCGCCGCCAAGACCACAACGAAGAAGACGACGAAAACATCCTCTAAGAAGGAGAGCAAGGCATGAAGGTAAAAGTCATCGGCGCGGGGCTGGCCGGAAGCGAAGCGGCATGGCAGCTGGCAAACCGGGGCATCGAAGTGGCGCTTTACGAAATGAAGCCCAAAAAGATGACCCCCGCCCACCACAGCGAGGATTTTGCCGAGCTTGTCTGCTCCAATTCCCTGCGGGGCGACCGGCTGGAAAACGCCGTGGGGCTTCTCAAGGAGGAGCTGCGCCGCTGCGGCAGCCTGATCCTCACCTGCGCCGATGCTACCCGGGTGGAGGCGGGCGGCTGTCTGGCTGTAGACCGGGGCGGCTTTTCCCGGATGGTTACGGAGAAAATCCGGAATCACCCCAATATCACGGTGATTTCCGAAGAAATCACCGAAGTCCCCGAGGGGCCGGTGATCGTGGCTACAGGGCCGCTGACTTCCGATGCTTTGAGCGAGGCCATCGGGCATTACTTCGGGGAGACCGGGTATCTGCACTTTTTTGACGCAGCGGCGCCGCTGGTTTCGGCGGAGTCCATCGACATGAATCTCGCGTGGTGGCAGTCCCGGTACGACCGGGGGACGCCCGATTACATCAACTGCGCCATGAACAAAGAGCAGTACGAAGCCTTCGTCCGGGAGTTGGTAAACGCCGAGGAAGCCCCGGTGCATGGCTTTGAGGACAAGAACGTCTTTGAGGGCTGTATGCCCGTGGAGGTCATGGCGCGGCGAGGCGTGGATACCCTGCGCTACGGCCCCATGAAGCCCGTGGGGCTGAGAAATCCTGCCACCGGCCATGAGCCTTACGCCGTGGTGCAGCTGCGGCAGGACAACGCGGCAAAAAGCGTGTACAATCTGGTGGGCTTCCAGACCCACCTGAAATTCGGCGAGCAGAAGCGGGTATTCTCCATGATACCCGGTCTGGAAAACGCGGAATTTGTCCGCTACGGTGTGATGCACCAGAATACCTTCCTGCAAAGCCCCAAGCTGCTGGATAAGTATTACGCAGACCGCCGAAACCCGCTGGTGGCTTTTGCCGGGCAGATGACCGGCGTGGAGGGGTACGTGGAATCCACGGCCTCCGGGTATCTGGCGGCGGTGGCCATGGCGGCGAAGGTACAGGGACGGGAGCTGCCCGACTTCCCCAAGGAGACCGCCATCGGCGCGCTGGGGCGGTACGTCAGCGACGAAAGCATTGAGAATTTCCAGCCCATGAATATCAATTTCAGCATCATCGCACCGCTGGAAAAGCGCATCCGTAAGAAGGCAGAAAAAAATCTCGCCATTGCCGCGCGGTCGCTGGACGTGATCGATAGGCTGGTGGCGAAGGGTATCTGAAAGAAAGAGGTGAAACGGTTGAAGATCATTCTTGACGCGATGGGCGGCGACAATGCCCCCGAGGCTCCCGTTTTAGGCGCTGTGGAAGCGGCAAAGACCTACGGTATCGAGATCGTGCTGGTAGGCCGGGGAGAGGATATCCTTGCGGTCCTCAAGAAGCACGGCATTGACAACCTGCCGGAAGGCATGGAAATCTCCAATGCCGACGATGTGGTGGACATGCATGACGATCCCGCATCCATCATCCACAAGCGGAAGAATTCTTCCATGGTGATCGGCCTGAAGATGCTGGCGGACGGGCTGGGCGACGCCTTCGTCTCCGCCGGTTCCACCGGCGCACTGCTCACCGGCGCGACGCTGCTGGTCAAGCGGGTCAAGGGAATCCGCCGTGCCGCCATGGGCCCCGCCATGCCCAACAAGGCAGGGGGAAAGACCGTGATCGTGGACTGCGGTGCGAATGCCGAGTGTACGCCGGAATTCCTGCTGCAATTCGGTCTGGTCGGCTCTGTCTACGCGAAGAAGCAGCTGGGCATCGAGAATCCCAAAGTCGGCCTTCTGAACATCGGCACCGAGGACAGTAAGGGTACCGCTTTGCAGAAGGAAGCCTACGCGCTGCTGAAAGACGCGGGGGAGAAGGGGCTTGCCAACTTTGTCGGCAATGTGGAAGCCCGGGACGTGCCTTTGGGCGCGGTGGACGTTGTGGTCTGCGACGGCTTCAACGGCAACGTGCTTCTCAAAACCATCGAGGGCACTGCCATGTTCATGGGCAGCCTGATGAAGAGAATGTTCAAGAAAAACCTGCTCAGCAAGCTGGGCTATCTTCTGTGCGCCTCCGGGGTCAAAGACCTGATGAAGATGCTGGACTACCGGGAGATTGGCGGCACGCCGTTCCTTGGCATCCGCAAGCCGGTCATCAAGGCCCACGGCGCTTCCGACGTGCTGGCGTTCCGCAACGCGGTAAAGCAGGCGGCAGATGTGGCCGCGTCGGACATTACCGGGGAGCTGGAAGAGAATTTACAGCGGCTGGCTGCTGAAAAAGAGAAGGTGACGGAGCATGATTAAGGACTTGGAGGCCGTCATCGGCTACCGGTTCCGGAATATTTCCCTTTTGCAGAATGCGCTGACCCATTCCTCCTACGCAAACGAGCGCTGGCACAACAGCCTGCTCAGCAACGAGCGGCTGGAATTTCTGGGGGACAGCGTGCTGGGAATGCTGGTGGCGGAGTATCTCTACCGCAATTTTCCCAACCGCCCGGAGGGCGAGCTGACCCGGATGCGGGCGGACATGGTCTGCGAGACTACCTTGGCGGGTGCTGCCAACCGCATCGGCCTTGGGAACCATCTGCTCCTTGGCCACGGTGAGGAGCAGGGCGGCGGACGGAGCCGGGACTCCATTTTGGCGGACGCCATGGAGTCGGTGATCGCCGCGTGCTTTCTGGACGGCGGACTGGACGCGGCGCTGCAGGTGGTCAGGACGTTCATTCTGGTGGAGGTGCCGGTGACCAAGCTGCACAACGCGGACTACAAGACCGAGCTGCAGGAACTGGTGCAGCAGAAGAAAAATCAGGTGCTGGCTTATGAGCTGGTGGGGCAGTCCGGCCCTGACCACGACAAGCAGTTTTCCGTGGAGGTCTCCCTCAACGGCACGATCGTGGGCAAGGGCGTCGGCAGCAGCAAAAAAAGGGCAGAGCAGGACGCCGCCCGCTGTGCCATCGAGAACCTTTTCCCGGACAAAGCGTAAAATGTCGAAACGACGCGGTCTTTCACTGTTTGGGCGTGTTGACGGTTTTCAGATAGACCCTAAGAAACCTCCCTTGCCGGTTTGATGGGTAATCGTAAAATAGCGAATGGAGCGTATCGGTGCAGATACGCTCCATTTCTTGTGCAAACATGCTATTAACGAGGTACGGCCCCTTGGCTCTCCCTCTGGGAGAGCTGTCACCGCAGGTGACTGAGAGGGCCTTGCAGACTTGCTTACCCTCTCCGTCTTCGCTTCGCTCATACGATTTCTCGATAAAATGGTTAACACCATTTTATCCTGCGAATCCTTCGCAGGCCGCCGGCGGCGGCGAGAAATGTATGGACTTACGTTTTTTGCGGCTACGCCGCTGGCTGCTGAAACAGCAGCCGAATAAAACGGTTTTTAACCGTTTTATTGAAAACTAGTATCAGCCACCTCTCCCAAAGGGAGAGGCAAGAGATGCAGTTCATGATCCCACTGCGCCTGATAATTGTTTGATGCGCCCTGCCTATTATGGTTGCGCCATTTTTCTATGCATGCAAAAATGGTCCTCTGGAGATGTTGTAACGGCAAAACTTTCCCTTGCTGTATTCGACATATTGTGTTATAATAAAATGAACTATGCAGACAAAACAAAGTACCCGCGGACAACTGCCCGCGGTGAAATACAGGATGTGAACAAAATGGGTTCCCGAAAGCCGATGAAACTGAATCTGGGCATGGCGCCGAAGGTCATTTTTATTATGATGCTGGACGTGCTTGCTACTGTCGTCTCCTTCTTTCTGGGGCTGTGGTTCCGGTATGATTTTTCCTTTGCCGAAATTCGCCCCGTCCATATGGAGGGCTTCCTGTCCGCCATCGGCCTATGGTGCGTGATCACGCTTCTGGTATTCTGGATTTTCCGGCTGTACAACTCCATCTGGGCCTTTGTCAGTACGCCGGAGGTGTTCCGCATTACTGGTGCATATGTGGTGCTGGGCGTGATCGGCGTGCTGGTATTCCACTTTGACGGCAATCTGATGCCCCGTTCCAGCATGGTGGTGGGCTTCCTGTTCAGCTTCGTCAGCACCGTGGCCATCCGGTTCTCCTACCGGCTGCTCCGGACGGCGCAGCGGCGCATCAGCCACATCACCCATGCCAACGGCGTGAAAAACGTCATGCTGATCGGCGCGGGCGACGCCGGACGGGCGCTGGCTGTGGAATTTACCAACAGCGACCATATTCAGGATCACCTGTCCTGCGTCATTGACGACAACCCGGTGAAATGGAACAAGCAGCTGTGCGGCGTTCCCATTGTGGGCGGCCGTCAGGACATTGCCACGGCTGTGAAAAAATACAAGATCAGCAAGATCATCTTCGCCATTCCCAACTGTACCGCAAAGTCCCGGAAGGAAATTCTGGACATCTGTGCCACCACCGGCTGCGAGGTACAGATGCTTCCCGGCATTTTCCAGATGGTCAACGGAGAGGTCAGCGTCAGCAAGCTGCGCAAGGTCGATCCCCAGGACCTGCTGGGCCGGGAACCCATCAAGGTCAATTTGGATGAAATTGTGGGCTATATTTCCGGCAAGGTGGTGCTGGTCACCGGCGGCGGCGGGAGCATCGGCAGCGAGCTGTGCCGTCAGATCGCCCATGCGAAGCCGAAGCAGCTTATTATTCTGGATATTTACGAAAATAATGCCTATGATATTCAAATGGAGCTGCGCCGCACCCATCCGGAACTGAATCTGGAGGTCATCATCGGCTCTGTCCGTGACGCCGTCCGGCTGAACCATGTGATGGAAACTTACCGGCCGGAGCTTGTGTTCCACGCTGCGGCCCATAAGCACGTTCCGCTGATGGAGGAAAGCCCCAACGAGGCCATCAAGAACAACGTCATCGGCACCTACAAGCTGGCGAAGGCCGCCGCGGAGTACGGCGTCAAGCGGTTTGTGCAGATATCCACCGACAAGGCCGTCAACCCCACCAACATCATGGGTGCGTCCAAGCGTCTGTGCGAGATGGTGATACAGATGATGAACCGGGAGTCCAAAACGGAATTCGTGGCGGTGCGCTTCGGTAATGTTCTGGGCAGCAACGGCAGCGTCATCCCGCTTTTTAAGAAGCAGATCGAGGCCGGCGGCCCCGTGACCGTCACCCATCCCGACATCATCCGGTATTTTATGACCATCCCCGAGGCGGTGAGTCTGGTGCTGCAGGCGGGATACTATGCCAAGGGCGGCGAGATTTTCATTTTGGACATGGGCGAGCCGGTGAAGATCGACACCATGGCGCGGAACATGATCCGTCTGTCCGGCTACGAACCGGATGTGGACATCAAGATTGAGTACACCGGTCTCAGACCGGGCGAGAAGCTCTATGAGGAGCTGCTGATGAAGGAAGAAGGAATGCAGGAGACTGCCAACAAGCTCATTCACATCGGCAAGCCCATCGAAATGGACGACGCGCTGCTGGAGCAGCAGCTGAAGCGGCTGGACGAAGCCAGCCGGGCGGAAAGCGAAGATATCAAGGACATCGTCGCGGAGATCGTGCCTACTTACAAACGCGAGTGTAAGGTCTGACCAAACGAAATAAGAGAAAATGAGGAAAGCGGAATGTACCGAACGTTTTTCAAACGCCTGCTGGATATTATCCTGTCCGGCTGCGCCATCGTGATATTGTCGCCGCTGCTGCTGATCATTGCCGTCGCCATCAAGATCGACGACCCCGGCCCGGTGCTGTTCCGCCAGAAGCGGGTAGGCATTCACAAGACCCATTTTTCCATCATGAAATTCCGCACCATGAAAATGGACACCCCCAAGGACACCCCCACCCATCTGCTGGAAAACCCGGAGCAGTATATCACGAAGGTGGGGAAATTTCTGCGGAAGTCATCCCTGGACGAGCTGCCCCAGATCTTTCAGATTTTCACGGGGAAAATGTCCATCATCGGCCCCCGGCCTGCCCTGTGGAATCAGTTTGACCTGATTGCCGAGCGGGACAAATACGGCGCCAACGACGTGCGCCCCGGCCTGACGGGCTGGGCGCAGATCAACGGGCGGGACGAACTGCCCATTGAGGTAAAGGCCCGGTTCGACGGGGAATATGTGGAAAAACTGAGCTTCCTCTTTGACTGCAAATGCTTTTTCGGCACCATCGTTTCCGTGCTGAAGCATGACGGCGTGGTGGAAGGCGGCACCGGCCAGCTGGAAAAGGAGAAGAAAGAATGAAGAACATTCTCATCACCGGCGCCGGAAGCTATATCGGGGTTTCTCTGGAAAACTATCTGGGGAAGTGGCCGGAAAACTACCGGGTGGATTCGCTGGATATGCGCGGCACCGATTGGGAGAGCCACTCTTTCCGCGGCTACGACGCGTTGTTCCACGTAGCGGGGCTGGTGCATCAGCCGGACAGCAAAAACGACCCGGCTAGCTCTGGCCTGTACGATCAGGTCAACCACATTCTCGCGGTGCGGACTGCCGAAAAAGCCAAGGCCGACGGTGTGGGTCAGTTCCTGTTTATGAGCTCGGAGAGCGTTTACGGCCTGACTGCGCCCATCGGCAAAACGGTCGTCATCACGAAGAACACGCCGCTGCATCCTGCGGACAACTACGGCGTCAGCAAAGCCAGAGCGGAAGCGGATTTGCAGGCGTTGGCGGACGACAGCTTCAAGGTCGCAATTCTCCGCCCGCCCATGATCTACGGCAAGGGCTGCAAGGGCAATTACGTGACCATGGCGAAGCTGGCGAAAAAATTGCCGGTTTTTCCTTACGTTTCCAACCAGCGTTCCATGCTGTATATTGAGAATCTGACGGAATTTGTCCGGCTGCTCATTGACGACGAGGCGGCGGGCATATTCTGCCCCCAGAACAACGAATACACCAACACCAGCGACATGGTCAACTGGATTGCCCACGCCAACGGAAAGGGCATCCTGATGGTGAAGGGCTTTACCTGGGCGCTGAAGCTGCTGCGGTTTTTTTCGCCTGCGGTGGACAAGGCCTTTGGCAGCCTGTGCTATGATTTTGCGCTGAGCCGGTACAGCCGGGATTACTGCGTAAAAACGCTGGAGCAGTCCATTCTGGAAACGGAGAAAACCTGATTTTTAGGAAGCGAAAGAGGGCGGTTGCTTGAAAAAGAAGCGGGATATCCTGTTTTTGTGCCAGTTTTTCTATCCCGAATATATTTCCTCCGCCCAGCTGCCCTATGACACGGTGCTGGCGCTTCGGGACGCCGGGTTCTCCGTGGGCGCGCTGTGCGGCTACCCACGGGAATACGCCGAGGGCGGGAAGGTCCCCACGAAGGAGGATGCGGACGGCATCCACATTCACCGCCTGAAATACATCCAGACGGGCCGGGCGGGATTTCTTGGCCGGATCGTCAACTATTTTTCCTTTACGTTTCATGTGCTGCTGCACCTGCCGGAGATCGGCAAATACCGGGCGGTGGTGGTGTACTCCAACCCGCCGATTCTGCCGTGGATTGCTTCTTGGGCAAAATCGCTGTTCGGTACGAAGCTGGTGTTCGTGTCCTACGACCTCTATCCCGAGGTGGCCACGGTGACGAACACCCTCCGGGAAGGCAGCGTGATCTGCAGGCTGATGAACCACATCAACAAATGTGTGTTCCGCCGGGCAGACCGGGTGGTGGCGCTGTCGTCGGAGCAGAAGAACTGCATTCTCCGCACCCGGAACGCCGTTGACGAACTTGTGACGGTGATTCCCAACTGGTACCGGGACGAGGGTGGCCTGCGCGACCGGGAGGAAAACCGGTTCCGGGAGTTGACGGCGGGGCGCTTCGTGGTGTCCTATTTCGGCAATATGGGAACCATGCAGGACATGGACACCATTCTGGGCGCTATCCGGGCGCTGCGGGAGGAGAAGGACGTTTTCTTCCTCTTTGCCGGACACGGCAATAAAATGGAGAAGCTGCGAGAGATCATCGCTCAGGAGAGCATTGAGAATGTCCGGATTCACAGCTTCCTTCATGGTCAGGACTTTCAGGACGCGCTGGCGGTGAGCGACTGCGCACTGATTTCTCTGGAAAAGGGTGCGACGGGGCTTTGCGTCCCCAGCAAGACCTACAGCTATATGATGCAGGGCACCCCCCTGCTCGCCATCATGGACGAGTGCGACATCGTCCGGGATATCCAGTCCGGCGCGGGGCTCTGGGTGCGCAACGGCGAAAGCGAGCGATTAGCCAAGGCCATCCGTTTCCTGCGGGACAACCCGGAGGAAGCCCGGGACATGCGCAGAAAATGCCGGGAGCTGTATCTGCAAAAGTACACCACCGAAATTTGCACGGGAAAATATGTATCTCTTTTCCGGGAACTTTTACACCCGGAAACAGGGGAGGAGAATGAATTATGAGTATTTTTGCCAACAAAACGCTGATGATCACCGGCGGTACCGGTTCCTTCGGAAACGCGGTGCTGAACCGCTTCCTGGACACGGATATCCGGGAAATCCGGATTTTCTCACGGGACGAGAAGAAACAGGACGACATGCGCCATGAGTTTCAGGCGAAAATGCCGGAAGCGGCTGGGAAGATCAAATTCTTCATCGGCGATGTCCGGGATCTCGCTTCCGTGAAGAACGCCATGCACGGCGTAGATTACATCTTTCATGCCGCCGCCCTCAAACAGGTGCCGTCCTGTGAGTTTTTCCCCATGGAGGCGGTGAAAACCAACGTGTTCGGAACCGACAACGTGCTGACCGCCGCCATTGACGCAGGGGTCAAGGCCGTCATCTGCCTGTCCACGGACAAGGCCGCCTATCCCGTCAACGCCATGGGTACCTCCAAGGCCATGATGGAGAAGGTCATTGTCGCCAAATCCCGGACGGTTTCTCCGGAAAAGACCAAAATCTGCTGCACCCGCTACGGAAACGTCATGTGTTCCCGGGGCAGCGTCATTCCGCTGTGGATCGATCAGATCAAGGCGGGCAACCCCATCACCATCACCGAGCCGAACATGACCCGGTTCATCATGTCTCTGGAGGAAGCGGTGGACTTGGTGCTGTTCGCTTTCCAGAACGGCGTCAGCGGGGACATTCTGGTGCAGAAAGCCCCGGCGTGCACCATTGAGACACTGGCAAAAGCCGTCACCGGCCTGTTTGCCCCCGGCCACGAGATCAAGGTCATCGGCATCCGCCACGGCGAAAAGATGTACGAGACACTGCTGACCAATGAGGAATGTGCCCACGCTATCGATCTGGGCAATTTCTACCGCGTCCCCTGCGACAAGCGGGACTTAAACTACGACAAATATTTCAAGGACGGCGACACCCAGCGCAACGTCCTCACGGAGTTCAACAGCAACAACACGGAGCTGCTGAACGTGGAGCAGGTGCAGCAGAAGCTGCTGAGCCTGAGCTACATCCGGGAAGAACTGGAAGCCATGAAGAATAAATAACGGAAGGGTGAGCTGGCATGAACATTCTGATTACCGGTGCGGCCGGATTTGTGGGCAAAAACCTGACGGCGGCGCTGGAGTGCATCCGGGACGGCCGTGACAAGACCCATCCGGGACTTACGGTGGGGGAGCTGTACCTCTACGACATCGACTCCGACCCGGCGCTGCTGGAAACGGCCTGCCGGAAGGCGGACTTCGTGTTCAATCTTGCCGGCGTCAACCGCCCGAAGAATCAGGAAGAGTTCATGCAGGGAAATTTCGGCTTTGCTTCCACGCTGCTGGACACGCTGAAAAAATACCATAACACCTGCCCCGTAATGCTGTCGTCCTCCATTCAGGCGACCATGGTGGGGCGCTATGCGGGCAGTGAGTACGGCAGGAGCAAAAAAGCGGGGGAGGAGCTGTTTTTCTCCTATGCCGCCGAAACCGGGGCGAAAGTGCTGGTGTACCGCTTCCCCAACCTGTTCGGAAAATGGTGCCGTCCCAACTACAATTCCGCCGTAGCCACCTTCTGCCACAACTATGCCCATGACCTGCCCATCACGGTGAACGACCCCGGCGTGGAGCTGGAGCTGCTGTACATCGACGATCTGGTGGACGAGATGATCGCAGCGCTGGAGGGCAGAGAGCATCACTGCGAGTTTGACGGTGTGAACACGGTTCTGACGGCGTCCGGGCGCTACTGCGCCGCGCCCGTCACCCACCGGGCGACTCTGGGGCAGATCGTAGCGCTGCTGGACAGCTTCAAGGCGCAGCCGGAAACCCTGCTGATGCCGGAAATTCCGGCAGGCAGCTTCGCGAAAAAGCTGTATTCTACGTATCTTTCCTATCTGCCCAGGGAAAAGGCGGCGTTCCCCCTGAAAATGAACGTTGACGCCCGGGGCAGCTTCACGGAGCTGCTGAAAACGGCGAGCTGCGGCCAGTTCAGCGTGAACATCAGCCGTCCCGGCGTGACCAAGGGACAGCACTGGCACAACACCAAGTGGGAATTTTTCATCGTAGTATCCGGTCACGGCCTGATCCAGCAGCGGAAGGTCGGCACCGGGGAAGTGCTGAATTTTGAAGTTTCCGGAGAGAAAATCGAAGCCGTCCACATGCTGCCGGGCTATACCCACAACATTATCAACCTGAGCGAAACGGACGATCTTGTGACGCTCATGTGGGCAAACGAGTGCTTTGACCCGAAAAAGCCGGATACATTCTTTGAGGTGGTTTGACATGGAAATGAAGCTGGACTATTCCGACGTGGCGTTCCGCAATGACGGAAAATTAAAGCTGCTCATCATCGTAGGCACCCGCCCGGAGATCATCCGTCTGGCGGCGGTCATCAACAAGTGCCGCAAATATTTTGACTGCATTCTCGCCCACACGGGGCAGAATTACGACTACAATCTGAACGGAATCTTCTTCCGGGATTTGGGACTTGCCGACCCGGATGTGTATATGAACGCGGTGGGGGACGACCTGGGCGCCACCGTGGGCAACATCATCAACTGCTCCTACAAGCTGATGACGGCCATTCAGCCGGACGCCATGCTGATTCTGGGGGACACCAATTCCTGCCTGTCCGCCATTGCGGCCAAGCGGCTGCATATTCCCATTTTCCACATGGAGGCGGGAAACCGCTGCAAGGACGAGTGCCTGCCGGAGGAGACCAACCGCCGGATTGTGGACATCATCTCCGACGTGAATCTGGCCTATTCCGAACACGCGAGACGATACCTCCATGAGTGCGGTCTGCCCAAGGAGCGCACCTACGTTACCGGCTCCCCCATGGCGGAGGTGCTCCACGCCAACTTAAACGCCATCGAGGCTTCCGACATCCACCAGCGGCTGGGACTGACCAAGGGAGAGTACATTCTGCTGTCTGCCCACCGGGAGGAAAACATCGACACGGAGAAGAATTTCCTGTCTCTGTTCCGCGCCGTCAACGCCATGGCGGAAAAGTACGATATGCCCATTCTGTATTCCTGCCACCCCCGCTCCAAAAAGCGGCTGGAGGCCACGGGCTTCATACTGGACAGCCGGGTGATTCAGCACGAGCCGCTGGGCTTCCACGATTACAACTGCCTGCAAATGAACGCCTTCGCGGTGGTGTCCGATTCCGGGACGCTGCCGGAGGAATCCAGCTTCTTCACCTCCGTGGGACATCCGTTCCCGGCGGTGTGCATCCGCACGTCCACGGAGCGCCCGGAAGCGCTGGACAAGGGCTGCTTCATTCTGGCGGGCATTGACGAAAAGAATCTTCTGCAAGCGGTGGACACCGCCGTTCAGATGAACCGCGACGGCGATCTGGGGATCCCCGTGCCGGACTATGTGGAGGAAAACGTATCCACCAAGGTGGTCAAGATCATCCAGTCCTACACCGGCGTGGTGGACAAAATGGTCTGGAGAAAGTCGTAAGAAGCCAGACGCCGACAAATTGCGCTGTTTTTTCTGGATATGATGAAACAGCCGGAAAATTTCACAACATCGGGAGGCGAGACGCATGAAATACCTGTTCATCAACTCCGTTGCCGGCTTTGGCAGCACGGGGCGCATCGCGGCGGAGCAGTGCCGTGGGCTGATGGCGCAGGGGCATGAGTGCGTGCTCGCCTTTGGCCGTGAAGAGGCAAATTGCAGCGATATTCCCACGGTGCGCATCGGTACGCCCATGGACTATAGGCTCCACGGGGCGGAAAGCCGTCTGCTGGACGATTCCGGCTTCGGCTCCCGGCGGGCGACCCGGCGGTTTCTGGATTGGGTCAGGGAATACGACCCGGACGTGATCTGGCTGCACAATGTTCACGGCTATTACATTCACTTGGGAGAGCTGTTTCCTTACCTGCGCGGCTGCGGGAAGACCATTTTCTGGACGCTTCACGACTGCTGGAGCTTCACGGGTCACTGTGCCTATTTTGACTATGTGGGCTGTGACCGCTGGAAAACCGGCTGCCACGACTGCCCACAGAAACGCGCTTATCCTGCCAGCATTCTTTTGGACAACAGCCGGAAAAATTACGAAAAAAAGCGGGAACTGTTTACGGGCATTCCCAATGTGACCCTCATCGTCCCCTCCCACTGGCTGGAAAGCCGGGTAAAGGAGAGCTTTCTGAGGGACTACCCGGTGAAAGTGGTATACAACACGGTGAACCGGGAAATCTTCAAGCCCACTCCCGGCAATTTCCGGGAAAAGTACGGTTTGGAAAATAAAATCATCCTGCTGGGCGTTGCCAGCGTCTGGGACGAGCGCAAGGGACTGCGGGACTTTCTGGCGCTTCACGACCTGCTGGACGATAAATATGCTATCGTGCTGATCGGCTTGAGCGCAAAGCAGATTCAGTCCCTCCCGGCGGGAATTCTGGGGCTGCCCCGTACCAACAGTGTTCAGGAACTGGCGCAGGCTTACACCGCCGCCGACGTATTTCTCAACCCCAGCACGGAGGAGACCTTCGGCATGACCGTGCTGGAAGCCCGGTGCTGCGGCACGGAGGCTGTGGTTTATCAGGGGACTGCCTGCGAGGAGGTCGTCAGCCAGTTCGGGGGCGTCGCCGTACCAAGGGGCACGGCGCATCTGCTGGAAGCCGTGGAACAGATCACAAAGGAGAATCGCAAATGACCCATTATCCCTTCCCGGACAGCCGTGGGACAAAAATTGCCTTCGCCGCGTTTTTCACGGCCATGCTTTTTCTGGCGCGGGACAGCATGTTCACCACGGCGGTGATCGGCTTTGAAAAGGCGCAGTTTCTCATGCTGGGCGTGATCTGCCTGCTGGGCGCGGCCTTCCTGATCACCAACCGGAGAAATCTGTTCCAAATTCTGAAAGACCGGAGGATGATTGTCGCCGGAATCGCGGCGGCGGTGCTTCTGCTGCCCATGCTGGTGAAGCGGGACTGGCAGCTGATGTATTTCAGTGTTCTGCTGTGCCTGCTCACGGCGGTGTTTTTGTCTTATTTCCTTACGTTGCGGGATGCGGCCAAATATTACGTGGCGATTCTGTCTGTGCTGGGGGCGTATTCCGTGCTGGCGGCGTACATCCTGCGTATCGGCGTGGATAGGGGTGCTTACGCGGTGCCGGTGTTCCGGAATTCCATGGGCTTTGAATTTCACAATTTCTTTTTGTCCATTGTCCCGGATACGTATGTCAAAAATCGGAATTTCGGCATTTTCCGGGAGCCGGGGGTTTATCAGTTTTTCCTGATTACGGCGCTGTATCTGAACAATTACGAGGTCGAGTGGAAAAGGCCGTGGCAGCTCTGGCTGGTCAACGGCATTCTGGCCGCGACGATGGTGTCCACGTTTGCCACCGGCGGCGTCGCGGAAATGGGACTGCTGGCGATCGTGCTGTTTTTTGACAAGAAATGGTATCGGGACAAGCGAGTATGTGCCGTGGCGGTCGGGCTGATTTTGTGCGTCGCCGTGATAGCGGGCGTTTCCATTGCCCGGAAAAACGTCCTCTACTGGGAAGTTTACGACATGGCCATCGGCAAATTTGTCAACGGGCAGGATTCCTCGGTGGAGCGGATGGACGCTGTTGTGACGGACATTTCCATTTTCCTGCACCATCCCATCTTCGGTGCGAAGATAGCGGAGGTGCTGTATGCCACCGCCAACAATACCACCTCTACGCTGATTCTTTTCTCCGCCTTCGGCATTCCGGCGGCGCTGCTCCACATTGCCTGCTGGGTCGCGCTGGTGTGGCGGAAGGAGCGGAAGATATGGGTGAATCTGGCGCTGGTGGTCATTCTGTTCATGTCCTTTAACACACAGAATCTGATTGCGGACGTGTTTTTATGGCTGTTCCCGGTCATGGCGCTGGTGGAACGGCTTATGAAAAGGGGGTAACCATATGGAACGGGAACTGCTGAGAAAGGTACAGCTGACCCAGCTGGAAATTGCAAAGGAGATCCGCCGGGTGTGCGAGGAAAACGACATTCCCTATTTTCTCACCTGCGGCACCCTTCTGGGCGCGGTGCGCCATCAGGGGTTCATTCCGTGGGACGACGACATGGACGTGGGAATGCTGCGGGAGAATTATGAGAAATTCTGCCGCATCGCCCCGGAGAAACTGAAACCGGAATACTGCTGGCAGAGCTGGTACACAGACCCCAACTACGCCCTGCCCTTCGGCAAGGTGCGCAAGCGCGGCACGCTGTACTTGGAGGCCAAGTCCCACAGATTAGAAGAAAACGGCTTCTATGTGGACATTTTTCCCTACGACGCCGTGTCCCTGGATGTAGGAGAACGGCAGGAAACGGCGGGGCGTTTGCTGAAAATCTACCGGACAAAGCTGATGAAATCCCATTATCAGCCTTGGCGGGAGAATGAGAAAATCCTCTGGAAAAAGCGGATTGGCTACCTATACTATCAGGCGCGGGCGCTGTTTGCCGATCAGGAAAGCCTTGCAAAAGCGTATGACGCGCTTGCGACGGCACTGCCGGAAAACGGCTATGTCTGCGAGCAGAGCGCCATGACGAAGCCGGACGCCTACGAGAAAGCGTGGTGTCAGGCGCTGACGGACGTGACCTTTGAAGGAGAAACCTTCAAAGCGCCGGCGGAGTACGACAAGTTTCTGACCACGCTGTACGGAGACTACATGCAGCTCCCGCCGGAAGATCAGCGGGAAAACCGCCATCAGATCGTGCAGATCGATTTCGGCGATTGACATTGAGAGGTTACAACGGTATGAAACGAGTGCTGTTCCTGACGAACTACGCTTCCCCCTACCGGGTCCATTTTTACGATGAGCTGGCAAAAAGCATGGACGTGACGGTGCTGTTTACCGACCGGGTGGAGGATCAGAAAAACCGCAGCGCCGACTGGTTCGTTCCCGGGGGTGGCGCTTACCGCCCGGTGCAGCTGAAGCGGTGCGTCGGCCATTTTCTGGACGAAAACCTGTGTCTGGATGTGATCGAATGGCTGAAAAAGCCCTACGACGCCATTGTGATATGCGGCTATTCCTCGCCCACGGCGATTCTTGCAATGCGGTGGCTGCGCAGAAGAAAAATTCCCTTCTACATGGAAGTGGACGGCGGCCTGATCCGGCAGGAGCGGAAGATAAAGTATCTGTTCAAGAAGTCGCTGGTGCGCAAGGCGGATCAGTGGCTCAGTTCGGGACGGTACACCACGGAATTCCTCGTCCACTATGGGGCGGAGGAAAGCCGCATTCATTTTTATCCCTTCTCCTCCGTGTTTGAGAAGGATATCCTCCCTGCCGTTCCCTCCGCCGATGAAAAGCAGGCGCTGAAAGAGGAACTGGGCGTCCCGGAAAAGCGAATGGTACTGGCCATCGGCCAGTTTATCCACAGAAAGGGCTTCGACATCCTGATGCACGCCGCCTGCTCGCTTGACAAGGACGTGGGGATTTACATTGTCGGCGGCGAGCCGACAGAAGACTATTTGCAGATGCGCGCGTCTCTGGGGCTGGATAATGTCCATTTTGTGGGGTTCCAGAAGAAGGAAGCCCTCAGCCGGTATTACAGGGCGGCGGACTTGTTCGTCCTGCCCACCCGGGAGGACATCTGGGGGCTGGTCATCAACGAGGCCATGGCCTACGGCCTGCCCGTCATCACCACCGACCGGTGCGTTGCCGGTCTGGAGCTGGTGGAGGAGGGCGTCAACGGGAGTATCGTGCCTGTGGGGGACGATGCTGCCCTTGCCGGGAAGATGAAGGAGATTCTGTCCTCGGACTTGGAGAAAATGGGGACGGCTTCTCTGGAAAAAATCCGCGCCTATACCATTGAAAACATGGCGAAAGCCCACGTTGCAATTTTTGAAAAAGATGGGGGTTAACCCATGCACATCATTTACGCTGTGACGACCTGCTCCGACCGGGTGTACCGTCAGCTGTTTGCGGACGCCCCTCAGAAGCCCGCCTTTCAGTCCCAGAAATATCACCGCCTGCTCATTGAAGGGCTTGCCGCCGGGGCAAAGGTGGACGTGGTGGCGAATCCGCCGGTGAACCGGGAGGTTCTGAAAAAGTCCTTTGTCCGTCTGCCCCGGGAGACCGAGGGCGGCGCGTGCTACCGCTATATTCCCGCCGTCCGGAATTCCATTGTCAAGGCTGTATTTGTGGGCGTGGGAACCTTTTTCCGCACTGCGCGCCTTGCGGGGAAGGATTCGGCGGTGGTGGTGGACTGCCTGAACAGGACGACGGCGCTGGCCGGTCTGCTGGCGGCGAAGCTGCGGGGAAGACGGTGCGTGGGCATTGTGACGGACTTGCCGGATATGCTGGGGGGCAGCGCCTTTTCCAAGAAGCTTTCCAATTTTGTCATCCGTCACTGCACGGACTATGTGCTGCTGACGCAGGCCATGAACGACTATCTGAATCCGGAGGGCAAGCCCCACGTGATTCTGGAGGGGCACAGCGACATCGCCATGGAGCGGCAGGAGCCGTCTCTGGCGCGAAAGACCAGCCCGCGGGTGTGCATGTACGCCGGGGGCGTCAGCAAGCAATATGGGCTTGAAAATCTGGTGAAGGGCTTCCGGAAGGCAGATCTGCCGGACGCCCGGCTGGAAATTTATGGCCCCGGGGATTATGTGCAGGAGCTTTCCCAGATCGCCGCGGAGGATTCCCGGATTTTCTACGGCGGAATGCTGCTGAACGCGGAAATCGTGGAGCGGGAGATGGCGGCGACGCTGCTGGTCAACCCCAGGCCGACGGGGGAAGAATACGTGAAATACTCCTTCCCATCCAAGACCATGGAGTATATGTCCACGGGAACCCCGGTGCTGACCACGGTTCTGCCGGGGATGCCCAAGGAATATCACCCCTACGTGTACCTGTTGGAGGAAGAAACCGCTGACGCCATTGCGGAAAAACTGGGGCAGATTTTTGCCCAGCCCGCTGATGCCCTGCTTGAGAAGGGCATGAAAGCCCGTGAATTTATCTTAAAAGAAAAAAACAACGTGACGCAGGCCGGGAAAATTCTGGCCATGCTTGAAAGGGACGGGGTGCAATGAAGCTGCTGTGGCTGTGCAATATGGTGCCCGGAAAGGTGAAAGAAGCCGTAAGCGGCGGTTCCACCGGCGGCGGACTGTGGGTTGACAGCGTGCTGGAAGGGCTGCTGGGACGGGAAGACCTGAATATCCGCATTCTCTGCCCCGGCGACGGCGGCGAGGGGCGCGTGAGTGAACGATGCTCCTACGCTTTCTTTTCCGAGGGGCTGCCCTATGTGTACCTGACGGAGCTGGAAACGCAGTTCCGGGGGGAGCTGGATACCTTCCAGCCGGACGTGATCCACGTCTGGGGGACGGAGTACGGCCACACCCTTGCCATGGTTAACGCTGCGGAAAAGGCGGGGCGGCTGGACAGTCTGGTGGTCAGCATTCAGGGACTTTGTTCGGTTTATGCCGGGCATTATGCCGAGGGCGTTCCGGAGTCGGTTCAGCGGGGCAGCACCTTCCGTGATGTTGTCCGGCGGGACAATATCGTGAAGCAGCGGGAAAAGTTCGTGCTTCGGGGGCTTCTGGAAGAAAAAGCCCTGCAAAAGGCGCGCCATATTATCGGCAGAACGGACTGGGACTTGGCCTGCGTCCGACGGATCAATCCGGAAGCAAAGTACCATTTCTGCAACGAGACATTGCGCCAGCCCTTTTATCAGGGGACTTGGCGCTATGACAGCTGCCGGAAACACCGGATTTTCGCTTCCAGCTGCGCCTATCCCGTGAAGGGCTTTCACTATCTGCTGGAAGCCTTTGGCCAGATCGTCAAGACCTACCCGGATGCCACGCTGGCGGTGCCGGGAAAGAGCTTCCTGACGGCGAGCAAGCTCCGCAGAACCAACTACCAGAAATATCTGGCAGATCTGGCGGAGCAGTACGGCGTGGAGGATAAGATCGAATTTCTGGGCAGTCTCAGCGGGGAGGAAATGAAGCAGGCGTTCCTTGACGCGAACGTGTTCGTGCTGCCATCCACCATTGAGAATTCCCCCAATTCTCTGGGGGAGGCCATGCTGCTGGGCGTGCCCTGTGTGGCGGCGGACGTGGGCGGCGTCACGACCATGATGCGCCACAGGTTGGAAGGAGAGGTCTACCCCTCCACCGCGCCCTATATGCTGGCGTTTTATGTGGAAAACATTTTTGCACAGGGCGAGGCGGCCGAAGCCATGGGCGCGGCGGCGCGCGCCCACGCCGGTGTGACCCACGACCCGGAAAAGAATCTGGCGGATTTGCTGGAAATTTACGAAAGACTTGCCAAAAACAGCGCCGAAGGGTGAGAAAGGAAGGAATGCGGCATGAATCAGAACCCGCGGATCAGCGTCATTGTTCCGGTGTACAATGTGGAGCAGTACCTTCCCCGGTGCGTGGAATCCATTCTGGCGCAGACCTATGAGAATCTGGAGATTCTTCTGGTGGACGACGGCACGAAGGACAACAGCGGCGCCATCTGCGACGCCTACGCCCGGCAGGACGCCAGAGTCAAAGCAATTCACAAGAAAAACGGCGGCCTGAGCAGCGCCCGGAACGCCGGAATAGACGCGGCGACAGGGGAGTACCTTTCCTTCGTGGACAGCGACGACTGGATCGAGCCGGATATGTACGAGAAAATGATGGCGCTGATGGAAAAATACGGCGTCCGTCTGGTCTGCGCGGGGCGCTGGGACGTCGGCAGCGAGACCGGGGAGAAGACGCTGGGGCTGTGCCCGCCAAAAGAGGAGGTCATTTCCGGGGAAGAACTAGTGCGCCGGATTTTCCATTGGGAGAACATCGACTCCGCCGCATGGGACAAGCTGTATCATAGAAGCCTTTTTGCGTCTGCCCGCTATCCCCTTGGGGTGATCTGCGAGGACGTTCCTACCACCTACCGCATTGCGCTGGATGCCGGACAGGCGGCTATGCTGCCCTGCCCCGTTTACAATTATTACCACCGGCCGGGGAGCATCACCTCGTCCTCGGTTTCGGAGAAAACCTTCCACTTTTCCAGACATACGGCAGAAGTCTACCCGTTTATCCGGGACAATTATCCGGGAATCGCGGATGCGGCGCGGTATCTGCGGGTGCGTTCCCTCGCCTACAATCTGCTGACGCTGGATTTGGCGGACAAGGATACCCGGCAGAAATTTGCAGATGAATACCGCCTGTCCCGGAAGGCGCTTTGCAGGCATATTTCCTTTTTGCTGACCAGCCCGCTGTTTGGCAGGCAGGAGCGGGTGACGGATTTGCTGCTGGCCGCCGGATTGTACCGCCCCATGCGGGGGCTTTACCACGGGGTGCGTCCCGGGAAAACGGATGCAAAAAGCGCGGAGTGAACTATGAATCGACGAAACCGGGTTGCTTTTTTTAACATTCTGAGCACCGTTTTGCTCAGAGGCATTTCCATATTCACAGCGCCCCTGTTTACCCGTCTGCTGGGAACCAGCGGTTACGGCGTTACCCAAATTTACAACACATGGGTGGCGGTGATCGCCATTGTGTTCACGCTGCAAACCCAGGGGACGCTGGTCAACGCCCGGGTGGAGTACCCGGAGGGAGACCAGCTGCGCTACCAGTCCTCGGCCATGAGCCTGTCCACGCTGGTGTATCTGATTTTCAGCGCACTGGTGCTGTGCTTTATCGGCCCCATTTCCGGGGCGCTGAAGCTGAGCTGGTTTTTGATCGTGCTGATGCTCATTCAGGGCTTCGGCACCTTCTGCGTCAACTTCCTGAACACCAAATTCGTCTACGAATTCAAGGCAGGGCGGAACATGGCCATGTCCCTTGTGGTGACGCTGACCACCCTGATCCTCTCCATTGTGCTGATTCTGCTGCTGCCCAAGCAGATCAACTACTTAGGCCGCATTTCCGCTATCGCCGTGACCTACGGCGTGCTGGGCATTCCGGTGTGCATCTGGATTCTGGCGAAGGGGAAGACCTTTTACAACAAGGAATATTGGAAATTCTGCATTGTTCTTGCCATTCCGACGGTATTTTACAACCTTTCAGACCTGATTCTGGGGCAGAGCGACAAGGTGATGCTCCAGCAGATGATGGACGAGGCCACGGTGGGCTGCTACGGCGCGGCGCTGAATTTCGGCGGCATCATGTTCACTCTGTTCACCGCCCTGAACAATTCATGGTGCCCCTTTTTCTTCGAGGACATGAAGCAGGGCAACCGGGAGAATCTGCGGGAAAAGGCGGGGAATTTTCTGGAGCTTTTCACGGTGCTTTCCGTGGGCTTCGTGCTGCTGGCCAGCGAAGTGTACCGCTATGTCTACGTTTCCCGGGATTTCTGGGGAAGCACCATGCTCATTCCCATTTTTGTGTCCAGCTACTACACCAATTTCCTGTGTACCTTCCCGGTGAATTTCGAGTATTACCACAAAAAGACCAAGGTCGTCTCGATCATCACTATTGTGTCGTCGCTGATAAATGTGGGGCTGAATTACCTGCTGATCCTGCGCATCGGCATGGCCGGCGCGGCGGTGGCGACGCTGATTTCCCACAGTTTGCAGCTGACGCTGCACTATCTGTACGTCCGTTTCGCTCTGGGCGGGAAAGAATACCCCTTCCCGCTGAAAATGTGGGTCGGGTACGCGGCGGTGTTCGCCGCTGTGGCCGTGGCGTCCGTGGCGGCGGATGGACTGTGGCTGGCGCGCTGGGGACTGGGCGCGGCCATTGGCCTATGGGAGCTTTTGCGAATCAGAAAGCGGAAAGTATTGATCTGATACTATTTCCTGATTAAAATCTTTGATTTCAATCAGGAAGGCATCGCCTGATGGCGCTGCCAGTTTTGTGATTTATAAGGAAAGAAATCACAAAACAAGTCTCGTATGAACTCCTTGCCCTTCGGGCAATTAAAATCTTTTCTAAAGATTTTAATTGGAGTTCAGTATGAGTTCTGCGGGATGCTGATCTCCGCCGTCCCGGGCTGGCTGCCCGGCCTTTTTTCGCGCTTGTGGTTGAAATAGGACGTGGAATGGTGTATAATACATTCGACATTGTATCCGAAAAGAGGGAATGGAATGAAAAAGGTGCTGTTCGTGGCAACGGTGGTCAAAACCCACATAATGGAATTCCATATCCCCTATCTGAAAATGTTTCAGGACATGGGCTGGGAGACAGCAGTGGCGGCGCGGAACGACTATGAAGACCCCGCCGACTGCCAGATTCCATTCTGCGATACTTACTATGACATTCCCTTTGAACGTCTCCCGTGGAAGGCGGCCAACATCAAAGCCTACCGGGAGCTGAAAGCCATTATCGACCGGGAGCATTTCGACATCATTCACTGCCATACCCCCGTGGGCGCCATGATCGCCCGCCTGGCGGCGCGGGACGCCCGGAAGCGGGGAACCAAGGTGATTTACACCGCCCACGGCTTCCACTTTTTCAAGGGTGCGCCCGTGAAAAACTGGCTGATGTTCTACCCGGCGGAATGGCTGCTTGCACCGCTGACGGATGTTCTCGTGACCATCAACAAAGAGGACTACGCGCTGGCAAAGAGAAAAATCCGCGCGAAGCGTATTGAATACGTCCCCGGCGTGGGGGTGGATACGGCGAAATTCCACGTCGGCACCGTAGACCGGGCGGAAAAGCGCCGGGAGCTGGGACTGACCGGGCAGGATTTCCTGATCCTCACCGTGGCGGAAATGACGAAAAACAAGAACCATTCTACGGTGCTCAAGGCGCTGGCGCTGCTGAAAAACGAGCCGGGCTATGAAAGCATGCACTATCTCATCTGCGGCCGGGGAGAGCAGAGGGACGCGCTGGAAGCCGAAGCGCGGCAGCTGGGCATCTGGGAGCATGTCCACTTCCTTGGCTATCGCCATGATGTGCCGGAACTGTGCCGGTGCAGCGACATATTCGCGTTTATGTCCTTCCGGGAAGGAATGCCGGTGGCGCTGATGGAGGCCATGAGCTGCGGCCTGCCTGCGGTCTGCTCGAAGATCCGGGGCAACACGGATTTGATCGAGCACGGCGTTGACGGCCTGTTTGCGGAGAACACGCCCGAGGGCGTGGCGGCGGCCATCCTGAAGCTGTACCATGACCCGGCGCTGCGGGAACAGCTGGGACGCGCTGCGTCGCAGACGGTTTCCCGGTTCGACGCGAAAGCGGTACAGCAAAAGATGAAGGAAATTTACTTAAGTGTATGAACGAAGGGGGGCGGCGGCATGGCCGGAACGCTGATCATATCGCTGGATTTTGAGCTGTTTTGGGGAATGCTGGACGTGTGTCCGCTGGAGAAGTATCAGGATCACGTTCTGGGCGGCAGAAAGGCGATTCCCGGGCTGCTGGCGCTGTTTCAGAAATACGGCATCCATGCCACGTGGGCGACGGTGGGATATCTGTTCGCCAGGAGCGCACAGGAAGCGGCCTCGTTTTTCCCGGAGGAAGGTCTGCGGCCTGCTTATGATGACCCGGCGCTGAATTCCTATGCCGAGTTCTCCAAAATCGGAGAAGCGGAAGCGGACGCGCCCTGCTTTTTTGCCCCGTCACTGATTGAGCTGGTCGCGGGAACGCCGGGGCAGGAGATCGGCAGCCACACTTTTTCCCATTACTACTGCAAGGAAAAGGGGCAGACAGCGGAGCAGTTCGCGGCGGATATGACCGCGGCGAAGGCCATTGCCGCGAAATACGGCTACACCCTGACCTCTGCGGTGCTGCCCCGGAATCAGTGCGACCCGGCATACATCCGGGTGCTGCGGGACTTGGGCTTCACCGCCTACCGGGGAATGGAAGACAACTGGGTGGAAAATAAAGTCCACGTCCATTTTCCCCTGCGGGTACTGCGGCTGACGGACACCTATTTCCCCATCACCGGGTACGGCAGCTACACGCCAAAGCAGGAAGACGGCATCTGGAACCTGCGGGGAACCCAGATGTTCCGGCCGATTTTGGGGCCGCTTCATTTCATGGAGGGCTTAAAGGTCCACAGAATCAAACGCCAGATGCTCCACGCGGCGAAAAACGGCCTGACCTTCCATCTGTGGTGGCACCCCCACAACATCGGCGTCCGCACGGCGGAACACATGGCGCAGCTGGAAGAAATCTTCCGCTATTACGCCGAACTGAAAGAAAAATACGGCATGGAAAGCCTGAATATGCGGGAAGCAGCGGGAAAATAAAAGAAAAGAGGGCGGAGACATGAAGGTACTGCACGTTCTGTATTCCAAAATTTACACCGGCGCGGAAAAGGTTGCCGCCCAGATCATCAAAGCCTTTGAGGGCAGGGTGGACATGGCCTATTGCAGTCTGGAATGCGAGGAAGTCTGGGAAATTCTGGACGGCATGGGCATCCGGCACTATGGCGTGGAGGAGCTGACCCCTGCGACCCTCAGCCGGGTGATTCGGGAGTATCAGCCGGACGTGATTCACGCCCACGACATGCGCACCAGCTTCGTCGCGGCGCTGTGCTGCGGCAAAATCCCCCTGATTTCCCACATCCATAACAACGCCTACGACGCCAGAGGACTGTCCGCGAAGTCCATCGCCTATCTGCTGGCGGGCTTCCGGGCAAAGCATATTTTCTGGGTCTCCAACAGCTCCTACGAGGGGTATGTGTTCCACAGGCTGTTCGCCAAAAAGAGCAGCGTGCTGTACAACATCATCGACGCCAAGCGGATTTTTGCCATGCGGGACAGTGATGGAAATACCTACGATTTTGACATGATCTACCTCGGCCGTCTGACTTATCAGAAGGATCCCCAGCGCCTGATGCGTCTGAGCGCCGCTCTGAAGGAACGCAAGCCGGACATCAAAGTGGCGGTGGTCGGTGCGGGAGAACTGGAGGAAGAGACAAAAGCGCTGTGCAGGGAACTGGACTTGCAGGACAATGTGCATTTTTTGGGCTTCCAGAGCAACCCCATCAAAATGGTGGCGGACAGCAAGGCGATAATCCTGACCTCCCGCTGGGAGGGAACGCCCATGTGCGCCCTGGAAGCCATGGCGCTGGGAACGCCGGTGGTCAGCACCCCGTCCGACGGGATGAAAGACCTGATCGAAAACGGCGTGGACGGATACTTAAGTGACGAAGACGTCGTGCTGGCGGAGGATATTCTGAAAATCGTGGAAAATCCTGACCATAGACGGCTTCTGTCCGAAAACGCGGCGAAGAAATTCGCCAAAATCAACGACGAACAGAAATATAACGACACCATTCTCGCCTGTTACCGCCAATGGGGAGGAACGCTATGAAAATATTGCAGGTCATCCCCTATTTCTGCTTCGGCGGGGCGGAAACCATGTGCGAAAATCTGACTTACGCCCTGCGGGAGCTGGGCCACGACGTGGTCGTGGTGAGTCTGTTTGATGAGCGGACAAAGATTTCCGACCGCATGGAGGCAGCAGGCGTCCGCATCCGGTACTTAAGCAAAAAGCCGGGGCTGGATATGTCCGTGGTGCCGAAGCTCATGAAGATTTTCCGGGAGGAACGGCCGGACGTAGTCCACACCCACCTGAACGTGATTCTGTACGCGGTGATGGCGGCTAGATTGGCGGGGGGCATTCCCTGCGTCCACACGGTTCACAACGTGGCGAAGGTGGAGGCAGAGGGGACTGCCCAGGCCATTTTCAACCGGTTTTACTATCACCGGGGCTGGTCTGTGCCGGTGGCGCTCAGCCCGGAGGTTCAGCGGACGGTGACGGAATTCTATGGCCTTGACCGCGTTCCCGTGATTTTCAACGGCGTGAATCTCCGCCGGTGCGTTCCTAAAACGGACTATGGGTTGGGGGATACCGTTTCCCTGCTGCACATTGGCCGGTTTGACGAGCAGAAAAACCACGCAGGATTGCTGCAAGCCTTTGCAAAGCTCCTGAAAACCCACCCCAACTGCTGCCTGAACCTTTTGGGGGACGGGCATTTGCGGACGGACATGGAAAATTACGCACGGGAACTGGGCATCGGCCATGCCGCCCATTTTCTGGGAAATCAGGCGGACGTCCATCCCTATCTCCACGACGCGGATATGTTCCTGCTGCCGTCCAAATATGAGGGAATGCCCATGACCATCATCGAGGCCATGGGAACGGGACTGCCCATTGTGGCGTCCAGAGTCGGCGGCGTGCCGGATATGCTTCGGGATGGGGAGAGCGGACTGCTGGTCGGCTGCGACCCCGGCGAGGTGTGTGCGGCCTGCGAAAGGCTGATCGACAGCGAGGACTTGCGCAGAACCCTTGGGCAGAACGCGCTGGCGGACAGCGTCCGTTTTTCCGCGGAGACCATGGCGAAACGATATTGTGAAGAATATGAGCGCTTAGCGGCGAAAAAATAAGGAGGAAGCAAAATGGAGGGCGAAACCATCTCGGTCATCATACCGGCGTATAATGTCGCTCCATGGCTTCCGCGGTGTCTGGACAGCGTCCTTGCGCAGACCTATTCAAAGCTGGAAATCATTGTGGTGGACGACGGTTCCGCCGACAACACCCGGCAGGTGATGGAGGACTATGCCGCCCGGGACGGGCGTATCAGACCGATTTTCAAGGAAAACGGCGGCGTGACCTCTGCCCGCCTTGCGGGCGTAGCGGCGGCCACGGGAGAATGGGTCGGCTTCGCCGACGGCGACGATGCCATAGACCCGGATATGTACCGCCATCTTCTGGAAAACGCCCATGCCTACGGCGCGGACATTTCCCACTGCGGACACCGGGTGGAGTTTCCCGACGGCCGGGTGGCCTATGTCCACAATACCGGCCGGCTGCGGCAGCAGGACAATCTGACCGGTCTGCGGGATTTGCTGGACGGCGGGCAGGTCGAGTCCAGCCTGTGTACCAAGCTGTACCGCCGGGAGCTGTTCGCCGGACTGGCGGAACGGATGAACCCCGCCATCAAGAACAACGAAGATTATCTCATGAATTACTTCCTGTTTTCCCGGGCGAAACGGTCGGTATATGAGGATTTTTGCCCCTACCGCTATATTTTGCGGGAAAATTCCGCCTCCTTCCGGCAGCTGAACGAGCACAGCCTGTTCGACCCCATCCGGGTTCGGGAGCTGATTGTGGAGGACAGCGGCAGTGAAATCCGGGAGGACGCCCGCCGGGCGCTGATGCGGAATCTCCTGTTTGCCTACGCCCAGCTCTCCGTGCATCCGGAGAAACGGTATGACGAATGGCGCCGGCGGGTTCGCACCGAGATGGAAGAACAGGAAGGGTATTTCCATTTGCTGTCAAAGCGAAACCGGCTGCTGGCAAAAATGGTTTGCAGGATGCCGGGTCTGTTTGGGTTGACTTACAGACTGTACGAGAAGCTCTTCCGGCGGGAAGAGGAACACTGAGAGGATACACTATGACGCAGCTGCCATTGATCAGCGTGATTGTCCCTGTCTATAAAGTGGAAAACTATCTGGACTGCTGTGTCCAATCCATCGTGAATCAGACCTATTCCAACCTGGAAATTATCCTGATCGACGACGGCTCCCCGGACGCCAGCGGCGCCATGTGCGATGCCTGGGCAGAAAAAGACAGCCGGATTCGAGTGATTCATCAAAAAAACGCGGGAGGCGGCGCGGCCAGGAATGCCGGACTGGATGCGGCGCGGGGAGAACGAATTGCGTTCGTGGACAGCGACGACTATATCGCCCCTGGCTGTTACCAATATCTGCACACGCTTCTGGAAGAAGGGGCGGATATCGCTGAATGTGATTTCGTGGAGACGGAGCGTAACGACGCTGTTTTCGGCACGGATGCCGGAGAGATTTCCTTCTATACACCCCTGGAAGCCATGCGCTGCCACATTCGGGATACGGCGTTTCGCCAGCTGATCTGGAACAAGCTGTACCGCCGGGAAACCGTCGGGGATATCCGGTTCCCGGTCGGGACGAAAATCGATGATGAATTTTTCACCTATCGGGTGCTGGGAAACGCGAAGCGGCTGGTTCGCTCCACCAGAAAGCTCTATGCCTACCGTCAGCAGCCGGACAGCGTTATGCATGGCGGCTTTTCGCTGCGCAGACTGGAGGGCGTTCAGGCACAGGAGCAGCGGCTGGCGTATCTGAAAACGCATATGCCGTCGCTGGAATATGAGGGCAGGGCAAATCTGTTCCTATATTGCCAGTATGCAATGCAAATGAGTATTCAGTACCTGTCCGGAGAGGAGCTGCGTCAGGCAAAGGAAAGTCTGCGGAAGACGGTTTCCGGGCTGACGCCGCTTTTGCCCAGCAGAAAGCTGTCGCCTGCCGGGAATGTGTGGCTGGTTCTGGGACAGCTGTCCTTTGAAGGCAGCTGTCACCTGATGAATTGCTTGGAGCGCAGAAACGGGAAAGGAAGCGAATGAAATGGCGTTTTCTTATAAAATAACGGTTTTCACCCCAACCTACAACCGGGCGTACATATTGGGAAATCTCTACCGCTCCCTACAGCGTCAGAGCTTCACGGACTTTGAATGGCTGGTGGTGGACGACGGCTCCTCCGACGGGACAAAGGCGCTGTTTGAACGGTGGCAGAAGGAAGACAATCCCTTTCCTATCCGCTACTGCTATAAGGAGAACGGCGGCAAGTGCCGCGCCATCAACTACGGTCTGAAGCTGGCGCAGGGAGAACTGTTTTTCACAGTGGATTCCGACGACTACCTGACGGATGACGCACTGGAAAAGGTGGCACTCTGGGAGTCGACGCTTCCGAAAGATCAGAAATTCTGCGGCATCGTGGCAAACGGAGGACAAAGCCCTACCGAAACGCCCAACACCCGATTTGGGGAAGCGTATCTGGACGGCAACGCCTTTGATATGTACGGCAGAATCGACGGAGAGCGGGCACTGATTTTCTATACGGAAATCCACAGAAACTACCTGTATCCGGAATTTCCCGGAGAGAAATTCATGACCGAAGCGGTGACCTGGAACCGGATGGCCTACGACGGCTACCGCATTCGCTACTACGACGACATTATCTGGATCTGGGAGTACAAGGACGACGGCCTGACCAAGGCGGGGTACAAGGTCTTTCTGGACAACCCCCGGGGAACGGCGCTGTTCTTCCGGGAGAAGGCGGTATTCTTCCACTATCCCCTGAAAACCAAGCTGGGCATGTGGTACGGCTTCACCTGCGACGCTATGGATCGCTGTACCGACGCCCAGATTGCGGAATATATCGATATGCCCCGCTGGCTGGTTGCGCCTATGAAGACATTCCATAACCTGCTGCAATTTATCCGAAAAAAGAGGTAATCCTATGGCAGAGAATTCCATGTATCACACCCATATCTCGGCAAAGCACCGCTGGATGGATCTGAACCTGAAAGAGGTCTGGCAGTACCGGGACTTAATCTACCTGTTCACCAAACGGAATTTTGTGGTGAGCTACAAGCAGACCATCCTTGGTCCCGCGTGGATATTCCTGACGCCCCTGTTTACCAGTATCGTGCAGGCGTTCGTCTTCGGCGGTATTGCCGGTATCGGCACCGACGGGATTCCCACGTTCCTGTTTTACCTGTGCAGCAATGCCGTCTGGGCGTATTTTGCCAACTGCCTGACCAGCAACGCCAACACCTTTACGGCCAACGCCTATATGTTTGGCAAGGTCTATTTCCCACGGCTGACCACACCCATCTCCAATGTCATCTCCACGGTCATCCGCTTTGGCATTCAGATGGCGCTGGTGCTGGTGTTTATGGTGTACTATCTCATTCAGGGCGTGGTGCATCCCAACTGGCTGTGGTGGCTGATGATTCCCGTGGAGCTGGTGCATCTGGGCATTCTGGGCATGGGCTTCGGCATCATCATTTCCAGCATGACCACGAAATACCGGGATCTCACGGTGTTGGTGGATTTCGGTGTGTCGCTGTGGATGTACGCCACGCCGGTGGTCTATCCCCTGTCCATGCTGGGCGAGGGCTGGATGCGCACGCTGCTTCAGATCAACCCCGTCACCGAGTCCGTGGAGCTGATGCGCTATGCGATTCTGGGGCAGGGAACGGTGAACTGGGGCTACTATTTCCTGTCATGGGGCGTGACGCTGGTGATCGCTGTGTTGGGCATTGTGGTCTTCAACAAGGTGGAACGCACCTTTATGGATACGGTGTAAGGAGGGCGGAACATGAACGAACAGGATATTGCCATCCGCCTGACCGGCGTGAAAAAGCGCTACAAGCTGGGGCAGATCGGCGGCGGCACGCTGACCGCGGATTTGCAGAGCTGGTGGGCGCGTGTGCGGGGAAAGGAAGACCCCAATCTGCCCGTGAATATGGATCAGCGCCTTGTGGGGCAGACATTTATGGCGCTGAACGGCGTTGACCTGACGGTACACAAGGGCGAGGCGCTGGGGATCATCGGCTGCAACGGCGCGGGAAAAAGCACGCTTCTGAAGCTGCTGTGCCGCGTCACTGCCCCCACCGAGGGTGAGATTGACATCTACGGCCGTATTGCCTCCATGCTGGAGGTGGGCACCGGGTTCAACGGAGAAATGACCGGCCGGGAGAATATCTACATGAACGGTGCGATTCTCGGCATGACCAAAGCAGAGATCGACGCCAAAATGGAGGACATCATCGAATTTTCCGAGGTGCGGGACTTTATCGACACCCCGGTGAAGCGGTATTCCTCCGGTATGTTCGTCAAGCTGGCCTTCTCCGTTGCTGCGCATCTGGACAGCGAGATCATGATCATGGACGAGGTCCTGGCGGTGGGCGACGTGAATTTCCAGCAGAAGTGTCTGAAAAAAATGCGGGAGGTCGCCCAGGTCGAGGGACGGACTGTCCTTTACGTCAGCCACAATATGGGCACCATCCGGCAGCTGTGCGACCGGTGCATCGTGATGGACAAGGGAAAAATTATCTTTGACGGAGACGTGGAGGACGCCATCGGGGTATATGCCAAAGGCAATATGCTGGCGCTGCAAAGCGATTACGACGTGTCCAAAATCAAGCGTATGGAAGGCATTACGGAGGCGTGCCATCTCAACGCGGTGCATCTGGACTGCGGCAGTATGGCGCGGGAGAAGAAGCTGCGTTTTTCGCTGGATTATGACAGCAGGCGCGAGATCCCCGACGTGATGCTCCGCTTTGTGTTGTGCAGCGCCGGGGGCGCCGCCGTCGGAACGGCCTATTCCCAGACCTTTACCCTCCGGCCGGGAGAAAGCACGGTACAGCTGGAATTTGACGGGAAAAATCTGGCTCCCGGGGAGTATGTCGCCGACCTCATTACCATTTCCTACGACGGTACGACCCAGACCCGCCACGATATCGTGGTGCGCGCCTTCGCCTTTACCGTGGAGGAGGACGAGCCGCTGTACAATATGAAGTGGAACACCAACGGCTGGGGAAGCATCCACTTTGACGACGTCCGGGTTCTGGAGGGGAAGAATGGCTAAGATCAAGCGGTTCTTTGAGTGTTTGGTGCCGGTGTCGGTGTGCAATCTGGAATGCCCCTACTGCTATATCATTCAGGAAGACAGACGGAAGATGGCGCTGGCGGACATGCCCTATTCCCCGGAGCACATCGCCCGTGCCCTGCGCCCGGAACGGGTGGGGGGAACGTGCTTCATCAGCATCTGCGGCGCGGGAGAGACGCTGGCGCAGAAAGAGGTTGTCCCCATCGTGGGGGAGCTGCTGAAAGAGGGGCATTTTGTCAATATCACCACCAACGGGACGCTGAGCCGCCGCTTTGACGAACTGATCGAGGCCTGCGGGGAGAACATCGGCCATCTGCACCTTTCCTTCTCCATGCACTATACGGAGCTGCTGCGCAAAGGCTGGGTGGAGACGTTTTTCGACAACATCCGGAAAATGCGCGACGCCGGGGCGTCCATTCTGTTACAGCTGAACCTGTGCGACGAGTATGTTCCTTACATCGAGGAAATTCAGCGGCTGTCCATGGAAAAGGTGGGGGCGTACCCTCAGGTAGCGCTGACGAGAGATGAGCAGCGCAAGCCCTTCGGGATTTTCACGAAGGGAACGCGGGAGGAATACCTTGCCAACGGCGAAAAATTCCACTCGCCGCTGTTTGATTTCACCACAAAAAATTTCTGCGTGAAGCGGAAGGAATTCTGCTTCGCCGGGGACTGGTCGGGAACGCTGAATTTACAGACCGGCGTGCTGACCAAATGCTATGCCGATTACGACGGTGTGAACATTTTCGAGGATGTGGACGCGCCTATTCCCTTTGAAGCGGTGGGAAAGCATTGCGGCAGTCCCTACTGCATCAATTCCAGCCACTTCATGAGTCTGGGGGTGATCCCCAGCCTGAAAACGCCTACATACGCCCAGCTGAGAAACCGGCCGGAGGCCAAATGGTACACGCCGGAGATGGAAGCATTCCTCAGCGGGAAGCTGGCGGACAGCAACAGCGTTTTTGCCGGCAAGCTCCGCTATTACCGCTCCCGGCTCACGGTGAAGGAACTGAAAAAGTGGTATCCTGATTCATGGCTCCACAGCTTCCTGCGCTGGGGGAAGCGGACGGTTTTCAAAATTCTGCGTCTGGACAGACGGGAGAGATGACAACAATGCGCATTGCGGATTCCCTGAAACGATTCCTGCGCCCGGTCTACTGGTGGTATCACAGGCAGTGGGAGCACCACTTGGAACGGAAGCGCCGCCTGAGAAAGTGGCGGGAGATCGTATTCCCTCTGGGGCAAAAGGTCTACCTGATCGGAACGCCGTCCCATGACAATCTGGGGGACAGCGCGATCGTTCTGGCGCAGAAGGCGTTCCTCAAGTCCTGCGGCTGGGAGGAAGATCGGATCGTGGAGCTGACCGACGAGGACTATGCCCGGGACTGGGAGCGAATTCGGAAATGGGTGCCGAAGAACGGCTTCATTGCCCAGCTCGGCGGCGGGCATCTGGGAAATCAGTGGCGGAATGAGGAAAATCTCCACCGCCGTCAGGTCTCCGCCTTTGCAAAAAACCGGAATGTCATCTTCCCACAGACGATCTGCTATTTGCCGGGGGAAGACGGAGATGCGGAGGGAAAAGCCTCCACGGAGGTCTACGACGGACGGAAAAAGCTGACCATGGTGGCGCGGGAAAAGCAGTCCTACGACATCATGACGTCGCTGTACCCCAACACGCGGGTGCTCCTGACCCCGGACATCGTGCTTTCGGCGTCCATGGACACCTTCGGCGCGAAACAAAAGCGGCGGGAGGGCGTTCTTCTGTGTCTGCGCAGTGACAAGGAGCGTTCCCTTCCTGTGGAGGAACGGGAGAATCTGGAAGAAATGCTGCGATCGAAGGGCATTGCGTTCGGCTATACGGATATGTATTCCGGCCAGAAGGTCACAAAGCAGAGCCGGGAAATGCAAGTTCGGGAGAAAATGGAGGAGCTTGCCTCGGCGCGGCTGGTAATTACAGACCGGCTTCACGGCATGGTGTTCTGTGCTCTCGCCGGTACGCCCTGCATTGCCATGAGCAGCAGCAACCATAAGGTTCGGGGAACCTATGAATGGATTTCCTACCTGCCCTACGTCCGCTACGCAAAAACCCCTGAGGAAGTGGAGCGGTATTTGCCGGAGCTGCTGGCGATGGAAAACTGCCGGTATGACAATGCGCCCCTGCGCCCATGGTTTGATAAATTAGCGGAGGTCGTGAGAAAAGATGCCCACAATTAGCGTGATCGTGCCGGTGTACAAGGTCGAGCCTTACCTGAACCGGTGCGTGGACAGCATTCTAAGGCAAACTTATCAGGATTTTGAGCTGATTCTGGTGGACGACGGCAGTCCCGACCGCTGCGGGGAAATCTGCGACGAATACGCCCGTCAGGACGGCCGCGTCCATGTCATCCACAAGGAAAACGGCGGCCTGTCCGATGCCCGGAACGCAGGCATTGATTGGGTGGAAGCCAACAGCGACAGCCAGTGGCTGATTTTTGCCGATAGCGACGACTGGGTACATCCGGAGCTGCTTGCCCGGCTGCTGGACGCCGCCACGGCGTTTGACCTGAAAATCAGCGTCTGCGGTTATCAGGAGACGGAGGGGGCAGACCCGGCGGTTTTGCCGGAGGATATGCGCCCCCACCGCTGTACGCCGAAGCAGTTTTACATGGAGCATTTTGTCAACGCCACCGTTGCATGGGGGAAGCTCTACAGCAGGAGCTGCTTCCGGGACATCCGCTATCCCGTGGGGAAAATCCACGAGGACGAATTCGTGACTTACCGCCTCCTGTTTGCGCAGAAGGAAATTGCGGTGGTTCCCGCACCGCTGTACGCCTATTTTATCAATCCCAAGGGAATCATCCGCAGTGCGTGGTCGCCGAAGCGGTTCCACGCATGGGAGGCGTATGACCAGCAGCTGGCGTTTTTTACCGCCATGGGAGACGAGGAACTGGTCAAATTCCGGGTGCGGGGGTATCTGGATAACGCCCTGGCGAATCTGTACACCGCCGAGCAGGCGGACAACGCGGCGGAGCTGACGGCGGAGATCGGGCAGATCGAAAAGAAAATCCGCAGGCTGATCCCCCTTGCATGGAGGCACGGCTGTATTGCATTCTGGCCGGATTTTGATTTTCTGTACCGCTTTTTCCCTCTGAGAACCAGAGCCTACCGGCTGTGGCTGGAGGTGCGGGCGCAATTGGAGAGGAAGAAAGATGCCTGAGATCAGCGTGATCGTGCCGGTTTACAGGGCGGAAGCCTATCTCCATGCCTGCATCGACAGTATCCTTTCCCAGACGTTTTCTGATTTTGAGCTGATTCTGGTGGACGACGGAAGCCCGGACGGCTGCGGCGCCATCTGCGACGATTACGCGGCGCGGGACAGCCGGGTGCGGGTCATCCATCAGGAAAATCAGGGACAGGCCGCGGCAAGAAACCACGCCCTTGCTTCTGCCGAAGGAGAATGGGTCTGCTTTGTGGACAGCGACGACGCCGTGCATCCGCAGATGCTGGAACGCCTGCGGCAGGCCGCTGCCGAGAGCGGCGCGGACATGAGCATGTGCCGGATGCTGGAAGCGCCGGAAATCCCGGAAGACTTTTCCGCGCCGGTGGAGGTCAGCTGGGAACGGCTTTCCATGGAGGAAGCGCCGCTGGTGGCGCTGTTTGACGCGGGGAATTACCCCGGATGGGTGGCATGTGCCAAGCTGGTTCGTCGGGAACTGGTTCAGTCCTATCTGTTCTGCCCCGGACGGGTGTATGAGGACAACGAGGCCGTGTGCCACTGGATTTACGGGGCGAAAACCATTGCGAGCATTCCCTACAGCCTGTATTTTTACCGCACCAACCCCAACAGCACCACCCAGAGCCGATTCTCCATGAAGAAGCTGGACTATCTGTGGGCGCTGGAAGGGATCATCCGTTTTTATTCCTCGGTGGGGTACACGACCCTCCGGGAGCGCTTCGGTACTCTGTATGCCGAAGAAGCGGCGGGGTGCTATTATCGGGTCAAATATGAGCTGAACGACACCAAGGCCGCCCGGAATATCGAAAAAGCAGCCCGGCGGCTCAGACGGGAGATCCCGTTCACGAAAGCGCAGTTTGAGACCATGTTCAGCGCCATGCACCCCAAACTTGTGCGGCTTTACTGGCCGCTGGAAGGGGCGGCGCGGACACTGCGGGAAGACGGCGTGTCCGGCCTGACGCGAAAAATCGGGAAGCATCTGCGGAAAGGAGAACATGAATGAGCGTTCCAAAAATCATTCATTACTGCTGGTTTGGCGGAAATCCCAAGCCGAAGCTGGCGGAAAAGTGCATTAAAAGCTGGAAGAAATTCTGCCCGGACTACCAGATCATCGAGTGGAACGAGGAGAATTTTGACGTTTCCGCCGCGCCGGAGTACGTGTGTCAGGCTTACGCGGCTAAGCGCTGGGCGTTTGTCACGGACTATGTTCGCTTGAAGGCTATGACGGAAATGGGCGGCATTTATATGGACACGGACGTGGAGCTGGTGAAGCCCCTGACGCCCTTCCTCGCCCACGACGCCTTCGCCGGATTTGAAACGGACGCCAGCGTGCAGACGGGGCTGCTTGCCTGCTGTCCGGGCTTTCCGCTGTTTCAGGAATTTTTGCAGCATTATGACAGCGCGAGTTTTGTAAAGCCCGACGGCACCCACGACGTGACCACCAATGTCTCCGTCCTGACGTCCCTGTGCCGGGAACATGGGCTGGTGCCGAATGGAAAATTTCAGGTCGTGGACGGCTTTGCGGTCTACCCCAAGGAAGTGTTCTGCCCGGTGGACTTTGACACGGAGCAGCTGCACAGAACGAGGAAAACCGTTGCCATTCACTGGTTTGCCAGCAGCTGGAAGACGGAGGAGGAGCGAAGATTGCTGGAAGCGGAGCGGGCGCGGCTGCACTACGAAAAGGTGTCCGCCGCCCGGTATGCGTTCTTTACAAAACTGCTGGGAGAGAAGACCTATCACAAGCTGAAAGCGCTTTTTCTGAAGCGCTGAACGATACAAAGGGGAGAAGCCTATGGCCGCGATCAGCGTAATTGTCCCGATCTACAAGGTGGAGGCGTTCCTGCACCGGTGCGTGGACAGCATCCTTGCCCAGACGTTTGCGGATTTTGACCTTGTGCTGGTGGACGACGGCAGCCCGGACAGCTGCGGCGATATCTGCGAGGAATACGCCCGGAAAGACGGTCGAATCCATGTCATTCATCAGAAAAACGGCGGCCTTTCCGCCGCCCGGAATACGGGCATCGACTGGGCGCAGGCCAACAGCGGCAGCCAGTGGCTGGCCTTC
>HF988135.1:12651-26438 GCA_000434635.1 Firmicutes bacterium CAG:110 | reverse complement strand
GGCAGCCAGTGGCTGGCCTTCGTGGACAGCGACGACTGGGTGCATCCGGATTTCCTGCTGCGGCTGTACACGATGGTTCAGGAAACGGGGTGCCTGCTCAGTGCCTGCGGCTATTTCCGCACCGGGGGCGGGGATTTCCCGGCTATGGGTGCGCCGGAATACCGCGTTTTGTCGGCGGACGATTATTACTGCCCCGACGAAAACGGGCAGGATGTACCGGCGATCGCGTGGAACAAGCTGTACCATAAGAGCCTGTTTGACACCCTGCGCTATCCCGTAGGAAAGCTGCACGAGGACGAGTTCACCACCTATCTCGCTGTGTACCGCGCGGGAAAGGTGGCTGTGACGCGGGAGCCTTTGTACGCTTACTACCAGAATCCCGTGGGTATTATGTTGTCCAAGTGGACGCCGAGAAAGCTGCACATTCTGGAAGCGACGGAAAACCAGATCGCTTTCGCACGGGAAAACGGCAACCAGAGACTGCTGAAAAAGGCGGTCAGGCAGTATATTTACAGTACATACGAACAAATCGGCTTTGCAAAGCAATGGGACAATCCGGGCAGGGGGCGGCTCCTGAAAACCCTGCGGAAAAAACTCCGGGAGGGCCTGCGGCAAGGAAAGGAATTTGACCTGTTCCCGCTCTGCCGGGAGTTTTCCTGGGTGTATGAGGAAGCCTATCCCATGAAGCCATTCTGGTGGCTGTACGGCAAGCTGGGCAGGAGAGGGGAGCGTCAGGAATGAAGGACGTGATTTCGGTCATTGTGCCGGTGTATAACGTGTCGGCCTACCTGCCGGAGTGTCTGGACAGCATCCTGTCTCAGGACTACGAAAAGCTGGAGGTCATCCTCATTGACGACGGCTCCACCGACGATTCCGGTGCCGTCTGTGACGCATATGCCCAGCGAGACAACCGCATTCGGGTCATCCACCAGAAAAACGGCGGCGCGGCGGCGGCAAAAAACGCAGGACTGCGGGCGGCCACAGGGGAATACCTGAGCTTTGCGGACAGCGACGATTTTCTGGAGCCGGGGGCATATGCCTACATGATGTCGCTCCTGAAAGAAAACGGCGCGGATATTGTCCGGTGCGCGTTTCAGAACCGGTTCCGCACCCGCACGGAGCAGTGGCTCGCCGACGAAAGCCGGTGCGTGATGGAGGGAAAAGCCTTTCTGGCGCGTTTCACCACGGACTGGACCTGCGGGCTTCTGTGGAACAAGCTGTATAAACGGGCGCTTTTCGACGGCATTTTCTTTGAAGAGGGACACAAGATCGACGACGAATATTTCACCTATCAGGGTGTCATGAACGCCGCGAAAGTTGTCTGCGACCCGCGCGTTGTGTATAATTACCGCCAGCGCGCGTCCAGCGTGATGCAGTCCCCGGCGGCCAGAGCACAGATCGCCATCGACCGGATCGATTTCATGGCGAAGCGCCGGGAAAAGGTGCTGGAACGCTTCCCGGAACTGCGGCGGGAGTTCGACATCAGCTTTGTGGATGCCCTTTCCTATCTGGCAGACTACCCGGACAACACGGAGGAGAGCATCCGGCTGCTGAAATATTACGCCAGACGCTATTTCCTGCAAAGGGGAAATACGTTCCCGCCGAGGTATCTTCTGAAAGCGGTGTTTCTCATGTATGTTACCGGCACGGAAAAGCTGCTGAAACGGCCGCAGGCGAAAAAGCCGTCACCGGAAGATTACTATGCATAACAGGAATGGAGGAATGTGCTTTGAAAACGGTAAAAATCAATTATGCGCGTGTCGATGATTATTTCGATAAAAAGCAGAACCTGATTTATGACATCCTTAAAAACCACGGGTATGACGTGCAGATTTCGGATGAGCCGGATTATATTATTTGTGATGCGCTGGGAGCGGAATACTACGAATATTGCAAATATCCCCAGGTTCGGATCATGTATTCCGGCGAAAACTACATCCCGGATTTTAATTTGATCGACTACTCCATTTGCCCGTACCCAATCCAATTTGGAGACCGGAATTTCCAGCTTCCGCCCTGCGTATGGCCGCGAGATCGATGGCTGAGCATAGTGAACAAGCATGGGGGGGGTACACGAAAGAATTTGTACAAAATAAACAACTTTTTGCGAACTTTATATCCAGCCATGAGTCGGAATTCAACATCCGCGGCGATTTCTTCAAGAAGCTGAATGAATACAGGCGCGTGGAATCGGCAGGGACTTACCTGAACAACATGCCCAATGGTGAGGTCGTGAACTGGCTGGACGGCAGCAAAACGGCGTTGCAGAGAAAGTGTAAATTTACGCTGTGTTTTGAAAGCACCAATCACTATGGCTTCGTTACCGAGAAGATTATGGATGCATTTTATTCGGACACGATCCCGGTGTACTATGGAAGCCCGACGGTAGCAGAGATTTTTAATAAAGACGCTTTTATCAACGTGGCAGACTATCCGTCTTTTGACGCGGCAATTGAGAAAATAAAAGAGCTTGACCAGGACGATGAAAAGTATCTGGAAATGCTGAATCAGCCTGTGCTGGTTGACCCGACGTATCCTGAGCGGCTGGAAAAGGAATTGGGAGAATTTATCTGTCATATTTTTGACCAGCCTGTTGAACAGGCTTACCGCCGCAGCCGGGTGTACCTGCCCAAGCGAGTGAATGATCGCCTTGCCAGAGCGGTAGACGGGGAAACATTGACAATGAAGAACTTGATGACGCGAATGGCGGAAAAGATCAAGAAAAAAGTAATCAGGTAATATTTCATCCCTTTCTGGAGACCTGATTGCGTGGGTAGCATAAACCTATATAGGAAATATTGAGTTTAAGGCGGGAGTGGTGCAGTGCGAATGGTGCCACTCCTGTTTTTTGTCCGGGTACGATTTTTTCAGAATTGGGAGGCAATAAACGCCAGGAAGCGAAAGAAACTCTTGCATTTGCGCTCTTTGTCAGATATAATAAACTGAATTATTATCTTTTACTCTCTTTTACATGAGGTTATGCTGTGTATCTGAAATCATTGGAACTGCAAGGCTTTAAGTCCTTCCCGGACAAGACGCTGATCCGGTTCGGCGACGACATTACCGCCATCGTCGGCCCCAACGGCTCCGGAAAATCGAATATTTCCGACGCCATTCTGTGGGTCATGGGCGAACAAAGCTCCAAAACCCTCCGGGGCGCCAAAATGGAAGATGTGATCTTCGGCGGCACCCAGAAGCGCACCGCCGTGGGCTTCGCCGAGGCGACCCTGACGCTGGACAACTCCGACCGGGCGCTGGCCTACGACGCCGACGAGGTGATGGTCACCCGGCGCTACTACCGCTCCGGGGACAGCGAGTATTACATCAACAAGCAGTCCGCCCGCCTGCGGGACATCAACGAGATGTTCATGGACACCGGTCTGGGACGGGAGGGCTACAGCAATATCGGTCAGGGCAGGATCGACGAAATTCTCTCCCTGAAAAGCGGCGACCGCCGGGAAATTTTTGAGGAAGCCGCAGGCATCTCCAAATACCGTCACCGCAAGGAGGAGACGGAACGGAAGCTGGCCGCCACCGAGGACAATCTGCTGCGCATCGGCGACAAGGTCTCCGAGCTGGAATTGCAGCTGGAGCCGTTGAAGCAGCAGTCGGAAAAGGCAAAGAAATATCTGGAACTGAAGGACGAGCTGAAAGGTGTGGAGGTGGCCGTGTGGCTGGACACGCTGGACAGGCTTTCCGCCGCCGCCAAGAAAGCGGAGGAGGACTATGCGTCCGCGTCCTTCGTTTTGCAGCAGGCTCACGACGATCTGGACGCCCTGTACCGTCAGGCAGACCAGCTGGGGGAAGCCCTGCGCACCCGGGACGGCGAACTGGAAACCGTCCGTCTGAAAGTGAATATGCTGTCCGCTACGCATCAGCAGCTGGACGGGCAGATGGCCGTGCTTCGGGGCAATGTGGAGAACAACAACGCCAACATTTCCCGCATTGAGGAAGAGCTGAAAGGGCAGGAAGACCGCTCCGGCGGCATCGTGTCCCAGATCGACCAGACGAAGGCCAGAATTGAAGAAATTGAAGCGGCTCTCACGGGAAAACGCCGGGAGCTGGACGATTTGCAGCACAAGCTCACCGCCATGACGGCCAGCGCGCAGGGACTGACCAAGCAGTTTCTGGAGCTGCGGGGGAAGGAATCCTCTCTGGCGGCGGATGTCGCGGGACGTCAGGCAGACGTGCGGGGTCTGGAAGAAAGCATGGCGCAGACCAAGGAGCGGTTGGAGCAGCTGAATGCCGACCTGTCCGCCGGCGCGGCCAGACAGCAGGAAGCCCAGACCAATCTGGATGGCTGCCGCAGGGAACTGAAAAAAGCTCAGGAGGAAGTGACCGCGGCCAACAACACCATCGCGGGCTACACCCTCCGGCAGAATACCCGGGTCAAACGCCGGGACGAATTGCAGGAAAAAATCCGGGACATGACCTCCCGGCGGGATTCCGTGACGGCCAAGGCCAGAGTGTTCCGGGCAATGGAACGGGATTTTGAAAGTTATAACAAGGCTGTCCGCATGGTAATGCAGGAAGCCCAGCGGGGCGCGCTGCGGAATATCCACGGTCCCGTGTCCCGGCTGATCCGCACCGAGGACAGCTATACGGTGGCCATTGAGATCGCCCTGGGCGCGGCCATGCAGCAGATCGTGGTTGGAACGGAGCAGGACGGCAAGGCGGCCATCGGCTATCTGAAACGCACCGGCGGCGGTCGGGCGACGTTCCTGCCTATGTCCAATATTCAGGGCAGGAGCTTACAGGAGACCGGGCTGGAAAATTGCCGAGGATTCGTGGGCATTGCGTCTGAATTGACCGCGAGCGATGAAAAGTACCGGGGCATTGTGGAAAATCTGCTGGGCAGGACGGTCATCGTGTCCGATATGGACGCGGCCATCGCCATGTCTCAGAAGTATCGGGGACGCTTCAAGATCGTCACCCTGGACGGCCAGGTCATGAACCCCGGCGGCTCCATGACCGGCGGCTCCGTAAATAAGGAAGCGGGCATTCTGTCCCGTGCCAACGAGCTGGAAAAGCTGACGGCGCAGGAAAAGAAGCTGGAACAGGAGCTGCTGGTTGCGCAGGCGGATCTGCAGGAAGCCCAGCGGCAGTGCGACCAGGTGGAATTCCAGATGAAGGCGGCGCAGGATCAGCTTCGCGGCGCGGAGGATCAGGTACTGCGCTTGCAGGGGCAGGAGAAGCAGTTTGAAATTCTGCTGAACGCCATCGTGGAAGCGGAAACCTCCGCTCAGCGGGAGCGGGACGCGCTGAACGCGCGGCAGACCTCCGACCGGGAGCGCTATGCCGCCCAGCAGGCGAAAATTCAGGTTTACACCCAGCAGCTTGCCGAGACCCGGCAGACGCTGGCACAGCTGGAAGGCAGTCAGACGGAAGCGGCGGAAGCGAACGCCGCCATCACCGGACAGATGACGGAGCTGAAAACTGCGGAAGCGGCGCTGGAAGCCGAGCGGGGTACGGCGCTGACCCACATTGCGGACCTCCAGAACCTCCGGGCAGCCATGGAGGGCGACCGGGAGAAGAAGGAAGCGCTGGCGGATGCCATCCGGGAGGACACCCACCGTCTGGAAGGAGAGATCGCCCAGCTGAAAATCAAGCAGGAGGAAAACGACGGGGAGTCCGACCGGATGAACGCCCTGATGCAAAAGACGCTGGAAGACCGGGCGGAAGCGGAAGCCTCCAAGACCCGCGCCGAGCGGGACGCACAGGAAAAGAACAAGGACATTCTCAACATGGAGCGCGCCTGCGCACTGCTGGAACAGAAGAAGGTCACTTCCTCCATGGAGGAAAAGCAGATCGTGGACAAGCTGTGGGATTCCTACGGCCTGACCCCCGGCACTGCCCCGGAGCATCGGGGGGAGATCGAAAACGTCACCGCCGGAAACCGTCGTGCGGCAGAGCTGAAACGGAAAATTGCCGCGCTGGGTACGCCCAACCTGGGCGCCATCGAGGAATATGCCCGGGTCAACGAGCGCTACACGTACCTTGCTTCCCAGCGGGACGACGTGCTGACCTCCAAGCGGGAGCTGGAAAGCGTCATCCGGGACATCACCAAAGAGATGACCACCATTTTTGTTTCGGAGTTCGGGAAAATCGACCACTATTTTGGGCAGACTTTTGAAGAAATGTTCGGCGGCGGCAAGGGACAGCTGGTTCTGGAAGACCCGGAAAATCCCCTGACCTGCGGCATTGAAATTCGCGTCCAGCCCCCCGGAAAGCAGGTCAAGACCATCACGCTGCTCTCCGGCGGCGAGAAAGCATTCGTGGCTACGGCGCTGTACTTCGCCATTCTGAAGGTGCGGCCGACGCCCTTCTGTCTGCTGGACGAGATCGACGCGGCACTGGACGACCGGAACGTGGAGCGGTTTGCCAGCTATCTTCACAATCTGGCGAAGAAGACCCAGTTCATCGTCATCACCCACCGCCGGGGCACCATGGAAGCCTCCGACGTGCTTTACGGCGTGACCATGCAGGAGCAGGGCGTGAGCAAGCTGCTGCGGCTGGACTTGAACCAGATGGAAGAATATTTGGGAATCGTGGAATAAAGAGGAGATTTTTATGGGCTTTTTTGACAAGATCAAGGCCGGACTGACCAAGACCCGGGAAGCGCTCAGCGGCACGCTGGGCAGCGTGTTTTCCGGCTTTTCCGAAATCGACGACGATTTTTACGATGAATTGGAGGAGAGCCTGATTCTGGCGGATCTGGGCGTGGACACCTCCGTCAAGGCTGTGGGACGGCTGCGCAAGGCCGTCCGGGAGCAGCACCTGAAAACCACGGAGGAAGCCCGGGAAGCGCTGAAGGAAATTCTGGTGGATATGCTTTCCGTGGGGGACACGGAGCTGAATCTGTCCACCCACCCCAGCGTGATTCTGGTCATCGGCGTCAACGGCGTGGGCAAGACTACCACCATCGGCAAGATCGCGAAGCAGCTGACCTCTCAGGGAAAGAAGGTCATGCTGGTGGCGGGAGATACCTTCCGGGCGGCTGCCGCAGACCAGCTGGAAATTTGGGCGGGCAGGAGCGGTGCGTCCATTGTCCGCCAGCACGAGGGGGCAGACCCGGCCTCCGTGGTGTTTGACGGCATTCAGTCCGCCAAGGCCAGGGATGTGGATGTCATCCTCATCGACACCGCCGGACGGCTGCACAACAAGACGAACCTGATGAACGAGCTGAACAAGATCAGCCGCATTGTGGCGCGGGAGCTGCCCGACGCCGCCAAGGAGGTTCTGCTGGTTCTGGACGGCACCACCGGCCAGAACGGCCTGATTCAGGCAAAACAGTTCAAGGAAATTGCGGGGGTCACGGCCATTGCCCTGACCAAGCTGGACGGCACCGCCAAGGGCGGCATCGTCATCGCCGTGGCGGACGCCCTGCAAATCCCCGTGAAGTTTGTGGGCGTGGGCGAGCAGGCGGACGACCTGATGCCCTTTGATGCAAGAGCTTTTGTGGAGGTGCTCTTATGAAGAAAATGCTGGCATGGAACCAGTACCAGATCAAGCTGCTTATGGCTTTCCTGATGGTGCTGGATCACTTAGACCATGTTCCGGGACTGATTCCGGAAAACCTGGCGATGGTGTTTCATGTACTTTCCCGCGGCGTGGCGGTTTGGTTTGCCTACTGCGTTGCGGAGGGCGTGCGGTATACCCATGACCTGCGCAGATATCTGCTTCGGCTTTACCTTGCGGCCGGTGGGATGCTGCTGGGAAATCTGGCGCTGAGGGTGTTGCTGCAAAGCAAAGGCATCACGGTTTTAAACAATATTTTTCTGACCCTCGCGCTTGGCGCAACCATGCTTGCAGCGCTGCAATACTTCTCCTGGAAGCCACTGAAAATTCTTGCGGCGGCTGGGATACTGGCAGTTGGCAGCATTGTGGCGGAGGGTGGACTTACGGTGCTTCCCTTTATGCTGATTGCGCATCTGACTTATGGAAAATCTCGTCTGCGGGATGTCTGGTGCCTGGTGCTGTCGGCGGCACTGCTGCTCGTGTCCTTTGCCCCCTATGACACGGTGGCAGAGACGCTGTCCATGCTGGCGTTCAATTCGGATTTCCTGTTTATATTGGTGCTCCCGGTGCTGCATCTGTATAATGGCAAGCGAGGAAATACCGGTAAATTTGGAAAATACTTTTTCTATGTTTTTTACCCTGCGCACCTGTGGCTGCTGGCGTTGATTGCTTACTGGGTATCTTGAGAGGCGAGAAAGATGAAAGTAGTTTTGGCAAGCAAAAACAGACATAAATGGGAAGAAATCCGGAAAATCACCGAGAAATTTGACATGGAACTGGTGATGGAGTCCGACCTTGGCGTGGATATTGATGTGGAGGAAACGGGAACTACCTTTGAGGAAAATTCCTTTCTGAAAGCCAACGCAGTCATGCGGGCCACCGGGCTTCCGGCGCTGGCGGACGATTCCGGCATTGCCGTGGACGCCCTGAACGGGGAACCCGGCATCTACTCCGCCCGGTACGGCTTCGACGATACGCTGGACGACTGGGGCAGATTGCAGCTGCTGCTGAAAAACACGGAAAATGTCCCCGACGGCCAGCGTCAGGCGCAGTTCGTCTGCGTCATCACCATGGTCACGCCTGAAGGCAAGGTGATTCAGGCCCGGGGCGAGGTGCACGGCGAGCTGCTGCGCGCCCCCGCCGGGACGGGCGGCTTCGGCTATGATCCCATTTTCTACTATCCGCCCTTCGGCAAGACGCTGGCGGAGGTGACGCCTGAGGAAAAGAATCAGGTGTCCCACCGGGCGGTGGCGCTGCGGGCATTTTACGACAAACTCAAGGAGGAAGGCTATGCTGACAAGTAAACAGCGCGCCGAGTTCCGGGCGCAGGCGAACAGCTTGGAAACCACCCTGATGGTGGGCAAGGACGGCGTGACGGAGGCGGTGGTCGCGGAAGCGGACAAGCTGCTCACCGCACGGGAGCTGGTGAAGGGCAAGGTGCTGGAAACTGCCCTGATGAGTGCGCGCGAGGTGTCCGACGCCATCTGCGAGGCCACCGGCGCCGACGGCATTTCCTGCGTCGGTTCCAAGTTCGTCATCTGGCGGTTCAGCGAAAAATGTCAGGCCGAGCGCAACCAGACCGGCCGTGCCAAACACAAGGAGACCCCCAAGTCCAAGGCTGACCCGGTAGGCAAGGGCGTTCGCGCCCGCCGTCAGGCAGCCCGTCAGGCGCGGGAACAGCGCAACCAGTATTTCCGGGAACAGGCCATCGAAAAGTCCATTGAGCAAAGCCGGGAACGGCAGCAGAGAAAGCAGAAATAACCCGAACGGTGCCACAAAGGAACAGCAGCGGAATTTTTCTTCCGCATTTTGCGGGATAAACAGGTACAGGAGCGGTGCAAATGGAACGAATCGGCATTTACGGTGGAACCTTCAATCCCCCACACGCCGGCCACATTCAGGCGGCGAAGCAGGCGGTCACGGCGCTGAACCTCGATAAGCTCGTGATCGTCCCCACGAGTATTGCGCCCCACAAGGCGATACCGGAGCACTCGCCCACCCCGCGGCAAAGGCTCGAAATGCTGCGCATTGCGGCGGCGGACTGTCCGAAGGCCGAGGTTTCGGACATCGAGCTGAACCGGGGCGGCGTCAGCTACACCTTCCAGACCGTATCGGAGCTGAAGGAGCGCTATCCTGACGCGGAGCTGATTCTGCTCATGGGCAGCGATATGTTCCTGTGCTTCGATCAGTGGAAGCAGCCCGACGACATCCTGAAAAATGTGGAGCTGGGCGTTTTCTACCGGGGCAGCAAGGGGGAAAAAACCGCCGTTGCCGAAAGTAAGGCAAAGCTGGAACAGCGGGGGGCAAAAATCCGACTGGTGGAAAACGACATTGTCGATATTTCCTCCACCCAGCTGCGGCGGATGCTGGCGTTCCACTGCGCGGGTCCGTTCCTGTCCCCGGGCGTGGCGGCGTACATTCGGGAACACGGGCTGTACGATGTAAATGCCCAATGGAAAAATCTTCCTATGGGAGAGCTGGAGCAGGTGGTCGTTCGGCTGCTGAACCCCAACCGGGTGGCGCATGTCTTAGGCTGCCGGGATACGGCGGTGGCGCTGGCCAAACGCTGGGGCGCGGACGTGACCGACGCCGCCCGGGCGGGCATTCTCCACGATATTACCAAGGCGCTGGACGGGCCGCTGCAGTTGACAGTCTGTGCCGAATATGGTAAAATATTAGGCGAATTTTCAAGAAAATACCCCCGAACCCTCCACGCACTCACCGGTTCCATGGTGGCGGAGCGGATTTTCGGGGAAAACGAAGCGGTGGTCTCCGCCATCCGCAGCCACACCACGGGAAAAGCGGACATGAATCTGCTGGAAACCATCATTTATGTGGCAGACTATATGGAGCCGAACCGAAGCTTTCCCGGCGTGGAACAGCTTCGGGAGCTGGCGTTTTCCGACCTGACCGCGGCGCTGAAGCTGGGGCTGGAAATGACGCTGGAACATCTGAAGGAGCAGGGGAACGAGGTTTCGCCGGAGTCCAGAGAAGCTCTGGACTGGCTAAACCGTCAGGAAGCAGAAGCCCTGTAGAAAGGAAGAAGTTATGTTAACCCCAAAAGAAATCGCTTACGAGGTTACCAAGGCGCTGGACGCCAAAAAAGGACAGAACATCAAGCTGCTGAAAATTGACCGGGTCAGCTCGCTGGCGGATTATTTCCTGATCTGCACCGGCACTTCCAGCACCCACGTCAAGACGCTCTGCGACTATGCCGAGTACACGCTGGAGCAGCTGGGGGAGCAGATGTTCAGCCGGGAAGGCCACCGGGGCAATTCCTGGGAGCTGCTGGATTACGGCAGCATTGTCGTCCACGTTTTTACCGAAGAAGCCCGGAAGTTCTACGATCTGGAACGCCTGTGGGCGGACGCGGAACTTGTGGATATCCGGGATATCGTCATCGAAGAGAATTAGTATATATCCGGCTGACCGAAATGCAGCCGGTTTGAGAGGTGTGTTCGGCATGAATTACGATTACGCAAAAATTGAGGCCAAGTGGCACAAGTACTGGCAGGAGCATAATACCTTCTACACCGACGTGTGGGATTTCTCCAAGCCCAAATACTATGTGCTGGATATGTTCCCGTATCCCTCCGGCGTCGGCCTGCACGCGGGCCATCCCGAGGGCTACACGGCGACGGATATCGTCTCCCGCATGAAGCGGATGCAGGGCTACAACGTGCTGCACCCCATGGGCTATGACTCCTTCGGCCTGCCGGCGGAGCAGTACGCCGTGAATACCGGCCATCATCCCAACGGATTTACCCAGAAGAACATCGAGACCTTCTCCGCTCAGCTGAAGGAGCTTGGCTTCGATTACGACTGGTCGAAGATGATCGCCACGTCCGACCCGTCCTTCTATAAGTGGACGCAGTGGATCTTCAAGAAGCTCTACGAGGCGGGCTACGCCAAGCGCATTGAGATGCCCGTGAACTGGTGCGAGGAGCTGGGCACCGTGCTCAGCAACGACGAGGTCATCGACGGCAAGTCCGAGCGGGGCGGCTATCCCGTGGTCAAGAAGAACATGATGCAGTGGGTCATCGACCAGCCCGCCTTTGCGGAGAAGCTGCTGGAAGGTCTCAACGAGATCGACTGGCCGGAATCCACCAAGGAGATCCAGCGCAACTGGATCGGCAAATCCACCGGTGTGGAGGTGGATTTCCAGCTGGTGGGCGGCGGTGAATTCTCCATCTACACCACCTGCATCGAGACAATTTACGGCATTACCTTCATGGTGCTTGCCCCCGACGGCAAGATCGTGCAGAGCCTGATGGACCGGGTGCAGAACAAGGAAGCGGTTCAATCGTACATCGACGAATCCGTGAAGAAGAGCGACATGGATCGTACCGAGCTGAACAAAACCAAGTCCGGCTGCCGTCTGGAGGGCGTCTACGCCATCAACCCTGTCAACGGCAAGCAGGTGCCAGTGTTCATCGGCGACTTCGTCCTGGCGAGCTACGGCACCGGCGCGGTCATGGCTGTCCCCAGTCACGACCAGCGTGACTTTGAGTACGCCCAGGTGCATAACATCCCCATGATTCAGGTCATTGACGGCGCGGACGTGTCCGAGCACGCCTTTGAGAAGCAGGATTATCTGGGCAAGGGCTGCAGGCTCATCAACTCCGAAGAGTTCACCGGTCTGACGGTGGAGGAGGCCAAGGAGGCCATCACCTGCAAGCTGGAAAGGGCCGGCGTGGCCAGAAGAAAGGTCAACTACCATTTCCGGGAGTGGATTTTCGCCCGTCAGAGATACTGGGGCGAGCCGGTTCCCTGCGTGTACACCGACGACGGGAAGACCTACTTCCTGCCCGACGATGAGTTGCCCCTGATCCTGCCGGAGCTGGAGGATTACAAGGGACGCAACGGTCAGGCGCCGCTGGAAAACGCCACTGAGTGGAAGAAGTATGACCGTAACGGCATTCACGGCGTCCGGGAGACTTCCACCATGCCCGGCAGCGCCGGTTCCTCCTGGTATTATTTCCGCTATATCGACCCCAAGAACGACAAGGTGTTCTGCGACCCCGAGCTTGCGAAGCACTGGATGCCCGTTGACCTGTATGTTGGCGGCCCGGAGCACGCCGTGGGTCACCTGATGTATTCAAGGATCTGGAACCGCTTCCTGTACGATCAGGGGCTGTCTCCCGTGAAGGAGCCGTTCAAGAAGCTGGTGCATCAGGGCATGATCTTGGGTGAGAACGGCATCAAGATGGGCAAGCGCTTCCCGGAATTCGTGGTGAATCCCAGCGACGTGGTGCGGGAGTACGGCGCGGATACCCTGCGGCTGTACGAGATGTTCATGGGACCGCTGGAGGTATCCAAGCCCTGGAGCACCACCGGCGTGGTGGGCGCAAAGAAGTTCATCAACCGCGTCTGGAACTTCTTCACCGAGGAGAAGAACATCACCGATACCGACGACGGCAAGCTCACCAAGATCTATCACCAGACGGTGAAGAAGGTCACCTCCGACTTTGAGGCGCTGGGCTTCAACACGGCCATTGCCCAGATGATGGTGTTCGTCAACGAGGTCTATAAGAACGGCAGCTGCCCCAAGGCCTATGCCGAGGGCTTCATCAAGATGCTTTCCTGCATCACGCCCCACGTGGGCGAGGAAATCTGGCAGCTGCTGGGACATGACGATACCATCGCCTACGAAAGCTGGCCGACCTATTCCGAGGAAAAGTGCAAGGATGCCGAGGTGAACATCGCGGTGCAGGTCAACGGCAAGATGCGCGGCACCGTGCTGATGGACGCCGATCTTTCCAACGAGGAAGTGGTGGCAAACGCCGTGGCGGACGAAAAGATTGCCAAGTTCCTGCAGAAGCAGGGCGGCCAGATCGTGAAGACCATTGTGGTAAAGAACAAGCTGGTCAACCTGATCGTCAAGTGATCCGATTTCCTGAATGGTTTCGGATTTTCTTTGGAGTTCCGTATAATTTGTGAATTTTTAGAATTATTCCTTGACAATTCGGGAAAGAACAATTATAATGTATCAAGCCGGTATGGCCCTGAAAGCATCCTGGATCGAGCCGGATGCCATCGGAGGGAGGGAAAACAATGTCTGAAATTCGCGTCAAGGAGAACGAGTCTCTGGAGAGCGCTCTGCGTCGTTTTAAGCGCAGCTGTGCCAAGGAAGGCGTGATTGCTGAGGTCAAGAAGCGTGAGCATTACGTCAGCCCCAGCCTGAAGCGGAAGCAGAAGTCCGAAGCTGCCCGTAAGAACAAGAGAAAGTTCTATTGATCCCTCATGAAAACAGTTAAAACCGCTCTGGG
>HF988135.1:0-12577 GCA_000434635.1 Firmicutes bacterium CAG:110 | reverse complement strand
CAGCCATTGGCTGCGGGGAAATACTTTGTTGAATTTAATATGTAATCTCTCCGTCGTGGGTCATCAGGGTGGCGCTTTCTACTGCGGGAATGGCGAGAACCTTTTCCATCAGGGCACCCTCGTCTTTCGTCTTCAGCTCAACGATCATGTCAATGCCCGTGCCGGTCATATTCCGGGACTTGATTTTGTAAAACCGGGTGCCGTCTTTCAGCACCTGCTCCAGCTCGGCCTGAATTTTGGAATCCGTGCCGTTGACCAGCAGGAGCAGCGCGGGCTTCACGTTGGGGACAAAATGAAGAAGCAGCATGACTATGGTAATCAGAATGGAGGCTTCCACGGCAACCTCAAACAGACCGGCACCGCAGATGATGCCCACAGAAATCGTCCAGAACAAAAACGCCAAATCCATGGGGTCTTTTACCGCAGTTCGGAAACGGACGATGGACAGCGCACCCACCATGCCAAGAGAGATTACAACGCTGGACTGAATGGAGATGATGATGGAGGCGGTGATCATGGAAATCACCGGCAGGGAAATGGCGAAGGACTTGGAATAGAAGGCTTTCCGGCAGACGGCACGGTAGATCACGAAGATGTACGTGCCGATCAGGGCGGTGAGAATCAGCGTTCCTACGATGGACGTGGTAGAGAGGTCAGAATTGAACTGGTTCAAAAACGATTTTTTTAAAACATCCTGAATGCTCATGTTTTTCTCCTTATACTGTGAATTTTCTACATAAATAATACTTTGAGAACGCGGTCTGGGTCAGTCTGCCCAGATTCATGACTTCGTACAGGAAGTCCGGCAGAAACGCGTCGTACTTTACTTCCAGAATGTGCTTGCCGGTGGGGAGAACCGGCCGCAGGGGCAGGTAGGGGTCAAAGAAGCCGGAGATGTTCGTAGTGCTTCCAATGTTCCGGTCAAAGGTAATCCGGACATTCCCGGGCGCGTACACGAAGGGGGTGCGCTCGTAGGCAACGATCACGTTCGGCTTCAGATTGTCCTGCTCGTGCAGTAAGAAAAGCTTTCGCAGCAGGTCGCTGTCAACGGCGGATTCCGGCAAAGACCCATTCAGAATCATAATAAGCTGGTCTTTCGTCAGCGGACAGCTGACCTTATTGGTCATGGTATGCTCTTTCCGTTTGCATTCCAGCGTGATGCGGCGATCCGAGGCATTGTAGATTCGGATACGGAACTTCTCTCTGGGGTCGGTGCCGTTTTCGTTTTCCAAAAAGCAGCGGTTCTGCGCATCGTCAAAGTAGATGCTTCGGATGCTGTATGTCCCTGTTGCCGACGCATGGGAATCCGAAGGACAAATGTGGCGTATTCTTGCGAGGATCAGCTGAAGCTCTCCCTCGGAGCAGACGTATTTCAGCTCGTTCCGATAATGTTTGTCCTCGGAAACATCCGAATGGAGTAGTTTTTCAAGTTCTCTCATTGTACCTTCGCAAATACGGCTTCCAGAGTAATCCCGCCGTCAACAGAAACTGTGACCGTTTCCCCGGCTCCGTCCGCGTCTCCTTTCCATCCCACAAATTCGTAACCGTCGTTGGCGGCGGCCGTAACGGTGATGGGATAGTCTGTAAAATACTGCCCCGACCAGCTGCCTGACGACAGGTCGAGCAGGGAAGTGTTGACCGTCACGCTTCCCATTTCCGGATGCGCAGTCGTGACCGTCACGGTTTCCAGAGAACCGGTCAGGTCAAATTCCTCGGCGAGGTGCGTTACCGCATAGGCCGGGCGCTTCCGGAAGAATCCGTCCAGCCAGTCCAGCGTGTAGCCGTAGTCGGCCAGCACCTTCTCCACATTTGCGGGGGAAAAGTTGTTGTTGAGCATGTCCATGAAGGACAGGACAAACCGCTCCCGGAACTCCGGGCTGCTTTTCAGGGAACGGAAAAGGGTTGTGGAATCCAGATCAAAGGTGAAATCGTTGGAGAAGGCGTTGATTTCCACAACATTGCCATATTTGGGGCGGTATGGCATCCACGCGAGGGCGTCAATATCGTAAATACACCATCTCCACCGCTGGTCAGCGTAGGGCGATTTTCCGCGGGATGTACTGCGCCAGAGAACATAGTTGTGATTGTCGCTTAAATCGATGTTGCACAGATAGTAATTTGTTACGATGTAATCAATATAACTCTGTACGTCCGTTTGTTCCTGAAACGCTGCCCACTCCTGCGGATCGGAAAAGTCAGTGTCAGCGACCCAGCCCATGTACTCCTGATAGCGGATATTGTCCGCAGAGGAAGTGTCCTCGTCATGGACGGCTCCGTCTTTGACCAAAACGAACCCGTCAACATTATAGTGCTGCCGAAAATATTGCTTGTCGTAGCGCTCGAGCATATAGCTGTTATACAGGAACTCCCCATTCAGGAATACCTTAACTGGAATGCTCCCTTGGACGGATACGGAGCGGTTTGAAACAAGGCGTGAGGCGAGCGTGTCGGGAAAGTAGCTTTTCAGCATAACAGCGTGGGTGCTTATGCCTTTATAGAGGGCTGCCTGAAAGGTATTGCTGCCGCTGTATTCCTCCCTGGCTGCAATCGTGAGACGTTTGTTTCGTTCCGCTCGGGCGGTGTTGCCCTGTAACCGTAAGCCGACAGCCTGATTTAGAATGTCGCCTGATTCGCCAAGCAACTCCGCCGTGGCCCTGACCTCGCGCTTTTTCTCAAAGTTCGGAACCGGTGCTTCCGTTGAAGAGTCGCCGCTCAGATACCACTCGTCATATTCCTTTCCGGTAACATAAATCCCGTCCTCACCGAACAGATCATCGTACTCGAAAACAAGCGACAGCGTGTAGCCCCGTTCCGGAGGCTGGAGTCCGATGAAGTAGGTCTGCGTCAGGATTTCACTGGCAATGTCCCGTTCGTTTACGAAGACTGCCCGAATGACCGTTCCTTTTTCCACCGGCTGGGGATCGGGCGTGTAATTTTTCCAGTCAGTCACAACGTTCTGGACGGAATTGTACAGATTCTGTTCGGAAGACCGATTTTTCAGGGGGATTCCATCCTGATACAGCGTAGAATCAGCCGTGGGAGTGCTGCCGTCCGTGGTGTAATAGATACTGCCGTTGGACGGCGCGGTCAGGCGCAGCGTGAAGCCGTTCTCGTAATAGCCGCCTGAGACGGATGGCACAGGCATGGGAGCGGCGTTCCGGGCATTTATCCGGTCAAATATGACGAGACTCAGGATAAGAAGGATACAGGAAAAGACGATCAGGAGAATTCTGCGTCTCATATTGCGGCCTTTCTTACATTTTCTCCGGGGCGGAGAAGCCGAGGATGTGGATGCAGGTTTCCAGAATGTTTTTGGCTAAGCCCAGCAGGGCGATGTGTCCGGCTTTCAGGGTTTCGTCCGCTTCCTTGAGGACGGGAGTTTCGTGGTAGAATTTGTTCACCGCGCCTGCCAACTCGTAGATGTAGGCGCAGATCAGGTTGGGCGCGGAGGAAGCCAGGGCGGTTTCCAGCGTGGGCTGTAAGCGGGTGATGACGTTCATCAAGTCCTTGGCGAAGGGGTTCGCCGGGGGCTGGATGGGCAGGTGCGCCCAGTCGCCATATTTTGCCAGAATGGACTTGATGCGGACGATGGTATAGAGAATGTAGGGGCCGGTGTTGCCCTCGAAGGCGGCGAAGCGCTCCAGATCGAAGTTGTAGTCCTTGGTGGGCTGGTTGCTGAGATCGCCGTATTTCAGGGCGGCAAGGGCGATTTTCGCGGTGGTATCGTCCACTTCGGAGGCGTCCACGATTTTGTTTTCCACGACCTTTGCCCGGACGAAGGCCGTCATATCGGCGATGAGGGTTTCCAGACGGAGCACGCCGCCGTCACGGGTCTTGAAGGGCTTCCCGTCCTTGCCGTTCATGGTGCCGTGGCCGATATGCTCCAAGGCAGTGGTGTCGGGGACGATGCCGCACTTCCGGGCGGCGCGGAACACCTGCTCAAAGTGCAGCGCCTGCCGCTTGTCGGTGACGTAGAGCATCTTGTCGGGGTGCCAGTCCTGCATCCGCTGAACCATGGTGGCAAGGTCGGTGGTGGCGTAGATGGAGGAGCCGTCGGACTTGACCAGAATGCAGGGGGGAACCGCCTTCTTGTCCGTTTCCTCGGCCACGGGGATGACCCACGCGCCTTCGGAGAGAACGGCGTAGCCCTTTTCCTTCATCTCCGCGACCATGGCGGGGATATAGGGGTCGGCGTCGCTTTCCCCCAGCCACTTTTCAAAGTGAACGTCCAGACTGTCATAAATCCGCCGCAGGTCGGGCAGGGACACGTTCATGATGTGCTGCCAGATGGCGCGGTAACCCCGGCGGCCCTGCTGTAACTCAAAGGTCGCGGTGTGGGCGCGCTGGGCGAAAGCCTCGTCCACCTTCTTCCGGGCGGAGGCGGCGGGGTAAAGCTCCTCCAAGTCCGACAGGGTGAAGGGAGGCTCAGTGGGGTACTCTCCCGTAAAGTCCGGGTCGAAATAGGGAAGGTTCGGCTGACGGTCCTGCAGTTCTGCGATAATCAGACCCATTTGCAGACCCCAGTCCCCCAGATGCACGTCGCCGATGGTATTGTATCCGAAGAAGGCGTACAGCCGCTTCATGGCTTCGCCGATGATGGCGGGGCGCAGATGACCGATGTGCAGGGGCTTCGCCACGTTGGCGCCGCCGTAGTCTACCACAATGGTCTTCCCCACGCCTGTTTTCGCAACACCAAAATCGGGGGCGATGCGCATGCTTTCCAGATAGGTTTCCAGAAACGCCCCGGAGAGCTTCAGGTTAATGAAGCCCGGCATGACGGCCTCCACCAGAGAATAGTCGGCGGCGTCCAGCTTTTCTGCCACTGCCTTTGCAATCTGGATGGGGGCACAGTGGTACTGCTTCGCGGCGGCCAGAGCGCCGTTGCACTGGTATTCGCACAGGTCGGGGCGGTTGGAGACCGTCACCCGGCCGTAGGAGGCGTCATAGCCGGCGTCGGCAAAGGCGCGCTCCATTTTTTCGGTGATGATATCAAGAATTTTTTCCATATCTTACTCCATATTTCTGAAATAGAAATCAGCCCTGCTGTCTCCGCTCGGCCATCCATGCGAGGTAATCGTCGTAAGTGCCGTACTTGTCGATGATGGTGCCGTCGGGCTGGAAGGCGATGACCCGGTTACAGGTAGAGGTCAGCAGTTCGTGGTCGTGGGAGGCCAGCAGCACCACGCCGGGGAAGGCTTCCAGACCCTTGTTCACCGCCTGAATGGACTCCATGTCCAGATGGTTGGTGGGCTGGTCGAGAAGCACCACGTTGGCTCCGGAGAGCATCATCCGGCTGAGCATACAGCGCACCTTTTCGCCGCCGGAGAGGACGTTCACGGGCTTGAACACGTCCTCGTTGCTGAACAGCATCCGCCCAAGGAAGCCCCGGAGGTACACGTCGTCCTTCTTGGCGGAATACTGACGCAGCCAGTCCACCAGTTCCATCTGATTCCCGTCAAAGTAGGGGGAATTGTCCTTGGGCAGATAGCTGCGGATGGTGGATACGCCCCACTTGACGCTGCCCTCGTCCGGCTCCAGCTCGCCCATGAGAATTTTGAACAGGGCGGTCTGCGCCAGCTCGTTTTCGCCCACAAAGGCGATCTTGTCCCCCCGGTTCACGGAGAAATACACTTTGTCCAGCAGCTTCACGCCGTCCACGGTGACGGACACGTCCTTGACGGTGAGCACGTCCTTGCCCAGCTCCCGCTCGGGCTGGAAGCCCACGAAGGGATAACGGCGGGTGGAGCAGGGCATTTCCTCCACGGTCAGCTTGTCCAGGAGCTTGCGGCGGGCGGTGGCCTGCTTGGCTTTGGCCTTGTTGGCGGAGAAACGCTGGATGAACAGCTGCAATTCTTCGATCTTTTCCTGATTGCGCTTGTTCTTGTTGCGCAGCATGGCCTGCACCATCTGGGAGGACTCGTACCAGAAGTCGTAGTTGCCCACGTACATCTTGATTTTGCCGTAGTCGATGTCCACGGTGTGGGTGCAGACGGTGTTCAGGAAGTGGCGGTCATGGCTCACCGCGATGACCATGCCGGGGAAGTCCAGAAGGAAATCCTCCAGCCAGTTGATGGCTTCGATGTCCAGATTGTTGGTCGGCTCGTCCAGCATGACGATGTCGGGGTTGCCGAACAGCGCCTGCGCCAGCAGAATTTTCACCTTGAGACGGGGATCGACGGAGGCCATCTGCTCATAGTGCAGCTCCGTGCCGATGCCCAGACCCTGCAGCAGGCGGGAGGCGTCGGATTCCGCTTCCCAGCCGCCCAGCTCGGCGAATTCGGCTTCCAGGTCGGCAGCCCGCAGGCCGTCCTCGTCGGTGAAGTCCGGCTTTTCGTAGATGGCGTCCTTCTCCTTCATGACCTCGTACAGGTGGGCGTTGCCCATGATGACCGTGTCCATGACGGTGTAATCGTCATAGGCGTTCTGGTTCTGCTTCAGGACGGAGACCCGCTTGGTGGGGTCGATGGTGACGGAGCCGTTGGTGGAGTCCAATTCCCCCGTCAGGATGCGCAGGAACGTGGATTTGCCCGCGCCGTTAGCGCCGATGATGCCATAGCAGTTGCCGGGGAGGAACTGCAGGTCAACGTGCTGGAACAGCCACTGACCGCCAAACTGCATACCGAGATTGCTTACTGTAATCATTTCTTACTCCTTAACTTCTGGAATCTCTGAATAAATCGCCTTCGGCTGTCGGCGATTTAATCAGAGCTTCCATTTTTCGCGGCAGCATACCGCTGCACATAACTATACAGGATAATAATACCACATAATTTGAAATAATCAATCACGATTGCGCCAATTATGAATAAATCGAGAAATTTTTACGAAAGCCCTTGCTTTTTTCCACGGGTGCGCTATAATATTAGCACTCAAACACCTAGAGTGCTAAATAAACCAAGGATGTGTATTGATTATGGAAAAGCAGCAATTCAAAGCGGAGTCTCAGCGTCTTCTTGACCTGATGATTAACTCCATTTATACCCACAAGGAGATTTTCCTTCGGGAGATCATCTCCAACGCCTCCGACGCCATCGATAAGCTGGCCTACACGGCGCTGACCGACGACAAGGTGGGCATCAACCGGGACGAATTCGCCATCACCATCACCCGTGACCCCGAAAACCGCACCTTGACCGTTTCCGATAACGGCATCGGCATGTCCAAAGAGGAAATGATCGAGAATCTCGGTACCATCGCCAAGTCCGGCTCTCTGGGCTTCAAGCAGGCCATGGAGAAGAACGAGGACATCGATATCATCGGTCAGTTCGGTGTCGGTTTCTATTCCGCCTTTATGGTGGCTTCCTCCATCACCGTTATCTCCAAGAAGTACGGCGAGGACAAGGCATGGAAGTGGGTCTCTGATGGGGCGGACGGCTATACCATTGAGGAAACGGAAAAGGACGCTCCCGGAACGGACGTCATCATGACCCTGAAAGCCGATACCGAGGACGAAAAATACTCCGAGTATCTGGAAGAATACGAGATCCGCAGCCTGATCCGCAAGTACTCCGACTACATCCGCTACCCCATCCGGATGGAGGTCACCAAGTCCCGCCCCGTGGAGGAGCCGAAGGACGAGAACGCCGAGGGTGAGGAAAATAAAGCGCCCAAGTACGAGTCCTACACCGAGATGGAGACCCTGAACTCCATGGTGCCCATCTGGCAGCGGGACAAGAAGGACGTCACGGAGGAAGAGTACGAGACCTTCTACCGGGACAAGTTCTTTGACTACAATAAACCCCTGCGTACCATCCACTACAACGTGGAGGGCAACGTTTCCTTCAAGGCGCTGCTGTATATCCCCGGCAAGGCGCCTTACGATTTCTACACCAAGGATTACAAGCGGGGCTTGCAGCTGTACAGCAGCGGCGTGCTGATCATGGACAACTGCGAAGACCTGCTGCCCGAGCATTTCCGTTTCGTCCGCGGCGTGGTGGACAGCCAGGACCTGTCCCTGAACATCAGCCGTGAAATGCTCCAGCACAACCGCCAGCTGACCATCATCGCCCGGAACATCGAGAAGAAGATCAAATCCGAGCTGAAAGCCATGCTGGAAAACGACCGGGAGAAGTACGAGGAATTCTACGCCGCCTTTGGCCGTCAGCTGAAGTACGGCACCGTCTCCGACTACGGCGCACACAAGGAAGCGACCCAGGATCTGCTGCTGTTCTACAGCCACAAGCAGGGCAAGCTGATCTCCCTGAAGGAGTACGTAGACGCCATGGCCGAGGGTCAGGAGAAGATCTACTATGCTCCCGGCGAAAATAAGGAGCGTCTGAGCAAGCTGCCCCAGGTGGAGACCCTGACGAAGAAGGGCTACGACGTGCTGCTGTTCACCGAGGATGTGGACGAGTTTGTCCCCCAGACCCTGATGACCTATATGGAGAAGCCCTTCTGCAATGTTTCTACGGAAGACCTGGGCTTGCAGACCGAGGAAGAAAAGAAACAGGCAGAGGAAAAGGCCGAGGAGATGAAGGGTCTGCTGACCTTCGTGAAAGAGACGCTGGGCGACCAGGTCAAGGAGGTCAAGCTGTCCTCCGAGCTGGGCAGCCACCCCGTGTGCATGACCCCTGCTGAGGGAATGAGCTTCGAGATGGAAAAGTATATGAAGCGGGCGAATCCTGAGTTTGCCTTCCCCGTGGGTCGGGTGCTGGAGCTGAACCCGGAGCATGAGGCGGTGCAGGCCATGCAGAAGGCTATGACCGAAGACCCCGAAAAGGCAAAGGATTATGCAAAGCTTCTGTGCTATCAGGCACAGCTCATGGCGGAGCTGCCGCTGGACGACCCCTATGCTTACACCGAACTGGTGTGCAGGCTGATGAAGTAACTCCTGTAAATAAAAGGATTGCTTTTCCTGCGTCCGTATGATAAAATATCCCCACCGAAAGAAAGGGAGGGTTTTGTATGTCCTACACATATTCGTATATCAGTGACGCCCTGTCCAGCGGGTTGCTGTTCGGGGTATTCAGCGGCGTTCCCACGACGCTGATCGGCATTGCCACTTATGTATTAAGCGCCCTGGGTCTTTATACCATTGCCAAGCGCCGGGGGCTGAACCACCCGTGGCTGGCCTGGATTCCTGTGGCCAGCGCGTGGATCGTGGGTTCGCTTTCCGATCAGTACCGCTATGTGGTCAACGGGGAGAATAAGTCCAAGCGGAAGGTTCTGCTGACGCTGAACATCATTACCACAGTGCTGAGCCTGGTGATGGTCGCGTGCGGAATCGGAATGGTGGCGCAGGCATTGATCGGCGCTGCGGGAGGCATCGACGAGGAGGCCATGGTTCAGGCCGCGATAGGGCCGCTGGTGGGCGTGCTGGGGCTGTGTCTGCCCCTGGTAGGCGTTGCCATTGCCTACGCGGTGGTCTATTACATGGCGCTGTACGATATCTTCAAGTCCCTTGACCCCAACAACTGCGTGCTGTTCCTGGTGCTGAGCATCGTGTTCAGCGTGACGGAGCCGTTCTTCCTGTTCTTCAACCGGAACAAGGACGGCGGAATGCCCCCCAGACGTCCCGAGCCGGTCTGTATACCCCCGGAACCGGACTGGTGCGATAACAGCCAGGACACGGGCAATACGGATTTCCTGTAATAAGACAAAAATCCTGCTTTTCTTCGGAAAGGCAGGATTTTTTATGGCGTCGGAGAGATTTTGGGATGTCCGCTTTGTGCGGGCAAATGTTTCTGGTGCGGAACCATCTTTTTCCTGCCAGCCGGTTGACAACCGGGAAAATATCCAGTATACTAGGCAATATGCAATAAAAGACGGCTTCATTATTGGAGGAAATGACAAATGGTTATCAAATGGGATGTGACCATCCCCAGACTGTCCGGGGATACTCCCCGCAGAGCGTACATCTATCTTCCGGAAAGCTACGACGAAGAACCTGACCGGCGGTATCCCGTCATGTATATGTTTGACGGGCATAACGTGTTCTTTGACGAGGACGCGACCTTCGGCAAGTCATGGGGCATGAACGACTACATGGAGCGCACCGGAAAGCAGCTCATCATCGTGGGTGTGGAGTGCAACCATCAGGGCAACTGCCGGTTGTCGGAGTATTCCCCTGTGACCTTTGAAAATGCCGAGCTGGGGAAGATCCGGGGCAGGGGCAGCACCACCATGAACTGGATGGTAAATGAGTTGAAGCCCTATATCGATGAGCATTTCCGCACCCTGCCCGACCGGCGGAACACCATTCTCTCGGGTTCCTCCATGGGCGGCCTGATGGCGCTGTACGGCGCGACGGCCTACAATTCCGTTTTCCAGCGGGCGGCCTGCCTGTCTCCCAGCCTCTGGGTCGCGCCGGGAAAGGTGATGGAGCTGATCGCCAGGGCGCGTATCCGTCCGGACACGACCATCTACATGGACTACGGGGAAAACGAAATGGCCAACCATGTGGCAAGCCAGGCGGTCATCCCCTCCGCGGTGTATCTGCTGCTGACCAAGGGGGTCAATCTGGCCTTCCGCATTGTCCCCGGCGGCAATCACTCGGAGGCCAGCTGGGAAAAGCAGATCCCGATTTTTATGGAGTGTCTCGGCATTTGATATAGAGAAAACGTGAGGGAAAAGAAATGGAAATTCGCTACGAAAAGCATTGGAGCGGCTGGCTGAACCGGGATATGGAATTCAAAATCTACGGCAGCTGCGGCAAGCCCGTGATCTTCATTCCCTGTCAGGCAGGGCGGTTCTGGGATTTTGAGTCCTTCAAAATGGTGGACTACTGGGCGCCATGGATCGAGTCCGGCAAGTGCATGGTCTTCTCCATTGACACCATCGACAATGAAAGCTGGGCAGCCATAGGAGCGGACAACCGCTGGCGCATTGAGAACCACGAAAAGTGGTACCACTACGTCGTGGATGAGCTGGTGCCGTATATCCGGCACGTCGCCGGTATGGCCAACGGACACGATCAGGGCATTATGACCTTCGGCGCGTCCATGGGCGCCATGCATGCCGCGAACTTTTACTACCGCCGTCCCGACCTGTTTGACAGCTGCTTCGCCATCTCCGGCCTGTACGACAATAAGGAGTTCTTCGGCGACTACTGCGACGAGCTGGTGTACGCCAACTGCCCCTGTCTGTACTTGCAGAACATGCCCGACGACCACTATTACAAGGGCATCTACAACAGCCAGAAGAGCCTGATCGTCTGCGGTCAGGGCGCGTGGGAGGAGCCGCTGCTGGAATCCACCCGCTGGCTGGACACGGTCTGCTGCCAGAAGGGCATCCACACCCGGTTTGAATACTGGGGCTATGACGTTGACCACGACTGGCCGTGGTGGTACAAGATGGTGCAGACTTACCTGCCTTGGTTTTTAGGCTAAAGATATAAGGAGTGAGATTTATGAAGAACTTCATATTCATCTCCCCGAATTTCCCCATGACCTACTGGAAATTCTGCCGGGAGCTGAAAAATAACGGTATGCGGGTGCTGGGCATCGGCGACAGCCCCTATGACGATCTGCTGCAGGAGCTGCGTGACAGTCTGGACGAATATTATAAGGTTTCCAGTCTGGAAAATTACGACGAGGTGTTCAAGGCCGTCGCCTTCTTCACCTACAAATACGGCAAGATCGACTGGCTGGAAAGCAACAACGAATACTGGCTGATGCGGGACGCGGCCCTGCGCACCGAATTCAACATCACCACCGGCCCCAAGCTGGACGAGATGGACAAGATCAAGTTCAAGTCCTGCATGAAAAAGTACTACGCCAAGGCCGGTATCCCCACCGCCCGGTATCATCTGGTGGAGGGGCTGGAGGACGCGCTGGAATTTGCCCACACCGTGGGCTATCCCGTGGTGGTCAAGCCGGACAGCGGCGTGGGCGCCTGCAACACCTACAAGCTGCAATCCGACGAGGATGTCCGGTGGTTCATCAGCAATAAGGACGACGCCGTGTACATCATGGAGGAGTTCGTCAACGGCTATGTCCAGACCTTCGACGGCATCGTGGATTCCAAGGGGCAGATGCTGTTCGAGTCCGGCAATATCACGCCCCTGTCCATCATGGACATCGTGAACACCCAGGGCGATTCCGTGTACTATCTGGTGAAGGAGCTTCCGGAGAAGATCCGCAAGGCCGGACTTGCCACCGTAAAAGCCTTCGGCGTTAAGAGCCGCTTCGTCCATCTGGAATTCTTCGTCCTGAACGAAGACCAGGCGGGACTGGGCAAGAAGGGGGACGTGATCGGTCTGGAGGTCAACATGCGCCCCTCCGGCGGCTACACCCCCGAGATGTACAACTACTCCCAGGAGACCGATGTGTACAAAATCTGGGCGGACATGGTGGCCTTTGACTGCAACACCAAGTCCATCGGTGCGCACCATTTCTGCGCCTTCTACGGCCGCCGGGACGGACGGCGCTACAAGCTGGACGATTACGAGGTCATGATGAAGTACGGCAGCAAAATGGTCATGTGGGGACGCATTCCCGACGCCCTGTCCGGTGCTATGGCGAACCAGATGTACGTGGCCAATTTCGACACCGAGGAAGAAATGATGGCCTTCTACAAAGACATGGCCGCGACATACGAGGGATAAAAGAGATTAGCAGCCACGGCGGGTTTTCCTGCC
>HF988134.1:54448-70126 GCA_000434635.1 Firmicutes bacterium CAG:110 | reverse complement strand
ATTACCGGACGCGATTGGATTATTAAAGCGCTTAATTAGGTTTTAGTATGAATTATAACACTGGCGGAGGGAATTTACAACATATAATGTATATAGAAGACGCCCCCCGTTTTGGCAGGATTTCCGGTAAAAGTGCCGCCTTAACCGCCTCGATTTATTTCTTAAGATTCTGTAACTTCTCCAAAAATCGGCAGCGTTTTTCATTGACTTTATGCGCAGGTTCTACTATAATTCTACCAGAAAGGTAATGGAGGCGTTACCGTACAAGTGGTCTGTGCCTTTGGCACGGATCGGACAATGAAAGGAGAGTATTTCATTATGAACAACACCAGTTTGCGCAGAATTTTCAGCCTGCTGTTGGCCGTGATGATGGTCTGCGCCCTTCTGCCGACGGCTGCGTTCGCGGAGGATATTGCGGAACCGCAGGACGGGAATGGCGGCGTAACTGCTTATGCCAATAGCAGTGTGCCGCTTACGCTGAATATCTCCAGCTATGGCGCGCCGTTTTATAACCCCACAAAAGGAACGCATGACGTAGGCTCATTTAAGTTTTTCAAATACATAAACAGGAGCGACGTCGGCAGCGATAACCCAGAAGACTGCTCCGCGACTGCGCATTTCGTAGGGAGTAACGAGACCGGCTGGCAGCTGTATGTCAAATTGAAAATTGACAATTACGAAGCAGACCTCCCGCAGAATGCATGGATCTACAACAAGGATATGTCGGCAGCGACAGGCGACGTCACGTTTGGTCTTTCTTTTAATACAGCTGGCGGCACCTCCACATATATCTCCATAAGCGGCGGCAAAGACCTGCCCACGCCTCCCCAGCCTGACAAGCCCACCAAGCCCACGGCTGAAGACGTCAAGGCTCTGCTGGGCAATGAAGTAGTGAAAATTTTCTGCGGCACCGCCGGTTCTGGTGTCCACCCCGCTGCTGCATACCCCCTCAAGGATGGTTCCTTCACCGTCGGCGACGTTAATAGCAGCGGTGACATTCCCACGTGTGATATTACCGTGAACGCACAGCCGTATGTGGAGGACTACAATACGAAATATACTGGGCATACGCTCTCCACCGCCGATCACACTCCGAAGGTCATCACTCTGGAATACGACAGCAGCACGAAGACCTGGTCTCCTAAGACTCCCCTCCCCATTATTTTCAACGTTGTGTGCGACACCGCTCCCTCCGTGCCTGAGCAGGCCACGAAGGACGATGTCCTCGGCGCAAATATCAAGGTAACGATCGTATGTGACAATACAAGCGCTAATCACGGGAGTAAGGATTTCGACCTGATCGAGGATGCTATCAAAGAAATCAGCGCACCTCGCCAATCCAGCGTTGGTACATATATCTGCGATGTTACCATCAGCTCGGAAAGTTATGTGCCGCAGTTCGACCAGGATAAGAAGGCAACGCATACCCCTCCTGCGGCTACCAAGAAAATCACGCTGAGTTATGTCGATGGCAAGTGGATCGCGCCGTCCATTGATACTGCTTATCCTCATGTCAATTTCACGGTTCGTTGCGGCACAAAACCCGTTGCTCCCAACCACGACGAGCTTAGCAAGCTGATCGGCAGCATCACCGTCAACTGCACCAACGACGCGGCCACTCATGACCCCAAGAGCAAGGGCTACGCCCTGATCGCCGATTCCTACACCACCAGCGGTGTCGAAGGCGACGCCACGAGCGGCTATACCTACACTGTCACCATCAAGTCCGAGAAGTACGTAAATCAGTTCGATACCGATACCGGCTCGGCTCACACCCCCAAGGACGGCGAAGCCACCGTTGTGCTGGAATACAAGGATAAGGCATGGGCTGTGAAGCGCGGCGCCCCCGTTTCCTTCAACGTTGCGTGCGTGACCGAGATCGTTCCGCCCGAAAAGCCCGTCCCCGCTGATCTAGGCAGCTTCATAAAAGTGATCTGCACGACGAAGAAAGACGTTCACGGCACCGCGATCTACCCTCTGCACGAAGGCAGGTATGCGATCGGTGAAGTTGAAGGCAATGCCAAGGACGGCTACACCTGCACCATCACCATCGAGGCAGCCGGATATGTTGCTACATACAGCAACGCCAAGGGCGAGGAGCACACCCTCGTCCACGAAAACGACGCGAGCAAGACCGTTACTCTGACGTGGGACAGTGAAGCCAAGGACTGGAGCAGACCGGACGATGTCACCTTCGAGGTCAAGTGCGAGACCGAGATCGTCCCGCCCACAGCGCCCACCCTTGAGCAGCTCCCGGACATTTCCGTGACTTTGCATTGCGGCACCACTTCCGCGCATCGTGATCCGGCCTGGAGCCCCCTGCTGGAGAATACCTACGAGATCAGCGCGCCCACGCTTAAAAACGATGTCTATACCTGCACCCTCACCATCAAGGCGGAAAAGTACGTCGGTGAGTATAGCGGCACCGTGTATCGCGTAGGCAAGCATGAGCTGGATGACGATGCCACCAAGGACATCGTGCTCACTTGGGATGGCCAGAAGTGGACTGCCGAAAAGGACAGTGTCACCTTCAAGGTCAAGTGTACGCTTTACACCGTTATCTACACCGACGGCGTGAAGAACAAGGTGATCTTCAAGGATGAAGTTCACAAGGATCTGGCCTACGGCTCCGACACGCCCAAGTTCACCGGCGGCACTCCCAAGCGCACCGGCTACACCTTCACCGGTTGGTCTCCCAAGGTCACAGACACCGTGACCGGAGATGTCACCTACAAGGCCCAGTGGAAGTCCAACTCCGGCAAGGACAACGTTCCCAAGACCGGCAGCGGTGAGATTGCCATGATTCTGGGCAGCGTTCTGATGTTCTCCTTCTGCGGCGCGGCTGCTGTCTGCGTCTACGACCGCAAGAGAAGACAGGGTTAAGAAAACAACGTAAACTGTTGAACGAGGGCGGTGGCGGAGATTCCGTCGCCGCCCTTTTCCGGCGGATGCCCTTCCGGAGCATCCCGTATTGAGAGGAAAAAAACATGGCAAGCAGGCAAGGCAAATTCCAGACCCCCCGCACCCCCGTCCCGCCCCGCCGCAATGACGCCGGGCAGCGCAGACGGAGAAGAAGAGGCCCCAATCCCCTTTTCATCATCCTCGTGGCAGTGTTCTGCATCGCGCTGATCGCGGTGGCTGCCATCCTGATCCATATGGGCAAAGCCCGCAGTGATTTCCGCAAACTCTCCGAAATGGTGGAGGAAAACGCCACGGCCACCGCTGCCCCCGTGGAGACCACGCCGCCGGAGACCCAATCCACCGGGCCGACCACGGAAACCACCGCCCCCACGGAGCCGGAACCCACGGAGCCGGTGATGCTGGCGAAGTATGCCCCCCTGTATGAGCAGAACCACGATCTGTTTGGCTGGCTGCGCATCGACGGCACCGTCATCGACTACCCGGTGATGCACACCCCCACCGATCCGGAAAAATATCTGCACACGAATTTTAAGCGGGAGTACAGCTTCGGCGGCATTCCCTTTATCGATGCCAACTGCTCCGCCGACAGCGACAATCTGCTGATCTACGGCCACAACATGCTGGACGGCAGCATGTTCCGCTCCCTGCCCAAGTATGAGAGCAAATCCTACTGGCAGGCGCACTCCACCATCCACTTTGACACCCTCTACGAGGAGGGCGAGTACGAGGTGCTTGCGGCCTTCTATGACCGGGTCTATTACACCTACGAGAACTGCTTCAAGTTCTATCAGTTCATCGACGCGGCGGACGAGGCGGACTTCAACAACGCCATCTCGAATTTCCGCTCCAAGGCGCTCTACGACACCGGCGTCACCGCGGCCTACGGCGACAAGCTCATCACGCTGGTGACCTGCGCCTACCATGTGGAGGACGGCCGCTTCGTTGTCGTCGCCCGAAAAAAGTGACCGTCATTCCATTCCCGCATATAACAGGGCTGTCTCATGGAGACGGCCCTGTTTTTTGGCCTAATTGCAGAAAATCGACGTCTTTTCCCATTGACTTTTGGTGTGATATTGCGTATAATTCAGGCATAAAGGTAATGATGGCGTTACCGTGCAGACGGTCTGTGCCTCCGGCATGGATCGCCAAATGAAAGGAGAGTATTTCAAGATGAAAAACCATGGTTTGCGCAGAATTTTCAGTCTGTTTCTGGCACTGTTCATGGTCTTCACACTTCTGCCCACGACTGCGTTGGCAGAGGATACGACGGGGGCTGACGGAACCCAGCCCAAGACCGTCGCAGTGGACGGGGGCGAGAAGAAGACCGACCCCCCCGCGCAGGAGCAGCCTAAGAACGAGAATCCCCCTGCGCCGGAAGACCCGAAAACGTTCACCGTTACATACACTGACGGCGTAGGCGGCGCAGTATTTGACAATGATGTTCACAGCAACCTGCCGTCCGGTACCGCGACCCCCGCTTTCAGCGGCTCCCTTGCCCGGGAAGGCTATACCTTCGCCGGCTGGAATCCTGCCGTTGCGGAAACCGTGACTGCGGATGTCACCTATGCCGCCAAATGGGAGGAGGGCAAGACCAATGCAAGAAGAGTGCCCTTGCCGACGATTCCCAAACCCGATCCAGCTCCCGCCGATTTGAACACCGGGCATAAGATCGATGTCCGATTCACCGTCCTGTATGTGGGTGATGAATTCAACATTGGCTACAATTACGGTTCTTCCGAAAAGACCAAGTTTGTTTGCCAGTACAAGACGAATCACTCCGATACCGCGTATAACAACCACACGATTGCGATTTCTGATATCAAGGCCGCCGCAAGCCGCGCTTCCGTCAACAGCGGCTACCAGATCGTCGGTTGGTCGAAAGAATCCAATGCCAATCCCACAACGTGGTCGCTTAACAAGAGCGGTACGACCGCCTGCAACAAGGGTTCTACGATTTATCTCGTAGCGAAGAACCCCAATCCCACCACGAAATATACATACACGCTGAACTATGATGCCAATGGCGGCACCGGCGCGCCCAGTGCTGATTCGTGGTCTACAACAGATGCATCTATCAGATACCACTCCTTTACAGTGAAGAATACCATTCCCACCCGGGAAGGCTATGTCTTTAAGGGCTGGAAAGCCAATGACGGGTCTGATACAATCTACACTGGTGGTATGACGTGTGCCGTATCCCAGTATGGCAATGATGTTGTCAAGAATGGCAACACCTGGACCAGAACGCTGTACGCCGTATGGGAAGAAGCAGCTCCCCCCATGCCCGATAAGCCCACGGCTCCCGGTGAGGGCGACCTCAGCGGTCTGATCGATAATATCACCGTCAACTGCACCAACAACGCGGCCACGCATACCCTAAAGAGTAAGGGCTACGCTCTGATCGCCAGCTCCTACACCCCCAGTGAGGTTGCAGGTGACGCCGAGAACGGCTACACCTGCACGGTCACCATCAACTCTCAGAAGTATGTGGAGCAGTTCGACACCGATACCGGCGCTGCCCATGATCCCAAGGGCGTCAACGCGACCGTTACCCTGAAATACACGGATAATGGCTGGACTGTTGAGAGCGGCGCCCCCGTTGTTTTCGACGTCGCGTGCGTGACGGAGATCGTTCCGCCCGCAAGGCCCGGTGCTGAAGATCTGTCCAATCTGAAAGCGCCCGTGGATGTGACCTGCACCACGAAGCCCGAGACCCACGCCGCCGTACACTTCTCGCTGAGAGGTGGAACATACACCATCGGCGATGTTGCCGGCAACGAAACTGACGGCTACACCTGCGACATTACCGTCACTGCTGACAAATATGTGGCGCGGTACAACATGGACTATGGCAAGCACACCCTGACCGGTGACAACACCAAGACTCTTACGCTGAAGTACGTAGAGGGTCAGTGGGCTGTCGATACCCCCATTACCTTCCCTGTCGAGTGCGAAGAAGAGCTGTTCCCCGTCCATCTTGTGATTTATCGCAACGGCGACACCTCGAAGGCTTATAAGGACATCCCGCTCGAAAGCCAGCCGAAGGGGCATGTCATTGACCTGTCCACGATCGACATTGCCGACTATTACACCGGGAACTACGAGTTCTACGGCTGGTACGACGACGGCGCGTGGAATAACTACAAGGCGAACCCCGCAAATCCCCCTGCCGGTCTGAAGGAGAAAACCGTCAACGGGTGGACGAATTTGAAGTGCATGGTCTATGACAAGTACCAGGTCGTTTACTTCCAGAGTGAGGAAGCCTTGAGAGACTTCCAGAATGACCACAGCAAGACCGAAGGTCGGCTGTACAGCACCACTGCGCCCTTTGGTTCGACCCTTCCCACCGCGGACGCTCCCACCCCGACCCGCACCGGCTACACCTTCAAGTTCTGGAGCCGTGAGGGTCAGAACGGCGACGTAACCGGCCAGACCGTGAACGGCTGGACGAATCTGTACGCCGTTTGGGAAAAGAACACCTACACCGTGACCTACACCGACGGTGTGAACGGTGAGGCATTCCCGAATAAGACTTATCCGGCAAAGTACGAGGATGCCACCCCCGCTTTCGAGGGCACTCCCACCCGTAAGGGCTTTGTGTTCGACGGCTGGAACCCCGAGGTCGCTGAGACCGTGACCGAGGATGTCACTTACACCGCTCAGTGGAAGCCCGTCCAGCCCGATAAGAAGGCCATCGAGGGCGCGATCGGCAGAGGCGTGGCGGTTGTCTGCGATAACCAGAACGTCAAACACGGTGCGAAGGCATACAAGGTAACGCTTGGCGAGTACACCGTCAGCAATGTCATGGGCACCGCCGCCGATGGCTACACCTGCACCGTTACCGTCAGGGCAGCCAAGTTCATCGAGAAGTACAGCTCCGATATGGGCGACGCGGTTCATACGCTGATTGCCGGTGAACCCGCCGAAAAGACCATTGAACTGAAGTGGAATGGCGAAAAGTGGGTCGCTGAGACCGAACTGCCTGTCACCTTCCATACCCTGTGCCCCCCCGAGCAGCCCAGCAAGAAGGACATTGAGGGTGCGATCGGCAGAGGCGTAAAGATCGTCTGCGATAACCAGAACGTCAACCACTGGGGCAAGGATTACAAGCCGACGCAGGGTGAGTACACCGTCAGCGACGTCACCGGTACCGCCTCCGAGGGCTATACCTGCACCATCACTGTCAAGGCAGCCAAGATCATCGAGAAGTACAGCTCCGATATGGGCAAGACCCATGCGCTGATCGTCGGCGAGCAGGCTGAGAAGGCCGTCGAGCTGAAGTGGAATGGCGAAAAGTGGGTCGCGAAGACCGAACTGCCCATCACCTTCCACGTCGAGTGCCCCCCTGAAAAGCCCACCTACGATGAACTGAAGGGGCTGGGCATCAACGCGAAGGTGGCCTGCACGACCACCACCGCGCACAACGGCAAGTCCTACACGCTCATCGAAGACACTTACAACGTCTCCGACCCCGAGCGCAAGGGAACTGCGTACACCTGCATCCTCACCGTAAACGCAAAGGATTACGTTGCCAAGTACAACGCAGAAGAGAATGTTGGCCCCCACACCCTTGATGACCGTGACAGCAAGACCATTGAGCTGACCTGGAATGGTGAGAAGTGGACGGCTGCGGAGACCAGCGTCACCTTCAACGTCAAGTGCGAGCTTCTCACCGTTACTTACACCGACGGTGTGAAGGGCGAGGAAGTCTTCGAGGATGTCGTCTACAAAGACATCCCCTACGGCACCAGCACCCCCGCCTTCGGCACGAAGGACCCCACCCGTGAGGGCTACAAGTTCGTCGGTTGGGAACCCGAAGTCGCCGAGACCGTGACCGAGAACGTGACCTACACCGCCAAGTGGGAGAAGCTCTACACCGTTACCTACACCGACGGCGCGAAGGGTAAGGCGTTCAAGGATCAGGTTTACAGCGATCTTGAGGCCGGAACCGATACCCCCAAGTTCGATGGCAAGCCCACCCGTAAGGGCTACACCTTCACCGGTTGGTCCCCCAAGGTCACTGACACCGTGACCAAGGACGTGACCTACGTCGCTCAGTGGAAATCCACGAAGAACGGTAAGGACAACGTTCCCAAGACCGGCGACAGCGAGATCGTCATGGTTCTTGGCAGCGTGCTGCTGTTCTCCTTCTGCGGCGCGGCTGCTGTAAGCGTCTACGACCGCAAGAGAAAGCATTTCTAAAATACGCAAGGGAGGCGACGGATTTCCGTCGCCTCCCATTTTTTGCCCCCATAACGCGGCTGCCCCCACTCCGGCATTGACTTTTTCTGCCTGATGAACTATATTATACGTGCATTTATATGAAGAAAAGGTGATAATGATGTACATAGATGATTATAGGCGCTGGCTGAGCGCTGATCTGGAAGATCCCGCCCTTACCGACGAGCTGAGGAAAATCGAGGGACAGGACAATGAGATCAAGGAGCGCTTTGCTGTGGCGCTGAAATTCGGCACCGCCGGTCTGCGGGGCATTCTGGGCGCGGGCAGCAACCGGATGAATATTTACGTTGTCCGGCAGGCCACCCAGGGACTGGCGAACTGGGTCAAGACCCAGGGCGGCAGCCAGCTGGTCGCCATTTCCTATGACAGCCGCATCAATTCCGACGTGTTCGCCAGAAACGCTGCCTGCGTTCTGGCCGCCAACGGCATTCGGGTGCGGATCTACGACGCGCTGATGCCCGTTCCCGCCCTATCCTTTGCCACCCGGTATTACAAAGCGAACGCCGGCATCATGATCACCGCCTCCCACAACCCCGCCAAATACAACGGCTACAAAGCCTACGGCCCCGACGGCTGCCAGATGACGGACGATGCCGCCGCCGTGGTGTACGCGGAGATTCAGAAAACCGATATCCTCACCGGCGCGAAGATGATGGCCTTTGAAGACGGCATCGCCCAGGGTCTGATCGAATACGTGGGCGAGGACTGCAAGGAGGCGCTGTACAGCGCCATTGAAGCCTGCGCCGTCCGCCCCGGCATCTGCAAAACCGCCGGACTGAAGCTGGTGTACTCCCCCCTGAACGGCTCCGGTCTGGTGCCGGTCACCCGGGTGCTTCATGACATCGGCATCGACGACATCACCATTGTCCCCGAGCAGCAGTACCCCGACGGCAACTTCCCCACCTGCCCCTATCCCAACCCGGAGATTTTCGAGGCTCTGCGGCTTGGTCTGGAGCTGGCCGAGAAGACCGGCGCCGATCTGATGCTGGCCACCGACCCCGACGCCGACCGGGTTGGCATTGCCATCCGCTGCCCCGACGGCTCCTATGAGCTGGTCTCCGGCAACGAGGTGGGCGTGCTGCTGCTGGACTACATCTGTCAGGGCCGCATTGAAAAAGGCACCATGCCCAAGCGCCCCGTGGCGGTAAAGTCTCTGGTCTCCACCCCCCTCGCGGACATCGTGGCCGCGGATTACGGCGTGGAAATGCGCAACGTTCTCACCGGCTTCAAGTGGATCGGCGACCAGATCGCCAAGCTGGAGGCCGCCGGTGAGGTGGATCGCTTCATTCTGGGCTTCGAGGAATCCTACGGCTACCTTGCAGGCCCTTACGTCCGGGACAAGGACGCCATCATTGGCTCCATGCTGATCTGTGAAATGGCAGCCTACTACCGTTCCATCGGCTCGTCCATCAAGGCGCGGCTGGAAGCCATTTACGCAAAATACGGCCGGTATCTGAACAAGGTGAACTCCTTTGAGTTCCCCGGCCTGTCCGGCATGGACAAGATGGCCGGTATCATGGCCTCCCTGCGGGAGAAGCCCCCTGTAGAGATTGGCGGCTACAAGGTGACCAAAATCACCGACTACCAGAACACCGCTCAGACCGGCCTGCCCGCCGCCAATGTGCTGGTGTACAATCTGGAAGGCGGCGCGACGGTCATCGTCCGCCCCTCCGGCACCGAGCCGAAGATCAAGACCTATTTCACCACTCTGGGCAAGGATCTGGCGGAAGCCGAAGCACAGGAAAAGGTTCTCGCCGACGCTCTGAAGCCTATTCTCGCGTAATTCCGTTCAAAAAAGGCAAGCCGTTTTTCGGCTTGCCTTTTTTGAACATTGTACATTACTCGATGATCTGGATCCAGCCTTTGGGGGCTTCCAGACGACCCATCTGGATGCCGGTGAGGGTATCGTAAAGCTTCTGGATGGTGAGACCCATACCCGCGTAGTGAATCTCCTTGCCGTGGTCCACGATGGTTCCCACGGGGGAGATGACCGCCGCCGTGCCGCACAGGCCGCACTCGGCAAATTCGCCGATCTCCGCCAGCGCCACGGGGCGCTCCTCTACCTCCATGCCGAGATAGTCCTTCGCCACCTGCAGCAGGCTGCGCCGGGTGATGGAGGGGAGAATGGTGTCGGACTTGGGGGTGACCAGCTTGCCGTCCTTGGTGACAAAGATCACGTTGGCGCCGCCGGTTTCCTCGATGTGGGTGCGGGTGGCGGAGTCCACGTAGACGTTCTCGTCAAAGCCCTTCTCGTGGGCGTCCACAATGTTGTAAAGGCTCATAGCGTAGTTTAAGCCCGCCTTGACGTCGCCGGTGCCCTTGGGCGCCGCCCGGTCAAGATCGGAAATGCGCAGCTTCAGGGGCTTGATGCCGCCCTTGAAATAGGGGCCGACCGGGGTGACGAACACCCGGAACTGATACTCCGTCGCGGGCTTGACGCCGATGATGGCGTCGCTGCCGAACATGAACGGACGGACGTACAGCGTCGCGCCGGAGCCGTAGGGCGGCACCCACTGGGAGTTTGCGCGGACGGTCTCCACTACGGCCTGCACGAATCTGTCCTCGGGGAACACGGGCATTTTCAGGCGGCGGCAGGAACTGGCCATCCGCTGGGCGTTCAGGTCAGGGCGGAAGCAGACGATGCGTCCATCCTCGGTGGTGTAGGCTTTCAGCCCCTCAAAGCAGGTCTGGGCGTATTGCAGAACGCAGGCGCACTCACTCATGGTAATGGTGGCCTGATCGGTCAGGCAGCCGTCATCCCACTGGCCGTTTCGGAAATTGGAGACATAGCGCATGTCGGTCTGGACGTAGCCAAATCCCAGATTGCCCCAGTCAATATCTTTTCTTTCCATTGTAAACACCTCTCTGAAATTTTATTTCCCAATTCTAGCACCGCAGGAGGCGCAAGTCAAGCATTTGGCGCGGAAAAAAGTATCTCATACAGGGACATTTGTCTTTTTCGGAGGAACCCACAAAAACCGCCCCTTCTTCCCCCCTTTTTCCTGCGAAAAACTCCAAAAGGGACTTGTATTCAATATGGTAAAGTGGTAAAGTATAGGAAAGCACCCCAGAAGAAAGGACTCCGTGTTATGGATATCGTTCGACATCCCGGTGAAGATCTGTTTTTCGAGGCCATTCTGTCCCTGCGGACGGTGGAGGACTGCCGCCTGTTTTTTGAGGACGTGGCCACCATCAAGGAATTGCAGGCCATGTCCCAGCGATTCAGGGTCGCCTGCCTGCTGGACAGCGGCGAAAACTATATCGAAGTCTCGGAATCCACCGGCGCCAGCTCGGCTACCATCAGCCGGGTCAACCGGTGCCTCGTATATGGCGGCGGCTACCGGACGGCGCTGGACAGGCTCAAGGAATCGGGAGTCCTCCCGGGGAGCGGAGAAAAATGAAGCGGGGTGCAACCCCCTTGGCTCTCCCTTTGGGAGAGCTGTCACCGAAGGTGACTGAGAGGGCTTTTCCCTGTTTTCCCTCTCCGTCTTCGCTTCGCTCAACCGCCTCTCCCAGAAAGAGACAATGGGGCAGTTCGCTTCGCTCGGCCACCTCTCCCAAAGGGAGAGGCAAGGGGAGCATCATAAATGGTCAAAAATGCGGATCATCCGCCAAAATCGGAGCTTTTCGCGGCAATGGTAAAGCCGTTTTCGTTGTCCGCCGGGACGAGGGTAAAGCAGATGGTGCCGATGGTGTCATCCGGGGTGCCGCTGTAGACATCGAAAATGACAGTAGCGCCGTTGACGGAATCCGGGTAGCAGCCGCGGAAGGAGTAGCCCACGTCGCCAAAGTCGGAAAGGCCGATATAGTAATAGCCGTCTTCAAAATAGAACAGGGTCTGTCCGGCGCTCACGTCCTGAATGGCGGGAGCATAGGAGGGCATTTCCAGACCAAGGGCAAGGCGGACGTAAGGAACTACGCTGTCCTCCCGGCTGACCTTCACTGCCTGTCCCCGGGAGGTGGTGACCAGTTCCTGTTCACCGCAGATGGTCATTGCCGTTTCACCGTCCACCATGTCCGGACAGGTGAAAGAGGAGAACAGGAAATTCCGCCAGAATTCGTCGTTCAGGGAAGCGTCGTCCGACCAGTCCGGCAGGAAATAACACATCTTTTCCAGAAAAGCCTTGCCGGTTTCGCTCAGGGCAAAGGAATCCGCTTCTGTACTTGCCGCAGGAGATTCCGCCGAAACGTCCGGCTGGGTGAGCTGCTCGGTTCCTGCCGGCGCGGCGGGCGCATCCTTCGACCCGGAGACGTTCAGGAAGAGAAACACTCCGCCCACGGACAGCACCAGTACCAGACATACCAGCACGACCGCAAAGCCCCAGCTTTGTTTTTGACCATTCTTTTCGTTCTTCATAAATTTGGTTTCACCTTTCTTCTGACGGATGGCACGGCTCATTTCTCCCTCGATGCGCCGGGCGCAGTCACTGGGCATGGTCATCTCATTGTAGACATCGATCACTTGTTTATTCACGCCGCACCCTTTCTCAGCTGCCGTTCCAGCAGTCCCCGCCCGCGGGAGAGTCTGGCGGCTGCGGTGCTCTGGGGGATTTTCAGGAGCCGGGCAATTTCCCCAGTGGTAAAGTCCTCGTAATAGCGCAGGTACATGACCACCCGGTACTTGGGCGGCAGACGCAGAATGTCCTGCCGGGGCGTGCCCGTCCTCGGGGCAAAGAAAAACGCCTTCACGGTGCGTTTCCAGCCGCCGGAGCGGAGCAGGCTGCGGCATTCGTCGGCAGTCGTCTGCATGAGAAAATCCCGTTCCGTTCCCGGCGTCAGATCCTCCCGCGCCACCAGCTTCAGAAATACAGACCGGCTTACGTCCTCTGCCTCCCGGGGGCTGCTGGTATAGTTGACTGCCAGCCGGTAAACGTCATCCCGGTAGCGATGAAATAAGCCCAGCGCGTCCACTGCCTGATCTCCCCCCCAAAATCCCGTGTCGAATCCTATATACAATACGATTGAGACGGGCATTTTGCTGCACCGGGATGAAAAATTTTTTTGATTTTTTGAAAAGGCAGGGACAGGGCTTATTTTCAGACAGGTTTGCTTGACAAATGCAGCTCGCAATATGTATAATATACTTGTCTTAGTGTGACTATAGAAAATTCCGCATTTATATATTTCAAGGAGGATACTATGACACCCCAGGAAAAAAAGCAGCTGCAGGTCATGGCCTGCAAAGTGCGTATGGGCGTAATCGAGGGCGTCCACGCGGCCAAAAGCGGACATCCCGGCGGCAGTCTGTCTGCTGCGGACATGTTCACCTATCTGTATTTCAAGGAACTGCGCGTGGACCCGAAAAATCCCCATTGGGAGGATCGGGATCGGTTCGTCCTGAGCAAAGGCCACACCGCGCCCGGCCTGTATGCGGCGCTGGCGCTGCGGGGCTTTTTCCCCGTGGAGGATCTGGTGACGCTGCGCAAAATGGGAAGTTATCTGCAGGGACACCCCAACATGAACACTGTTCCCGGCGTGGACATGTCCACGGGTTCTCTGGGGCAGGGCATTTCCGTTGCCTGCGGCATGGCGCTGGCCAGCCGCTTGAAGAAGCGGGACAACCGGGTATACACCCTGTTGGGCGATGGCGAGATTCAGGAGGGGCAGGTCTGGGAGGCGTGCATGTTTGCTGCCCACTATAAGCTGGACAACCTCTGCGTCATCATCGACAACAACGGCCTGCAGATCGACGGCGATATTGCCAAGGTCATGAGTCCCTATCCTATTGACAAGAAGCTGGAAGCCTTCGGCTTCCACGTGGAGACCATCGACGGCCATGATTTTGATGCCATCGCGTCGGCGCTGGACACGGCGAAAACCGTCAAGGGTCAGCCCAGCGCGATCATCATGAAGACCGTCAAGGGCAAGGGCGTTTCCTTCATGGAAAATCAGGCGAGCTGGCACGGCTCGGCGCCCAACGACGAGCAGTACGCGGTAGCTATGGCGGAGCTGAAGCAGCAGCTCAGCGATCTGGAGGGCATGTAATATGGCAGATGTAAAGAAAATGGCCACCCGCGAGGGCTACGGACGGGGTCTGGTCGCCCTGGGCGCGGCGCATGAGGACGTTGTGGTGCTGGACGCCGACCTGGCAGGCTCCACCAAGACCGGCATGTTTGCCAAGGCGTACCCCGACCGCCACTTCAACTGCGGCATTGCGGAAGCGGACATGATGTGCGTGGCGGCGGGCTTCGCGGCCAACGGCTTCGTTCCCTTCGCGTCTTCCTTTGCCATGTTCGCCGCAGGGCGGGCTTTTGAGCAGATCCGCAATTCCATCGGCTATCCCCACCTGAACGTGAAGGTTGGCGCCACCCACGGCGGCCTGTCCGTGGGCGAGGACGGCGCAAGCCACCAGTGCTGCGAGGACTTCGCGCTGATGCGCTCCATCCCCGGCATGGTCGTCATCTGCCCCGCCGACGGCGTGGAGGCTGAGGCGGCCACGAAGGCGGCGTATGAATATCAGGGGCCTGTCTACCTGCGGATGGGACGTCTGGCAGTTCCGGTGTTCCATGAGGACGGTTTCGAATTCAAGATCGGCAAGGGCGAGATCATGCGCGAGGGTACGGATATCGCCATCATCGCCAACGGCCTCATGACCTACGAGGCAATCAAGGCCGGTGAAGCGCTGGAAGCCATGGGCATCCACGCCCGCATTGTGAACATGTCAACCATCAAGCCGCTGGACGAGGAGCTGGTGCTGAAATGCGCCAAAGAATGCGGGAAGATCATCACCTGCGAGGAGCACAGCATCATCGGCGGCCTGGGCGAAGCGGTGTGCAGCTATCTTGCGGAAACCTGTCCCGTCCCGGTCAAGCGCATCGGCGTGAACGACAAGTTCGGCTGTTCCGGCACTGCGGCCGAGGTGCTGAAAGCCTACGGCCTGAGCGCGGAACACATTGTCGAGGTTACGAAAGCGTTTCTGAATCGATAAGACAAGCACCCTGTACGAGAAAGTACAGGGTGCCTTTTTGTGTGTTCGTTAAGGGGCGCTTTCAGCCAGCTGAATGCGGATTTCGCCGTAGGACAGCGCTTCGGTGTCCCCGTTTTCGTAGCGTACCAGAAGACGGAAGTCATCGTCAATGCCGTAGGCATAGGCGCTGACCGCCTTCCCTGCGGAAAGAACGGTGACATTTCGCCCAATCGCCAGACTGCGGGCGCGGTAGTCTTCCAGATACGCCCTGCATTCCGGGCGGGAGTAGAAATCCCAAAAGCGGTTCAGGAACTCTCCGACCAGCCGGTTTTTTGCTTCCGGGCAGCTGTGCTCCAGAACCGACCCGGCAATGGACTGAATCTCCTCCGGGAACCCCTCTGCGGGTGGGTAGAGGTTGACGCCAGCCCCCAGCACCATGTAGTTAAGAGTGCCGGTTTCCAGACCAACGGCAGCCTCCGTCAAGATGCCGCAGACCTTTTTGCCATGGAGGAAAATGTCGTTGACCCATTTGATGCCGGGCTGCTGCCCGGTCACCGCTTCTATGGCCTGACACATCGCCGCCGCAGCCGCCGCCGTAAGGCAGGTCG
>HF988134.1:52185-54443 GCA_000434635.1 Firmicutes bacterium CAG:110 | reverse complement strand
GCCGCCGCCGTAAGGCAGGTCGCCTGCTGGGGAGAGTAGGCCGTCGGGCGGAGCAGCAGACTCAGGTATACGCCAGAATCAACCGGAGAAAAGAACTGTCGCCCATAGCGCCCCCGCCCGGCGGTCTGCTCGCAGGCGATAATGACGCAGCCTTCCGGGCGGCCCTGATTGGCCTTTTCCCGGACAAGGGCGTTGGTGGAGGGTGCGGTGGGAAGTACCGTCAAATCCAGATCCCGGTATTCCGGCTTCAGAAATCTGCGGATGCCCTGAGGGGACAGGATGTCCGAATCCGGGGAGAGACGGTAGCCCTTATTGGTTGCGGCGTCGATGGTGTAGCCGTCTTCCCGGAGGGCGTTCACTGCTTTCCACACGGCTGCACGGGAGACCTGAAGCGTCCGGGCAATTTCCTCCCCGGAGAAAAATGTCCCCTTGCTGTCTTCCAGCAGGGCAAGCAGCTTTTCCTTGGTGGTCACGGCGTTTCCTCCTTATACTGGCATAAATCCGTCCACTGACAGTCGCTGCAGATATCCTCCCGGCGGCCGGGTATCAGAATGCTGCCCAGCACCCGTTCTGCCAGCTCCCGGTAGGGCAGTACGTCTCCGGGGGTCAGGCCGCACAGGGAAAGCACCGTCCGGTCATAGCGCCGCACCTTCTCGGCGGATTCGCATTGGCCGCACAGGTTATTGGGGCAGGCACGGCAGATTTCGTCCGCCTGATCGGTCAGCCGGACGAGGGGATTTTCTTCCAGCATGGCCTTTTTCCGCGCCATGTTTTCCACAAAAGCCCCGCTGTAGCCCTTCCCCTGAAAGAAGCGGAGACAAAGACCATGATGGGCGCGCAGGGAAATGGATGCTTCATCCATAACGTTACCGCAGCCGGATCGCGGCGGCCAGACGCTTGCGGATGGCCAGCGCAAGGGCGATTTTAAGGCAGTCCGGGAGAATGTAAGGGAATACGCACCAGCCCAGCGCCGTCCACAGGCCGATCGCGCCGGTGTTCTTGGCGTATACTACCAGAAACCAGACGGTGCCGAAGGCATAGCACACCGCAAGACCCAGCAGCATGGAAAGCGCCAGCGCCCAGGTTTTCGTTCCCAGAAGCCGCTCTATGAGCCACATGACCAGCGCGGTGAACACAAATCCGATGATATATCCGCCGGTGCTTCCCAGAAGAACGCCCAGCCCCCCGGAGAAGCCCGCAAACACCGGCAGTCCGACGATGCCCATAAGCAGATAGAGCACGACGGCCAGCGTTCCCCGCTTTCCGCCAAGGACGCTTACCGCGACAAAGACGCCGAAGGTTTGCAGGGTGAAGGGGACTACCGCGGGAATGGAGATCCACGAACAGACCGCCATCAGAACGGCAAACAGGGCGATATACGCCATGTCAATGGTTTTCCACTTTCTTGAAACAGATGCTTCCATAGTTGTTTCCTCCGAACTGTTGAATTCGGAAGCAGTATAGCACAGGCAATGTGCGATTGTCAACCATAAATAATTTCTGGTTGACAATAGGAGACAGAGGAAACAGATTTGGATTTTACAGCCGCACTTCTACCGGGCGGCGGATGGTCATGGACTGCTCCGTTACGGCGCAGTCCATGGCGAGGATGTGGACGCCGTTTCCGGCGGCATCCCGGAGGGCGGCGCCAAAATCCGGGTCGGTGGCGTCGTTGGGGTGCAGGTATTTTACGTCCGCCATTTGAATGACGAACAGAACGCCCGCGCCATACCCTTCAGCGGCAGCGCGGGTCAGACCCCGCAGATGCTTCGCGCCCCGGAGGGTGGGGGCATCGGGGAAGGCGCAGACGCCGTTTTCCTCCAGCGTCACGCCTTTGACCTCCAGAAACCAGGGCTTTCCGTTCTTGAGAAAAGAAAAATCGAACCGGGAATCGCCGTGGACGGCCTCCGCCCGGAGGGCTTCGACTTTCCCAAAGCCGCCGGAGAGCAGCCACTCCTTTGCCGCCGCGTTGGGCGCCTGGGAGTCCATGTTGATCAGGCGGCTGCCCTTTTGGACAGCGATCAGGTCGAAACGGGTCTTTCTGGCGGGGGAGGACGCTTCCTGACACCAGACCCGCGTTCCGGGGACAAGCAGCTCCTTGCAGCGTCCGGTGTTTTTTACGTGGACGGTCTCGGTCTGCCCGGCGATGTCCACATAGGCGATAAACCGGTTGGGACGGGCAAGAAAGGTGCCGGATACCATATTGGCGTAGTTCATTTTCGCTCCTCATCTTATACAGAAAAGGGGTCAGGCAAGCC
>HF988134.1:43687-52163 GCA_000434635.1 Firmicutes bacterium CAG:110 | reverse complement strand
GCAAGCCTGACCCCTTTGCGGTTGTGCGGATGTCAGCCGACGGAGGACACCATTTCGCCGTTCAGGAAGGAGAAGGTGCCGCCGGGGGCGGTGAGGAACTGGCCGTTGGACAGCGTCACATCCAGGCGGATGGACAGCTGCTGGTCGTCCTCCATGGAGGGAATGTTGAAGGTGATGCCGGAGATGTCCGCGGTGTAGCTGCCGGGAATTTCGGCGGCTTCCATGGTCAGCGCGGCGGTGCCGACGATCTCCTCATTGAAGGTCAGAACCAGCTCGGCCTTGCTGCAGGTGATGGTCTCGCCCTCGTTGGTGATCCGGGGCGCCTGCACCTCCACGGAACCACCGGTGATGGTCAGGGTGCTGCCGTCCTGGGTGGCGGACACTACGGTCATGTTGCAGTAGGAGTTCAGCGCGGACTCCAGATTGATCAGGGCGTCGTCGGTGGGGGCGGTGGGGGTGTTGATGGCGACTTCAGTCTGGGTGCCGTCCGCGGCGGTCAGAAGGACATAGTAGCAGTAGCCGTCGGCAGCGTTCAGATCGGCGGACGCGGTGTAGGCGCTGCCGTTCCACTCGCAGGGAACGTTCGCTGCTTCCTCACCCTCCAGACGGACGATGAATGCCGCGCTCTGCCCCTCGGCATAGCCGTTGGGGGTGGCGGTCAGGTTGACGGTGGCACCGTTGGGGCTGCTCCATGTGGCGGCGGTCAGCGTACTGGAGGTCAGGGTCAGCTCCTGCCCGGCGGACATTTCCGGAACGCTGGCGGTGGTATTGGCGGTCGGTTCCTTATCCTTGGAACCGCAGCCGACGAGGGCAAACGCGAACACGGCGACCAGAGCGATCACAGCGAGAATATTCTTTCTTTTCATTTTGGGCTCCTCCCTTATACGTCCCGGCGAGAGGGCTTTCAAACCCGCCCGGAACGCTTGTTTTCTCCAGTATACAACAAACTGTAACACTTTGCAACTATTTCTTAGGAAAATAACAAAATTTAACAATTGAAAGAACATCGGCGCGGGGATATCCCCGCGCCGATGAATGGAACGCAAGTAAATTAGTCGTTGGCCTTCGCGTCGGCGATGATCTTGGCCTGATTGGCCTTGGGGACTTCCTCGTAACGGACGAATTCCAGCGTGAAGCTGCCTCTGGCCTGAGTCATGGCGCGCAGATCAATGGCGTAGCTGCTCATTTCCGCCATGGGGACCTCCGCCTCAATAACGGTGTTGCCCTCGTGATCGGGGGACATGCCCATGGGACGGCCGCGGCGCTTGCTCAGATCGCCCATCACATCGCCCACGTAGGAATCCGGCACGGTGACGGTCAGCGCGCCGATGGGCTCCAGCAGGGTGGGGTTGGCATTGGGCATGGCTTCCTTGAAGGCCAGAATGGCGGCCAGCTTGAATGCCATTTCGTTGGAGTCAACGGGATGGTAGGAGCCATCGTACAGGGTAGCCTTCAGGCCGACCATGGGATAACCGGCCAGCGGGCCCTTCTGAACGGCTTCCTGAATGCCCTTCTCAACGGCGGGGTAGAAGTTCTTGGGAACGGAGCCGCCGAAGACTTCCTCGGCGAAGATCATGTCGTCCTGCTCCTCCTGCGGCTCGAAGCGAATCCAGACGTCGCCGAACTGGCCGCTGCCGCCGGTCTGCTTCTTGTGACGGCCATGAGCCTCTACCTTCTTCTTGATCTTCTCCCGGTAGGCGACCTTCGCCGGATACAGCACAGCGTCCACGCCGAAGCGGCTCTTCAGCTTGGAGACCAGCACGTCCAGCTGCTGATCGCCGGTGCCGGAGATGACCTGCTGCTTGGTCTCGGCGTTGTTGGTCAGGGTGAAGGAGGGATCTTCCTCGTTCAGACGGTTCAGGCCGGTGCCGACCTTGTCTTCCTGTCCTTTCACCTTGGGGGCGATGGCCATGGAATAGCAGGGAGCGGGGTAGGGGATCTGCTTCAGGGAGACGACCTTTCTGGGGTCGCACAGGGTGTCGCCGGTGCGGACCTTGTCCATCTTGCCGATGGCGCCGATGTCGCCGCAGCCCAGAGCCTTGACTTCCGTGGACTTCTTGCCGCACATGGTGTAGAGTCTGCCGAGCTTTTCGGTCTCGCCGGTGCGGGCGTTGACCAGAGTGGTGTCGGAGGTGATCTCACCGGACAGCACCTTGACGTAGGAATACTTGCCGTACTGGTCGGAGACGGTCTTCCACACATAGGCGCAGGGAACGCCGCCGGGGGAGACGACGAACTCTTCGGTCTTGCCGTCGGCAGTGGTAGCCTTATGGTAGTTGCCCTGCACGGGGTTGGGCAGCAGGTCGATGATGTTGTCCATGAGCATCAGGCTGCCAAGGCAGGTCAGGCCGGAACCGCACAGCACGGGGAACAGGCTCAGATCCTTCACGCCCTGATGCAGGCCGGTGATCATTTCCCGGTAAGTAAAGTCGCCGCCCTCGAAGAAGCGATCCATCAGAGCCTCGTCGGTCTCAGCGACGGCTTCCTTCAGCGCGTCGTTGAACTCCTCGATGACGGACACCTTATCAGCGGGAACGTCGATCTCCACACGCTTCAGGTTCTGCATCTCGTAGGCGCGCTTGTTCAGTACGTCGATGATGCCGGTGACCTTATGGGCGGAATTCCAGATGGGGATGACGACGGGGGCGATCTTGTTGCCGTACTTCTCCCGCAGAGCGTTGAAGGTGGCGTTGTAGTCGGAATTGTCCTCGTCTACCTTGGAGATGTAGACGAAACGGGGCATGTTCCGGTCTTCGCAGTACTTCCATGCCTTCTCAAAGCCAACGGTGATGCCGTCCTTGGCAGAGCACACCAGAATGGCGGCGTCGGCGGCGCGGAGCGCCTCCATGACGGCACCGGAGAAGTCGAACGCGCCGGGGGTATCCAGCAGGTTGATCTTCACGTTGTGATATTCCAGCGGAACGACGGAGGTGGAGATCGAAATATGACGGCGGATCTCCTCGGGGTCGTAATCGCAGACGGTGTTTCCGTCGGCGTTCTTGCCGATGCGGTCGATTGCGCCGGTCATGTAAAGCAGGCTCTCAGCCAGCGCGGTCTTGCCGCTGCCGCTGTGACCCAGCAGACAGATATTGCGGATGGAATTAACAGTGTACATTGTGGTCAATACTCCTTTCGGGAAGGGAAGCCTTCCATTTGGGGCGCGGGCACCCGAATAGTGACATTATACACGAAAGACGCGCTAATTGCAATGCTTATTTTCGTCACTTTGTGAAATTGTGTAAATTGGTGTGTGGACACTTGTTTTTGTGTGCAAAACAGACAAATTCCGGCATGGAAATCCAGCAAGGTATACAATCGCCGCCCGGGGTGAAGGGCAGAATGAAACCATCCCCGGAGCCGCAGGCCCCGGGGATGGCAGATCGCATTATACGGCTCTCGTCCATTCCGTGACGAGGAAGCCGGGGATCATCCAGATGAGCTGATACAATAGCACGTTGGTGGGGGTGAGCAGCTCCGTAGAGCCGAGGTAGCCCAGCGCCAGCATGGTGAGCATTCCCAGAATGCCGCCGATCAGGTGGATGACGGTGCCCAGGGTGGCGGCGGAGCGCAGGCTGCGCGCGCCGGTGACGGCGTAGGCCGCGCTGACCAGCTCGTCCCGGGTGGTGATGGCCAGGGTGGGCGCGTCCGGGTCGGGATGGCGGTTCAGCAGATCGTTCCGGACCTCCCGGGTGGGGAAGACGATCCGGCGGGTCTTGACGCCGAATTTGGATTGCAGGAAGCTTTCTGTCAGCATGAAGTCCCCGCACAGGATCACGGGGGTCACCGACCGGTGGCCGCACAGGGTCACAAGACCCGCCGCGGCGGAACGCATCTTGGCGTAGGAAATGGCGAACACGGCGCACAGCTGGCCGTCGATGGCGGCGTACACCGCCTGATTGACCATGGTGCCTTCGGGGATCACAACGCCCATATCCTGCAAAAAGTTCAGGCTGCCCAGCAGTACCGGCTCACCGCAGACCTCGCCGCCGATGCCGCCGGTGCCGTAATTCTGGAAGTTCTTCACGGGATGTGCTTCCACGCTGCGGTTTTTCATCAGCTGCTGGAAGACGGGAACCAGCCCGCCGCCCGCGGCAGTGATGAGGGAGGCGGTCAGAGACACCACCTCATCGGGGCTACGCTTGCCGTAGAATTTGACGCCGTTGAGCTTGGTGCTGCCCAGAGGGAACAGGTCTTCATCCCGGAGGGGGAAGACGGCTTTGCCGCTCAGATCCTTCACGCCCTCCCAGCCGCACAGCACGGTGCCCACCATGTGCAGCCGCTTTTCCAGCACTGCCATGGGGCGGGTGTAGGAAATGAAGAAGCCGGCGGGGACGGCCACCAGCAGACTGGTGGCGAGGATCTGCACGCCAAGGCTCGTGCCGTGGAGCATTCCCGCGAACACGGCGATACCGATGCAGATCAGCAGGCTCAGCAGCGCGTACACACCCTGCACCTTTTCAGGGGTGGAGGGACGGCTGTAGGTGTCCATGAAGTCCTCGACTTCCGCTTCGCCCCGTACCAGACCGGGCTTTCCTTCGTAATAGTCGGAAACTTTGGCGATGCCCTTGAGACGGACGGCCTTGCGCAGGGTATCCATCTGCCCCATTTCGGTGGAGCGGCGCTGGCAGCGGGCGGCCATGGCCATGGTCATTTCCAGACAGAAGGCGGCGCAGCAGGGGACTCGCAGCTCCACAAGGCAGGACGCGGCGTCCACGCAGCAGGCGATAAACGTAAAGGTAAGCAGAGAATTCAGGTTGAACCGGCCCTTGAAGATGCTGCCCAGCCCGTCCAGCATCAGATGGCTGCCCAGCAGGCCGGATACCAGCATGGCCAGCACCTGACTGAAGATCACCAGACGCATCCGGTTTTCCGGCACCATATCCAGCGCCAGCAGCGTGGTGACACCGGCGCACAGCAGCACGATGACGAGGTTCAGCAGAATGCCGATCTGCAGTTTGCCGATGCCCAGCTCCGTCAGCTCGTAGTACCGCTTTTCGGGGCCTGCCACCAGCTTCTTTTTCAGCTCCCGCAGACGCTGGTGGGGGTCAAAGGTGATGGGCGGGGTCTGGGGCTGCTGAGGGGCCTCCGGTGCGGGGGCGTCGGAACCGCTGCCCGACAGCGCTTCGGCGATCAGATCGTCGATGGCTCTGGCGTCGTCGCTGGGAGCGGCTTCCTCCGCTTCTTTGGAAAGTGCTTCGGGGTCAAAGCGGACGGTGTCGCCGCTGGAAACCGGGTCGGGGGTTTCCTCGGGGGCTTCGGCAGTCTCGGGGGCTTCGGGCTGCTCCGGTGCCGGGGAACTAACTTCCTCCACCAGCAGCACGTCTACGTCCAGTTCCTCCTCCGACGCGGTATCCTTGACGTCATCGTCGGGATCTTCGTGAAATTCCCGCAGGATGTCGTCAAGATCAAATTCCTGAGATTCGTTGGTATTGTCCATATGGGTTTCCTCCTGGTGAAATTCGGCTGCTGTCAGCCGATGCGCTGGCGTACCGCCTCGTAGAGCAGAATGGATGCGGCGGCGGACGCGTTGAGAGAGCTGATCTTTCCCTTCATGGGGATGCTGACCATCACATCACAGTTCTTCCGAACAAGCTGGCTTAAGCCCTCACCCTCATTGCCGATGACAATGGCGGCGGGAATGGTCAGGTCGGCCTTATACATGGGGATGGAGCCTTCGGCGGCGGTGCCGAACACCCAGACGCCCTTGTCCTTCAGCTCGGCGATGGCGGTGTTGATATTGGTCACCCGGGCGACCTTCATGTACTCCACGGCACCGGCGGAAGCCTTGGCCACGGTGGCGGTCAGGCCCACGCTGCGGCGCTTGGGGATGATGACGCCGTGGGCGCCCGCGCATTCGGCGCTCCTGAGGATGGCACCCAGATTGTGGGGGTCGGACAGCTCGTCGCAGATGACGATCAGGGGCGCTTCCCCACGGGACGCGGCTTCCTCCAGAATGTCGTCAACGGTAAAATAGGCGTGGGCGGCGGCCAGAGCGATCACGCCCTGATGGGCATGGGTGAAGGACATGGCGTCCAGCTTCCGCCGGTCAACGCTGACCACAACTGCGCCCGCGTCCTTTGCCTCTGCGGCCAGACGCTGTAAGCCACGGTCGGTGTCGCCGTCGGCGATGAATACCTTGTCAATGGTGCGCCCGCTTCTGAGCGCTTCCTGAAGGGCGTTGCGCCCTTCCAGCTGCCCCTCGGTCTCCTCCGCAGGCGTTGCCTGTGGGGATCGGGGCGGGAAATTCCGCCCTTGGGGGCGGCGCTTTTCGTTCATAAATCCAAAATCCTTTCCTGAGAAAGTGCCTTCGTATACATACAAATACATACAAGCCGTACTATTATATCAGATTTCTTCCGGTTTCACAACTCTTATTTTTCGCTCAGGACGGGAGAAATGGCTGTTTCTGGCGGAAATTAACAGAAAATTTACCGCGGGAAGGAGAATCGCCGATTGCCTACCGCGGAAAAATGTGTTATGATAACGCCAGTGTAATGAAGGAGGCGAGGGAATGGACTTGAATCGCAATGACTCCCCCAACAATAATAACAATAACAACGACGGGAGAAAACCCGGCGGAAACCGCCCGAAAGGCAGCATCGGCACCGCGCTGCTGATCACGCTGGCGATCGTTCTGCTGGTCAACTGGATTTACGGCAGTATCTCCAAGAGCCAATATACACAGACTTCCTTTTCGGACTTTCTCGCGGCGAAGGACGCGGGGCAGCTGTCTGAGGTGGAAATTCAGTCCGACCGCATCATCTACATGACCAAGGAAGAGGCAGGCAAGCCCGCGGCAATGCAGAAGGCCTGCTACACCGGCCTTCCCGGCGGCGGCGACCTGATCGCCCTGTCCGAGGAGCTGGACGCCATGGGGGTGAAGGTGGACAAAAAGATCGTGGAAGACAATTCCCTGATCATGATGATTCTGTCCTACGCCCTGATGATCGGCGGGCTGTTCCTGGTGATGAATCTTCTCACCAAGCGCATGGGCGGCGACGGCATGATGGGCGGCTTCGGAAAGTCCAAGGCCAAGGTCTACATGGAAAAGCAGACCGGCGTTACTTTCAAGGACGTGGCCGGTCAGGACGAGGCCAAGGAGTCCTTACAGGAGATCATCGATTTCCTCCACAATCCCCAGAAGTACACCGCCATCGGCGCGAAACTGCCAAAGGGTGCGCTGCTGGTGGGTTCTCCCGGCACCGGCAAGACGCTGCTGGCCAAGGCTGTGGCGGGCGAGGCTAACGTCCCCTTCTTCTCCATTTCCGGTTCGGACTTTGTGGAGATGTTCGTGGGCATGGGCGCAAGCCGTGTCCGTGACCTGTTCCAGCAAGCGGCGAAGGTCGCGCCCTGCATCATCTTTATTGATGAGATCGACGCCGTGGGCCGCGCCCGGGACAACCGCTACGGGAACAATTCCGAGCAGGAGCAGACGCTCAACCAGCTGCTCAGCGAGATCGACGGCTTTGAGCCGTCCAAGGGCATCGTGTGTCTGGCGGCCACCAACCGTCCCGAGATTCTGGACAAGGCGCTGCTCCGCCCCGGCCGGTTCGACCGCCGGATCATCGTGGACAAGCCCAACCTTCAGGGACGGCTGGATACGTTGAAGGTACACACCCGGAAGATCAGGCTGTCCGACGATGTGGACCTGCGAAAGATCGCTCAGGCCACGGCCGGCGCGGTGGGCGCTGACCTTGCCAATCTGGTCAATGAGGCTGCTCTCCGGGCTGTGCGCAAGGGCCGTCAGCTGGTGAATCAGGAAGACCTGCTGGTGTCCTTCGAGACGGTCATTGCCGGTACGGAGAAGAAGAACACCGTTCTGACAGACATGGAAAAGCGGCTGGTCGCCTATCACGAGGTGGGTCACGCACTGGTGGCGGCGCTGGAAAAGCATTCCCAGCCCGTGTCCAAGATCACCATTGTTCCCCACACCTCCGGCGCGCTGGGCTATACCATGCAGATGCCCGAGGAAGAAAAGTATCTGTCCACTGCTGAAGAACTGCGCACGGAACTGCGTACTCTGGTGGGCGGACGTGCTGCTGAGCAGGTGGTGTTCGGCGTCCAGACCACCGGCGCTGCCAACGATATCCAGCGTGCCACCGCTCTGGCGCGGAACATGGTGACCCAGTACGGCATGAGCGAAAAGTTCGGGCTGATGTCCACGGCTTCGGTGGAGAACCAGTATCTGGACGGGCAGGCATATATGGACTGCTCTCAGGAGACCGCCGCCGAGGTGGACAAGGAGGTCATGGAGATCTTGCAGAAGGCCTACGCCGACGCCAAGCGCATTCTGACGGAGAACCGGGGACTGCTGGACGAAATTTCCGAGTTCCTTCTGGTAAAGGAGACCATCACCGGCGACGAGCTGATGGCCTACGTCAATGCGGACAAGAACGCTCTTCCCGCAGCGGAGGAAGAAGCGGAAACGCCGGAAGAATAACGATCAGATTGTCGGGAAAGCCCAAAGGGCTTTCCC
>HF988134.1:42036-43677 GCA_000434635.1 Firmicutes bacterium CAG:110 | reverse complement strand
GAAAGCCCAAAGGGCTTTCCCGACATTTTTTTTGGCGGAGGGAAGCCTGAAAAATGTGCTTCTTTTAGGGTCTATCTGAAAACCGTCAACATGCCCAAACAGCGGGTCTTTTCCGCCTGCTGTGCACCATTTTCCCTTGTAATACACAAAGTATTCCTGCGGAAAAATGGCTTCAGCAGGCGAAAAACCCCTCGCTGTTGGTCATATTCCTGGTTTTCAGATAGACCCTATGGGAAAATGTGGATAATATGGAGAACGGCTTGACAAATCCTAAAATATAACATATATTATATAATATCAGTTATACAAAGGAGACCACCCATGCCGCCGAAAGCGAAAATCACAAAGGAAATGATCGTGGAGGAAGCGTTCCAGATCGCGCGAACCCAGGGGGCGGACAAAATCACCGCCCGCAGCATCGCCCAGCGGCTGAAATGCTCCACGCAGCCGGTGCTGTATTACTTTGCGACCGTAGAGGAGATCAAAGAAGCTGTGTATCAGCGGGCGGACGCGTATCACACCCGTTTCCTGATGGGCGCGGAGGGTGGCGGCGATGGGATGCTGGGCATTGGATTGCGGTATGTCCGGTTCGCAGCGGAGGAACGGAATCTGTTCCACCTGCTGTTCCAACCCGGTGCGTTTTCGGGAGCCAGCCTGAACGATCTGGTTTCGTCGGAGGAGCTGAACCCCATTATTCAGGCACTGCGGCAGGAGACGGGAGTGACAGAGGATGCGGCCAGAGAGATTTTTTCTACGCTGTTCGTTTTCGTTCACGGCTATGCCAGCCTGCTGGCAAACAACGAAATGAAGCTGGAAGAAGATCAATTGACATTGTCCCTGAAAAAAGTGTTTTTTGGTGCCATATATGCGGAAAAGGAGATTGAAAATGAGGGAAATATATGAAAAGAGCGAACTGCGCTTTGCACTGATATGGATCGGCATTTACGTCGTTCTGATGAGCATTGCTGACGGCGTTTCGGAGACGATCGGCACTGCCAAAATCGTCACCGCGCCGGTCTGCGCCGGACTGGTGCTGGCAATGTACCTGTGGATTTGCGGAAACGGCCTGAAAGAGAAATACGGCCTTTGCCCGTTTCAGGGAAGCGCGAAGCAGTATTTGTTTTTCATCCCTCTGGTGCTGCTGGCGTCCACCAATCTCTGGTGGGGCGTCCGGATGAATTACTCGCCGGCGGAAACCGCGCTGTACGTTGTCAGTATGCTGTGCGTCGGCTTTCTGGAGGAAGTGATCTTCCGGGGCTTCCTGTTCAAGGCCCTGTGCAGGACGAGCGTGAAGCAGGCGGTGGTGATTTCCAGCGTCACCTTCGGTATCGGCCATATCGTGAATCTGCTGAACGGGCGGGATATTCCCGAAACCATTTTGCAGATTTGCTACGCCGTCGCCATAGGTTTCCTGTTCACGATCCTCTTTTTCAGAGGAAAAAGCCTGTGGCCGTGCATCCTCACCCACAGCGCGATCAACAGCCTGAGCGCGTTCGCAAACGACGGCGGTGCGCCGGCGTGGCACGGCATTGCGGGCAGCGCGTTTTTGTGTCTGGTTTCCCTTGCCTATGTATGGTATATCCTCCGCGCAACGAAAAAAGGACAGGTTTCCCGTGAATAAAGTTGAGCCGCCGGTTATCC
>HF988134.1:27490-41998 GCA_000434635.1 Firmicutes bacterium CAG:110 | reverse complement strand
TCGTTTGCTTCAAAGAGGAAGAAGGCTTTTTATTCGCCCAGCGCGAGGAAATCCGCCGGGTTCATAGGTTCGTCCTGATGGGTGACGCTGAAATGGATGTGGCTGCCCAGCGTGGTCTCCACCAGAGCGGTGTCGCCCACGTAGCCGATGACCTGCCCGGCGCTTACCGTGTCCCCGGACTTCACCGGGATGTCCTGACTCAGGCTGGCGTACCGGGTGAGGTAGCCGCCATCGTGGCGGATGACCACGGTGTAGCCCATGGAATCGTCCTCGTAGACGGTGTAAACCTCGCCGTCCGCGGCGGCGCAGACCTCAGTCCCCGCGTCCGCGGCGATGTCCACGCCGTTGTGGACGCGCCAGTCCCGGGTGGTCTCATTGTAGCTCAGCGCTTCCATGGAGTAGGCGGAGATCTCCTCGCCGGAAACCGGAGACGTGGTCTTAAACGGCTTCTTTGCGGTGGGAGCAGGGGTTGTGCCCTGGGTGGCGGGGGTCGTGGACTGGGTCTGGGGCTGGGTAGCCAGCGCCGGGACGTCCTCGGCTTCCATGGTTCCTACGAGGATGTCCTCCCCCACGGATTCCTGAATGGAGACTTCCTCCACGCGGTTGGCGTTTCGATAGTATACATAGCTGGTGATCCCGATGGCGGCTGCGCACAGGATCAGGGCTATGTAGTAGCCCTTTCCGCCGCGGCCGGCATGTTTGTTGTCGCTCATTTGTTAAGCACCTCCGAGGCTGATTATTGCCGGGATTTCCGGAGGTTAAACATAAAGAACGAAATATTTCGGGATTATTCTCCCAGCCGCTCGACGATCTCCCGGATGGCGTCCGCCTGCTTTTGGGTCAGCGCCGCCTGTCCGGCGTCGCAGCGGACGAAGTATTCCGTCAGGTTCACTTCGTATTCGGTGCTGACCTCGGTCTCTACCGTGAACTCCGCGGAACAGCTGCAAATGTCGTCGCTGGTATAGTCCAGATTTTCCAGAATGGCCGTCAGCGTAACGGCGTCGCTGCCGGAGAGCGTGTAGGCGCTTCCGTCCAGCATTACGGTGGCGGAGGTGTTCCCACAGTAACCGTCCTCCGTGCCGTCGGTGGTTTCGGGTTCGCCCGCGGGGGCGTGGGTGTGACCGCCGTCCGCAGGAGCGGCTTCCTCAATGGCATCGAAATTGGGGGCGGCGTTCTTCTGGTCGGCCGCTTCGGCAATGGACATCGGGGCTTTATCTACGGCCGCGGCGGTCTTGGAGGAACCCTTGGGGCCAAAGAGACGGGAGAACATGGTGCCCGCCAGCAGCACTACCGCGAGACAAGCAGCCATTGCCGCCCAGCGCTGCCAATGCACCTGGGGCTTCTTGGCCTGAGTGCGCAGGGCGTCCGTTTCGGCGACCAGATCGGCGGGAAGCAGATTCAGCGCGTCATGAAGTTTTTCGGAAGTCATACGCTAAAGCCCTCCTTTTCCAAGTATTCCTTCAGCCCCACCCGGGTGCGGTAGAGCAGGCTCTTGCATTTGCTTTCCGACATGCCGCAGTAGGCCGCGACCTCTTTCAGTGAGTCGAGAAAATAGTACCGCCCGATGAAAGCGTTCCGGGCTTCCTCGCTTTGCAGCCGCAGGTAAATGCCGATGGTGTCGGCCAGCAGCCTGACGTTGATGATCTCCTCGGTGGTGTTGCCCCCGGACACGCAGTCGTCCAGCTCGGACAGGGACAGGGCATATTGGGAATCCCGCCGCTTGTCCCGGGTACGGTAGCGGAAGCGGTCGATGGAAATGCGCCGGGTGAGCTTGGCAAGATACGCGGAAAGCACCGACGGCCGCTGGGGCGGTATGGAATTCCATGCGGCGAGGTATGTATCGTTGACGCTCTCCCGGCTGTCCTCCATGTCCGCGAGGATGTTGCAGGCGATCTTGGTCAGGTAGCGGTCATATTTGGTCTGGGTCTCCTGAATGGCGGTTTCGTCCCGGTTCCAGTACAGTGTGACGATCTGTTCGTCTTCCATTTGCGTCACTCCCTCCTATCAATAGATATCTCGACAAATTTCTGACTTGGTTGCAAAATTCAAAAAACTTTGTAAGAATACGCGCCCCGCCGGGAAACCTCGACGGGGCGCAGCAATTTACTCTTCTTCCAGCACCGCGATGTGAACGGTGTCCAGCTGGCTCTTGTCCACGGTGGTGGGCGCGCCCATCATCAGGTCCTGGGCGTTCTTGTTCATGGGGAAGGTGATGACCTCCCGGATGGACTCTTCGCCGGTGAGCAGCATGATCAGACGGTCAACACCGGGAGCGGCGCCCGCGTGCGGGGGTGCGCCGTAGGTGAAGGCGTTGTACATGGCGGGGAACTTGGCCTTGACGTCGGCCTCGCCCAGACCCACCATCTCGAAAGCCTTGACCATGATCTCCGGGTCATGGTTCCGCACAGCGCCGGAGGCGGACTCGTAGCCGTTGACCACAAGGTCATACTGGTCGGCCTTGATGGCCAGCAGCTTGTCCATATCGCCCTCGGCATCCTCCAGCGCCTTCAGGCCGCCCTGAGGCATGGAGAAGGGGTTGTGGCAGAATTCCAGAGTGCCGGATTCCTCACCGATCTCGTACATGGGGAAGTCCACGATCCAGCACAGAGCGTATTGCTCCTCGTCAAAGTGACCGGGAATCCGCTTGCCGAGCATGGTACGAATGACACCGGCGGTCTTCTGGGCGACGGCTTTCTTGCCCGCCGCCATGCAGACGAAGCTGCCGGGTTTCAGATTCAGCTTGGCGGTCAGAGCGTCCTTGCAGTCCGTCAGGAACTTGGAAACGCCGCCGGTGAGATTTCCGTTTTCGTCCACCTTCACCCAGCAGGCTTTGCTGCCGGTCTGGACTTCCACGTCGGCCAGCAGCTTGTCGATCCACTTCCTCGCTTGCGTGAAGTTGTCCACGGCGACAGCCTTGACGGTCGCGCCCTCGAAGGGGGTGAAGCCGCAGCCCTGCACCTCAGCGGTGATGTCCTGAATTTCCAGATCGATACGCAGGTCGGGCTTGTCGGAGCCGTAGCGTTCCATGGCCTCATTATAAGGAATGTGACGGAAGGGGGCGGCGGAGACCCGCTTGTACTTGCCGAACTTGTGGAACACGGGCACCAGCACATCTTCCAGCACGCTCAGCACGTCCGCCTGACTGGCGAAGGCCATTTCCATATCCAGCTGATAGAACTCACCGGGGGTGCGGTCGGCACGGGCGTCCTCGTCCCGGAAGCAGGGGGCAATCTGGAAGTAACGGTCAAAGCCGGAGGTCATCAGCAGCTGCTTGAACTGCTGGGGCGCCTGAGGCAGAGCGTAGAACTTGCCGGGGTGGTTCCGGGCGGGAACCAGATAGTCCCGGGCGCCCTCGGGGGAGGAAGCGGTGAGGATGGGGGTGGTGATCTCCAAAAAGCCCTTCTCGGTCATCAGCCGCCGCAGCTCGGCCACCACCTGACAGCGCAGGACGATGTTGGACTTCACGGCGGGGTTGCGCAGGTCGAGGAAGCGGTATTTCAGGCGGGTGTTCTCGTCGGCGTCCTTGCTCTTGTTGATCTCAAAGGGCAGCTGGTTGTGAATGCACTTGCCCAGCACCTCGATCTTCTCAGGGACGACCTCGATCTCGCCGGTGGGGAGCTTGGGGTTCTTGCTCTCACGCTCCCGGACGAGGCCTGTGACGGAGATGGTGGACTCCTTGTTGATGGGCTTGATGAGCTTCATCATCTCTTCATTTTCAATGACCACCTGGGTGGTGCCGTAGAAGTCCCGCAGAACGCAGAACGCGAAATTCGCGCCAACCTCCCGGACATTCTCCAGCCAGCCAACGATGGTTACGGACTTGCCCGCGTCGGAAAGACGCAGCTCGCCGCAGTTATGGGTTCTGGATTGCATCATGGATGAAAACCTCTCTTATATCTGGTGTTTTCTGATTTAGCTGTCCTATTATCCCACAAACAACCGGAAAAGTCAATCTTTCCAGAAAGGAATTTGCACTCAGAGAAACGAAAAAGCGGTATCCCTTCATGCGTTGGGATACCGCTTCCGTATTTATCCTACTTCTTCCGCCGCGATGGCTTCCAGCCATTTTTCCATGTACACCTTCTGCACCACCGCCGCCGTGCAGCTGTAGAGCAGCCGCTTTTCGTCGGAGGAATCCTCGTCGGAGGATTCAATGGTCTCCCTGACCTCAAACTGGAACAGCAGGAGGTTTTCCAGCTCCCGGCAGAAGTAATCATAGGCTTTTTCCAGCGGATAGGTGCGCTCCTGAAGCCGCAAAAAGCAGGCCAGCGCGTCCAGGGACAGGACGTTCTTTGCCACGGCGATGAAGAAAAGATATGCCACCTGATCCCGGCTGTACTGCTTCTTCACCGGGCTGGACAGCAGTCCCCGTTTGACGTAGTTGCTGATCATGGACGCCGTAAGGGGCGTTTCCAGAATGGGGGACAGGTAGCGGCAGATATATTTTGTGGCCTGTTCCAGATACAGACCCACGTCGGGAATCTCCTGATAACGGGGCAGACGGAAGTCCTGAACGGACTGGCCGATCTGCTGTTTGATTTCCTGTTTCATCCATATCACCGGTGGTATTATACCGTAAAGCTAAGAAAAAGTCAATCTCAAAATCTTATCTTAAGATTATCTTGACATCTTCATCGGTTGCTGATACAATAACATCGGTTCTTAAAAAACCGATAACAAGGTTTGATCGAGGGATTATTATGAAATATAAAATCGTAGCGGATTCTTCCTGCAACATCGTCTCCGGGGAGGACAGCACGTTTGCCTCCGTTCCTATGAAGATCGTGGCGGAACGGGAATATGTGGACGACGCAAATCTGGACGTGGCGCAGATGGTGGAGGATCTGAAGCAATATAAGGGAAAGTCCGGCTCCTCCTGCCCCAACGTGGGGGAGTGGCTGGAAGCCTTCGGTGACGCTGAGGAAGTTTTCGGCATCACCATTTCCAAGCACCTGTCGGGCAGCTACAACGCGGCCAGACACGCTGCCGATACGTACATGGCCGAGCATCCGGAGAGGAAGGTGTTCATCTTTGATTCTCTGGCAACGGGACCGGAAATGATGATGCTGGCGCAGAAGATCCGTCAGTGCGAGGACGCGGGTGACGATTTCGAGACCACGAAGGAAAAGGTGCTGGATTATCACAACCATCTGCACACCCTGTTCTGTCTGGAATCCATGAACAACCTCGCCAGAAACGGGCGGGTGAATATCGCCGTGGCGAAGATCGCCGGAATGCTGGGCATCCGGGTGGCGGGAGAGGCCAAGGGCGGTCAGGTCGCCCCGGTGCATAAGCCCAGAGGACTGAGAAAAACCACCCAGATGCTGGTGGATATGGTCAGGGAGCGGGGCTTCCGGGACGGCGGATATATCCGCGTCGCCCACTGCTTCGCCGAGGAAGCGGCGGCGGATTTCCGGGAAGCGCTGCTGGCCGAGTTCCCCAATGCCCGCTTTATGCTGGAGCCGACGACGGCTCTGTGCAGCTACTATGCGGAGGTGGGCGGCCTGATCATCGGCTTTGAGGGCGCGTTCAATACCCACAACGACAACCGACTCTTTTGACCCCGATATCTTGACCGGCGCGGCAAAATTGCCGCGCCGGCATTTTGCGCTTTCCCGGTGGTGGAAAAATGCCTTGGGATGTGCTATAATAGGGCGCAGTCATGATTTTGGAGGTACCATATGCTGCCGGAAGCCTTTTTGGAGCGCATGAAGCGCCAGCTTGGAGATGAATATGAGAGCTACCTTGACAGCCTGAACCGCTCCCGGGCGGTTGCGCTGCGGTTCAATCCCCTGAAAGGGGAGATCCCACAGCTGCCCTTCGTGGGACAGCCGGTGCCATGGGAGCCGATGGGGTACTATTACGACCCCGACGCCCGACCCGGCCTGCACGTTTTTCATGAGGCGGGGGTCTACTATCTTCAGGAGGCCAGCGCCATGGCGCCGGTGGCCTTGCTCGATCCCCAACCCGGCGAGCGGGTCTGCGACCTGTGCGCCGCTCCCGGCGGCAAGACCACCCAGATCGCCGGACGGATGATGGGGCGGGGCTTTTTGCTCTGCAATGAGATCAACCCCAAGCGGGCGAAAATTCTATCCCGGAACATTGAGCGCATGGCCGTTTCTAACGCACTGGTGACCAACGAGCATCCGGCCACGCTGGCGCAGCGGTTTGCCGGTTTCTTTGACCGGGTGCTGGTGGACGCACCCTGTTCCGGAGAGGGAATGTTCCGGAAAGAGGAAGCCGCCGTTACGGACTGGAGTCAGGAGACCGTGGAGATGTGCGCCCGGCGGCAGGCGGAAATTCTGAGTTCCGCCGCGGCGCTGGTTCGTCCCGGCGGGCGGCTGGTGTATTCCACCTGCACCTTTTCCCCGGAGGAGGACGAGCGGGCGGTGGCGCGGTTTTTGGAAAATCACCCCGAATTTGTCCCGGAAACCGTGGACGCGCCGTGGTTCGAGGCCGGGGAAAACGGGAGCTTCCGCCTGTGGCCCCATAAGCTGCTGGGGGAGGGACATTTTGCCGCCGTGCTGCGTAAGATGGAAGGCAGCGAAGAAAGTACCGTGATTCCCGCCGGAGAAAAACTTCCGAAAACATGGCAGCCCTTTGCGGCCAGCCTTGGCATCCGCCTGCCCGATGGGAAGACGGTCACGTTCGGAGACACCCTGTACTGGGCGCCGCCCGATATGCCGGACATCCGAAAGCTGAAAGTCCTCCGCCCCGGACTGGAGCTGGGGACGGTGAAAAAAGACCGCTTTGAGCCTGCCCACGCCCTGGCGCTGTGGCTGAAAACCTGTGAAAACCAACAGGATTACCCGGCGGACTCCGGGGAGATAAGCGCTTATCTCCGGGGGGACGTGGTGCCGTCCATGCAGAAGGGCTGGTGCCTCGTCTCGGCGGGCGGCTATTCCATCGGCTGGGGAAAAGGCGACGGACGAGTGCTGAAAAATCACTATCCAAAGGGATTGCGGCGGTAAATAACGGGATTTTCAGCGGAAAAAATCCTGTGTTTTCCGGAAGTGTTCCCTCCGGCAATGGTACTTTACAAGATTCGCTATGTATGATATAATACCCTAGCCTATGTATGACGATTGACGAATCCAATCACAAGGAGAGGATATTCCTTGGCAAGATATGAAATTAACGGCGGTCATCCCCTGAACGGTACCGTCACGATCAGCGGCGCGAAGAACGCGGCCGTGGCGATCCTGCCCGCGGCTCTGCTGGTCAGCGGCAAGTGCCGGATCGAGAATGTTCCCAATATTTCCGATGTCCGAATTCTGATGAGTATTCTCGACGGGATGGGTGCGAAGATCGTTACCCCGGAACCCGGCGTGGTGGAGATCGACTGCGCGGACATTCATTGCAGCGAGCCGGATCAGCAGCTCGTCCGCAGAATGCGTGCCAGTTATTATCTGATGGGTGCGCTGCTGGGGCGGTTCGGCAGAGCTCATGTGGCGCTGCCCGGCGGCTGCAATTTTGCCTCCCGCCCCATTGACCAGCATATCAAAGGCTTTCTGGCGCTGGGCGCAGACGTTGACGAGACGGAAGAATATGTCGCTCTGACCCCCGGTCAGGAGGGACTGCATGGCGGACGGATCAGTCTGGACATGGCGTCCGTGGGCGCGACCGTCAATATCATGCTGGCGGCGACCCTGCTGCCCGGTCAGACCATCATCGAAAATGCGGCGAAAGAGCCGCACATCGTGGATCTGGCCAACTTCCTGAACACCATGGGCGCGCGGATCACCGGCGCGGGCACGGATACCGTCAAGATCCGGGGCGTCAATGCCCTGCGGGGCGGCACCTACGCCATCATCCCCGACCAGATCGAGGCGGGAACCTACCTGGCAGCGGTCACGGCGGTGGGCGGCAACGTGCTGGTGCAGAACGTGATCCCCAAGCACATGGAGTGCATCACCAGCAAGCTTCAGGAAATGGGCGCGAAGGTCATCAATTATGACGATTCCATCCGCATCATGCGCACGGGAAAACTGCGGCAGACCACGGTCAAGACCCGTCCCTACCCCGGCTTCCCCACGGATATGCAGGCGCAGGTCTGCGTGTGTATGGCGCTGGCGGGAGGAACCAGCCGCCTGACGGAAAGCGTCTATGAGACCCGGTTCTTCGGCTACTGCACCGAGCTGGAAAGCATGGGCGCGAGCATTCGCATCAGCGGAAAGACGGCGACGGTCACCGGCGTGGACCACCTCACGGGCAGCACCGTTTTTGCCCACGATCTGCGGGCAGGCGCGGCGCTGGTCATTGCGGGTCTGGCGGCCAGAGGCACCACCTTTGTCGAGCACATTCATTTCATTGAACGGGGCTACGAGAATCTGGTGGAGAAGCTCCGGGCGCTGGGCGCGGACATCTGCCGCGTGGAGGATGAATCTTAGGAAACCCTTAGGCGGCTCTGAGCCTGTTCAGAGCCGCTTTTTGACAATTTTCTCATGACGGATTTGGTATCATGAGGTCGAAGCTACAGAGAGACTAACTATTAAAAGTCAAGACCCAATTTAGCGGTGGTGGTGCAAAAACTTAAACGCAAAAACGGCATGACAAGCAGAGCGTCGCTGACGGCGCTCTGAGGAAGGCCTGACAGGGCTTAGACAGCAGCCTGTCTGTAGGCTGCCCAGTCTTTTCCATTGCGTAGATTAACCGCACAAGCTTCTTAGCGGCATGGGAGATAGCAACATTGTAGTGCTTTCCCTCATCTCGTTTTTTGGCAAGGTAGGCCGCAAATGTTGGATCCCAGTTACAAACGAATTTAGTGGCATTGAAAATGGCATAGCGCAGGTACCTGAAGCCTCGTTTCTCCATGTGGGCGTAGCTGCTGGTAAGCTGTCTCGACTGGTAGGTAGATGGCAAGAGGCCAGCGTAAGCGAGAATTTTATCTAACGGAATGCCCCTTCAAGCTTATAAACCAACAAGAGATGCGCTAGTGAATATGGGCATTATTACAAAAATTATTGGCTAGAAATGGAGATAAATAAAATGACACAAGAAATTTTTAATGAAATAAAAAATATGTTTAAATATTGTGATATACAGCAGGATAGGGTAATTTTTTCTGATTACGCTAACAATGATAAATCATTGTTACCTATGTATGAAATTAACGATTCAGGTATTTATATTTTTGAAAGAGGTTATAAAATACAAACGGCTAATATGGGAAGTTTATCTTTGAACATGTTGGGGTTTTATGCCAGAATGAAAAGAAATACTATGCCTGATAATGCTATGCTAGATAAAATAGCAAATGCAAAGTCTGAAAACGAGATTTATAATATTTTTATAAGCAAGTTTGGTAATGATTTTTTAAAGGATAATCTATTTATTAATTATGAAGGCGAAATAGACAACGCATATCAATTAATTATTGATAGTAAAGAATATGCTATTAATTATGTAGCGAAAAATAAATACTTTGTTGTGGTTCCCAAAACCAAACTTAATGTTGTTGAATTATGTAGTTTTTTATTTAAGGTTTTATCAGTAAAGCAACAATTTGATGAAAAAGTTGTTCCACAAATAGATTTTAGTTCAATAGGTAGTGAAGAATTACTAAAATTATTTGCAACATATATGAATCAAGTTCCAACGCGTATACGTGAAAACGAAAAAATAGTATGACTTTATGAACTGAAGAAGAATTAGAACAACTTGAAGATAATAATGAGAGTTAATCTAATTCTTTTGATATAGAAAGGAAGTACATATGATGAAGCGATTTGTTTTGCACATTCTGGCGGCCTGTATGCTGCTGACGCTCCTTGCCCCCCGGGGCTTTGCCACGGAAACGGACCCACCCGCGGAGAGCTGCGGCGACGGACTTTCGTGGTCGCTGGACGGCAGCACCCTGACCGTTTCCGGCAGCGGCGCCATGAAGGACTTTGAAGGCGGCGCGCCATGGTCGGGCAGCGCGGATCAGATTCATACCGTCGTACTCACCGGCGGCGTGACCAGCGTGGGCGCGGGGGCGTTCACGGATTACAAAAACCTGACGGCGGTGGATTTCGGCAATTCCCTGAAGGAGATCGGCGCAAGCGCCTTTCAGGGCTGCGAGGGACTGACGAAAATCTCCCTCCCGGCATCCTTCCGCCGGTTCGGCGCAAGCTCTTTTGAGGGCTGCACCAATCTGACGGAGGTCTATTGCAGCGGCGGTATGCCCTCCTTCAACGCCAACTGCCTGTGGAACGGCAACAATATCACCATCTACTGCCCGGTGAACAACATCTGGCCCAGCGAGTACGTGGAGGAGCTGGAAACCAATTTCCACGGCCGCCTGCAGGTGCTGACCGCCAACGGCTCCGACCCCTATCATTTTGAGGGCGAAGTCCAGGTAACCTCCCGGCCGACGGAGACGACGGCGCCGCCCACTACCCAGCCTGCGACCGAGCCGCCCACCGTCCCCACCACCCAGCCGCCCACGGTTCCCGAAACGACGCAGGCGACTCAGGCACCGGAGACCCTTCCCACGCAGCAAACGGTTCCCCCGACGCTGCCCGAGGAACAGAAGGACAGCTCTCCGGTAATCGGTATCCTCATCGGCGTTCTCATCGTCTCCGGAACGCTGAGCCTGCTGCTCATCGGTCTGCTCATCTACAGAAGAAAACGGGACGAGGACTACGACGACTGAGAACAGGGATAATTCGTTCAAACATATTTAACAACTTCCGGAAAAATCACTCATTTTTTGGTTTTTCCGGAAGCTTTTTTGGGCGTTACGGAAAAATTAAAAAAGTGGTTGTAAGTTCGGCAAAAATGATGTAAAATAATAAAATCCAATAGAATGCAAACTTGTATGAATAGCTCTTTTTCTGGAGGGATTTATTATGGAAAAACCCATTGTTCTTGTTATCATGGACGGCGTCGGCAAGGGTGACGGCGGCAGCGGCGACGCGGTCGCGGTCGCTAAGACCCCCACGCTGGATCATCTGCTTGCCACCTGCCCCCATACTTATCTGAAGGCCCACGGCACCGCCGTCGGTCTGCCCACTGACGATGATATGGGCAACTCCGAGGTCGGCCACAACGCGCTGGGCTGCGGCCAGATCTACTCTCAGGGCGCGAAGCTGGTCGGCGAGTCCATCGAGAACGGCTCGCTCTATGCATCCGAGACCTGGAAAGACCTGATCGCCAACGCCGTTTCCGGCAAGGCGCTGCATTTTCTGGGCCTGCTGTCCGACGGCAACGTCCATTCCAACATCCATCACCTCATTGCCATGCTGCGGGAAGCCCATGCCGAGGGCGTGAAGAAAGCCTACTGCCACATCCTTCTGGACGGCCGTGACGTGCCCGCCACCTCCGCGCTGGAGTATGTGGATATGCTGGAGAAGGTTCTCGCCGAGCTGAACACCGAGGGCTGCGATTACGCCATCGCCTCCGGCGGCGGCCGTATGCAGATCACCATGGACCGCTACGAGGCCAACTGGCCGATGGTAGAGCAGGGCTGGCGCACCCACGTTCAGGCAATCGGCAGAAGATTCCCCTCTGCCAAGGCGGCTATCGAGACCTACCGCGCAGAGACGGGCTGCATCGATCAGGATCTGCCCGCTTTCGTGGTCGAGCGGAGCGGCGAGCCTGTGGCGAAGATCGCCAACGGCGACAGCGTCATCCTCTTCAACTTCCGTGGCGACCGGGCGCAGGAGATCTCTCTGGCCTTTGACCGCAAGGAATTCGACCACTTCGACCGGGGCGACTACACCGGCGTGAAGTTTGCCGGTATGCTCCAGTACGACGGCGACCTGAAGATCCCCCAGCATTATCTGGTGCAGCCCCCCGTCATCAAGCACACCCTGACCGAGGTGCTGTGCGCCGCCGGAATCCATGAGTACGCCCTGTCCGAGACCCAGAAGTACGGCCATGTGACCTATTTCTGGAACGGCAACCGTTCCGGCAAGGTGGACGAGAATCTGGAAGTCTACGAGGAAGTCCCCTCCGACGTGATCCCCTTCGAGAAGGCGCCTGCCATGAAGTCCAAGGAGATCACCGAAAAGATGGTGGAGAACATGGCATCCAAGAAGTTCCAGTTCCTGCGCTGCAACTTCCCCAACGGCGACATGGTTGGCCACACCGGCGTGTTTGACGCGGTGGTTTACGCCATGGAGTGCGTGGACAAGAGCGTGGCCGCCATTGTGGAGGCTGCCGACAAGTACGGCTACACCGTCCTGATCACCGCCGACCACGGCAACGCCGACCAGATGACCGAGACCAAGAAGGGAAAGACCTCCGTCCGCACGGCGCATTCCCTGAACCCCGTTCCCTTCATCATCTACGACCCCGACCACACCTGGGCCATCAAGGACGGCCACTACGGCCTTGCCAATGTGGCGCCCACCATTGTCAAGATGATGGGTCTGACCGCCCCCGACTGCTGGGAAGACAGCATGGTTTAAGGCGCTTGTAGCTCCCCTTTGTCAAAATACGTACTGAAAATTGGAGGTTGCATCTATGATCCGTCACGAAAATGAAAACGGAAGCGTCAATGTCAGCACCAGCGTCTACACGGACATTGTCGGCACCGCTGTCATCAACTGCTTTGGCGTCAAGGGCATGGCCGCCCGGAGCCTGTCCGACGGCTTGTACCACCTGCTCCGCCGGGAATCCGTGGGCAAGGGCGTGCATGTCCAGTTCAACGAGGACGACACCATTTCCATTGATCTGCATATTATCGTGGACAACAACGTAAACTTGAACGCCGTGGGCGCTTCCATTATTTCCGAGGTTCGCTATGTGGTGACCAACTGCACCGGCACCGAGGTTCGGGCCGTAAATGTTTATATCGATTCCATGGTGATCGGTTAAAGTTCGGAGGGAAATAAATTGAGAGAAACCATCAACGGAGCCGATCTTCGCAGAATGATCATCAGCGCGGCTGCCGCCATCGAGATCAACAAGCAGGCTCTCAACGAGCTGAACGTGTTCCCCGTGCCGGATGGAGACACCGGCACCAATATGTCCATGACCATCAACGCCGCGGCCTCCGACCTGCGCAAGACCGAGGACCCCGATCTGGAAAAAGCGTCCAAGGTGGCGGCCTCCGCCATGCTGCGGGGCGCACGGGGCAATTCCGGCGTCATTCTGTCGCTGCTGTTCCGGGGCATTTCCAAGCGCCTGAAGGGCAGCGAGGAGTGCGACGGCGTCCTGTGGGCGCAGGCGCTGCAGGAAGGCGTTGACGCCGCCTATAAGGCCGTCATGAAGCCCGCCGAAGGCACCATCCTCACCGTCGCCCGCCTGTCCGCGGCCAAGGCTGCCGACGCCGCCCGGGAGAACAACTTTATCGAATTCGTCCACGAAGCAGCCATTGAGGAAGCCGTGAAGGCGCTGGCCGATACCGTCAACCAGAACCCCGTGCTGAAAAAGGCCGGTGTTGTGGATGCCGGCGGCAAGGGCTGGGTCGTGGCGCTGGAAGCCATGCTCAGCGCCCTGCAGGGCGAGGACGTGGTGCTGCCCGAGAACGGCGCGGTGACGCAGACCAAGCAGAGCGCGGACTTCTCCGACTTCAATACCGAGGACATCACCTTCTCCTACTGCACCGAGTTCATTATTTCCCGGGAAAATGACCATGACCCTGAGAATCTCCGGGCGTTCCTGTCCGAGCTGGGCGACAGCCTTGTGCTGGTGGACGATGACGAGATCATCAAGGTGCATGTCCATACCAACGATCCCGGCAAGGCGCTGACCGAAGCGCTGAATTACGGCTCCTTCGTCACGGTGAAGATCGAGAATATGCGCCTGCAGCACACGGAAAAGGTGCTCTCCGAGCAGGAGGTCGCCCCGAAGATCGCAAAGCCGGAGAAGCCTCTGGGTGTTGTCTCCGTCTGCGCCGGTGCGGGCCTCGCGGACGTGTTCCAGAATCTGGGCGTCGATCAGATCATCTCCGGCGGCCAGACCATGAACCCCAGCACCCAGGACATTCTGGAGGCGGTGAACAAGGTGCCTGCCGAGACTGTCTTTGTCCTGCCCAACAACAAGAACATCATCATGGCTGCCCAGCAGGTAGACGCCCTCACCCCCAAGACTGTGGTGGTCATTCCCTCCAAGACCGTTCCTCAGGGCATCACCGCTATGCTGAGCTTTGCCCCCGAGGGAAGTGTTGAGGAAAACACCGCTGCCCTGACCGAGGCGCTGGACACCGTGGACACCATGCAGATCACCTACGCTGCCCGGAATTCCGACTTTGACGGCTACGACATCCACGAGGGCGACTATCTTGCGCTGTACGGCAGTCAACTGTTCGGCACCAGCCAGGACATCCGGGTGCTGCTCAAGTCCCTGGCGGAAAAGGTTCGGGACGACGGCAAGGAGTATATCACGATCTACTACGGCGAGGACGTGAAGGAAAAGCACGCCCAGAAGGCGGCAGACATCTTCGCGGACATCTGCCCCAACGCGGACGTGAATCTGCTCAGCGGCGGACAGCCGGTATATTACTACCTGATTTCCGCAGAATAACACGGAAACGGAAGAATAACACGGAAACGGATTTGCCCGCAGCCCTTCGGGCTG
>HF988134.1:25033-27473 GCA_000434635.1 Firmicutes bacterium CAG:110 | reverse complement strand
CCTTCGGGCTGCGGGCCGACTTGTCTAAAGTGGGGGAGACGATGAAGGAATTTCCCAAGGGCGGCCTGATCGGCAAAGTTATGGACGCCGCCAAGACTGTCAAGCAAATGCATATTCCCCTCCACGCCGCCTATGCCGCGTACTTTATTATTCTGGCTTTTTTTCCGGCACTGGTGCTGATCCTCAGCGTGCTGCGCTATACGGGGATGGAGGTGCGGGGCCTGGTAGAGCTGCTGGGTGACATCCTGCCAAGTACCATGGTGGGGGACGCCGAGGAGCTGATCTACAGCACGTACCGCAATTCCTCCGGCGCGTTGGTGGGCGTTTCCGCCGTGACGGCGCTGTGGTCGGCCAGCCGGGGCATTTACGGTATGCTTACAGGATTGAACGCGGTTTACGGCGTGTCGGAAAACCGGGGATACATTTATACCCGCTCCATCAGTGTGGTGTATACCTTTGTGTTCATTCTGATCCTGCTGCTGACGCTGGTGCTCCATGTGTTCGGCAGCTCCATCATCAATCTCATGCGGCAGGTGGATAATCCGGTGGTGATCTTTTTCACCGACCTGATCGATCTGCGGTTTTTCCTGCTGCTGTTTTTGCAGAGTCTGGTCTTTACACTGATGTTCATGGCGCTGCCCAACAAGCGCAACCATTTTATGGAAAGCCTTCCCGGCGGCGTGCTGTCCAGTCTGGGCTGGCTGGTGTTTTCGGACATTTACTCCATTTACGTGGAGAATTTCTCCAGATATTCCACGATATACGGCTCGGTGTACGCCATTGCCATCACCATGCTGTGGCTGTACTGCTGTATGAGCATCCTGTTCTACGGCGGGGCGCTGAACCGGTATCTGATGGATAAATAATTTGCAAATTTCTGGATTGTTTAACCGCAGTTCACAGTTCCTTTGTAGGATGTGGCAAAAAGGAGAAGTGCGGTATGTTTGGATATGTGACTGCCAGCTGGAAAGAGCTGACCGCCGGGGAGCAGAAACGCTACGGCGCGGTGTACTGCGGCATCTGCCGGGAGATCCGGCAAAGAAGCACGGGCATCGGAAGAATTTGCCTGAGTTATGATATGGCCTTTCTGGCGCTGCTGCTGATGAGCCTGTACGAGCCGGAGGAGGAGAGCGGGAAAAAAGCCTGCCGCCTGCACTCTGTGAAGCCACGCCCATGGGTGGACAACGAATACATCCGCTACGCCGCGGACATGAACGTGGCGCTGGGCTATTACAACTGTCTGGACGACTGGCAGGATGATGGGAAACGCTCCGCCAAATTCATGGCGGACAAGCTGGAACCCTTTCTGCCGGAGTTGGAAGCCCGCTGGCCAAGGCAGCTCGGGGCGATCAGAAACTGCATTTCCAGATTATCCCAGCTGGAAAAGGAAAACTGCCCCAACCCCGACGAACCGGCCTCCTGCTTTGGCGAGCTGATGGCACAGCTGCTGGTTTACCGGGAGGACATGTGGGCGAAAGATCTGGGGCAGATGGGCTTCAGCCTGGGCAGGTTCATCTATCTGCTGGACGCGGCGGCGGATTACGACAAGGACAAACGTAAAGGAAAATACAACCCGTATCTGGCCATGGGCATGGAAAAGGACGAGAAGCGCTGGGAGGAATACCTGGTGCTTGCCATGGGCAGATGCGCGGAACGCTACGAAAAGCTGCCCCTGGTGCAGGACAAGGCGCTGCTGGACAATATTCTGTACAGCGGCGTGTGGGTAAACTACCGGGGAAAGCGGAAAGAGGAGGCAGCCAACGATGGATGATCCGTATAAGGTTCTGGGGGTCAGCCCCGATGCCTCCGACGAGGAGGTCAAGCGGGCGTATCGGGCGCTGGCAAAGAAATACCACCCGGACAGAAATCCGGGGGACGCGGCCGCCGCGCAGAAAATGCGGGAGATCAATGCGGCCTACGAGCAGATCAAGGATCCGGACAAGGCGCAGCAGCCGGGCGCGGGCAGCGGATACGGCGGCTACGGATACGGCGATCCTTTCGGCGGCTTTGGCGGTTACAGCCGTCAGTCCTACGGCGAAACAGCGGGGGATCAATACCAGCAGGCGGCGATGCGATACATCCAGTTCGGCCGGTATCAGGAAGCATTGAACGTCCTGAACAACTCTCAGGAGCGCAATGCCCGGTGGTATTATCTCAGCGCGCTGGCAAACGACGGCCTGGGCAATCAGGTGACGGCGCTGGAGCATATCCGCCGGGCGGTGAGCATGGAGCCCGACAATTCGGAGTATGTAAGGGCGCTGGACGTCATCGAACACGGCGGCGCGGCCTACCGTCAGCAGGCGGGGAATTTCCGGGGCTTTGCCATGGGCGGCAGCCCCTGCGCCAGTCTGTGCCTGTGCTATTTCGCCCAGCTGCTGTGTTGCCGCGGCAATGGTTTTTTCTGCATTTAAGTTCTATAGAAACGTATCGGCGTGACCTG
>HF988134.1:23480-25005 GCA_000434635.1 Firmicutes bacterium CAG:110 | reverse complement strand
TGCGGTCACGCCGGTTTTCGTTACGTTATTTGTCCAGTCCGTCCCACTCACTCAGAAATTCGTCTACAAATTCCTGCATGTACTGCGTCCGCTTTCTCGCGATCGCCTTGCCGGTCTCGGTGTTCATCATGTCCTCCAGCAAAAACAGCTTTTCGTAGAAGTGGTTTAAGGATGTAGAATTGCTGCTGTAATACTGCGCCTGGTTCATTGCCGTCCGGGGCGGCAATTCCGGATCGTGGATGGCGCGGTGATGACTTCCGCCGTAGGCAAATGTGCGGGCAATGCCGATGGCACCCAGAGCATCCAGCCGGTCAGCATCCTGCACGCATTTCCCCTCCGGCGTGGACGGCCGGACGGAATCCGTCCCCTTGAAGGATACCTCGTCAATGATCTGACATACCTGCCGGATTTCAGATTCCGGCACGTTCTGACTGCGCATAAACCGGGCGGCATTTTCTTTCTTCTCAGCGGTCATCGGGGAAAGCTTCCGGTCGTCTACATCATGCAGCAGCGCCGCCAATGCCACGACCTCCATGTCGGCGTGTTCCGCCTCCGCGATGTTTATTGCGGTTCGGTAAACACGCATGGAATGAAAAAAATCGTGTCCGCTGAAATCGTTTTGGAAAATCTCTTTGATGAATTTTGTCGCGTTCTGGACGAGCTGTTCCATAATTTTATCTCCTGTTTTTGTGATGTGTTATCGAGAGATACAGGGCATGACTGACGGCCCGCAATACTAGTCATTTAAGAGATTGCGCAGCAATGCCTGCCGGTTATTGACGAACATTTTTGTAATCTGATAGCTGCCCGTTTCCTCATAATCGCACAGGTGAAGCCTGTCTCTGTCAAAGCAGTAAATATCCGCATCTGGAATACCCAGCAGTATGGGGGAATGGGTAACGATGAAGAACTGCGCCCCCGCTTTCGCGCATTCGTAGATTTCTGCCAGCAATGTCAACTGCCTTTGTGGGGAAAGCGCGGCTTCCGGCTCATCAAAGAAATATAGGCCGTCCCCACGGAGATTGTTTTGCGCAAGCTGCAAAAAGCTTTCGCCATGAGATTTTTCGTGGTATAATGCCGAAGGGTGTGCTGCATCGGCATACTGTTCTTCCTGCGTGGCCACATTATAGAAGCTTTCCGCCCGAAGAAAATATCCCCAGCGCTCTCTTCTGTACCCTTTTGCGACCGTAATGGCATCACAAAGTTCGGAATGCGTGTCTCGTGTTGAGAAATTATAATTCCTTGTTCCGCCTTCCGGATTAAATCCGTGTGCCACCGCGATCGCTTCCAGCAGGGTTGACTTGCCGCTGCCGTTTTCACCGGCGAAGAAAGTGACCGGCTTGTTGAACCTGATCTGGTCAAGCCCCTGAAAAGCCGCGATTTCCCGTAAATAGCTGTCCTTGCCGACTTTATCCCAATGAAGCGATATCCCTTGTATAAACAGGTCGTTCAACCCTGCACACCTTCTTCCGCAAATCCGATTATCATATTACCACATAGCGCCAAAGAATACAAGAACAGCCGC
>HF988134.1:18274-23402 GCA_000434635.1 Firmicutes bacterium CAG:110 | reverse complement strand
AAAGAGCCGCCCGATTTTCATGGAATTTACAGCCCAAGCGCTTCCCGCCAGATGCGGATGTAGGTTCTGGCCTGGGACTGGCCTTCACCCTCGGCTGCCATGCGGAGCAGCGGCTCTGTGCCGGAGAAGCGGCAGATGACCCAGCTCCCGTCGGTAAAGTAGACCTTGCAGCCGTCGGTGCGGTTGATCTTCTCCACGGCGTTGCCGAAGTCCGGCACTTCCAGCTTCACAAACAGCTTCTCCTGCAGCTCCACCTTCCGCGCCTGGGTCATGGTGAAGGCAGCATCTTCGTAATACAGCATACCATATTTGTCGGTGATCTCCTGGTACAGCTGGGATACGGACTTGCCGGTGACGGCCAGCATTTCCACCAGCAGAGCGGCGGCGTAAATGCCGTCCTTGCCCGCGATGTGGCCCCGGACGGCCAGACCGCCGGAGGACTCGCCGCCGATGACGGCGTTGGTCTCCGCCATCTTGGCGGAGATGTACTTGAAGCCCACGGGGACTTCGTAGCACTGCTGACCCATATCCTTCGCGACCCGATCCAGCAGGTGGGTGGTAGAGTTGTTGCGCACGCAGGGGCCGGACCAGCCGCGGTATTTCACCAGGTAGTAATAAAGCAGAACCAGAAGGGTGTTGGGATGGAGGAACGCACCCTTCTCGTCGATAACGCCCAGACGGTCGGCGTCGCCGTCGGTGGCAACGCCAAGATTGCAGCCGTTGTCCACCACGTAGTTGCTCAGCAGCTTCAGGGTGTCAGCGCTGGGGGCGGGCATTTTGCCGCCAAAGAGGGTGTCGTGCTGCTCATGAATGACATCCACGTCACACCGGCAGGTCAGCAGAATGGTGCGCAGGCTGCTCTGGCTGACGCCATACATGGGGTCAATGGCGATGCGCAGGTGGGCGCGCTTGATCTTCTTGGTGTCAACGACCTGCAGAATGCTGTCGATGTACTCGTTGAAGGGATAGCCTTCCCGGATCAGACCCATTTCCATGGCCTGATCGTAGTCGATGGACTTCACGTCCTCCGGCTTGAGAAGGGCAATCTGCTCCTCAATCTTTCCGGTGACGACCTGATCGGCGTCCCGGCCGCCGGCGGTGAAGACCTTGATGCCGTTGTAGATCGCGGGGTTGTGGCTGGCGGTGACGGCCAGCCCGTAGGGGGTCTGCATCTGCTTGACGGTGAACATGATCAGCGGGGTGGGGGAGGAACGGGCGACCACAAAGACGTGGAAACCGTAGCCCGCCAGAACCTCCGCCGCCCAGTGGGCGGATTCCTTGGACAGGAAACGCCGGTCATAGCCCACACAGATCTCCTTGCCCTCGTGTCCTTCCAGCAGCATCAGCTTGCAAAGGCCGGCTACCACCAGACGGATATTTTCCTTGGTGAATTCGTCTGCGATAATCGCCCGCCATCCACCGGTACCAAATTTAATCATCTTGATTTTCTCCTCTCCCGGCTTTTCACCGGATAAATTTCGATTGACCAAGCTATGCGCCCCCACCGGGGCAATGGCCTCAGCCCATCACGACTTCCACGTCGCAGACAGTGCCCACAGGCAGCACAGGCAGCTTGCGAACCTGCCTGCCGTTCATCGTGATGCTCTTGACGCCCTTTTCCACGGCGTCGGGGTTGGTTACATGGATGTGGTATTCCGCGCCGCGCCACTTCCGGCTGACGGAGAATTCCTTCCAGTCGGCGGGGATGCAGGGATCGACGGTGATGCCGTCGAAGTCCGGACGGATGCCCAGCATGTACTGGGTGGCCGCGAAATAAGCCCAGCCGGAGGAACCGGTCATGAAGGGATGACGCGCGCGGCCGTAAGCGGTGTGGTCCTTGCCCACCACGAACTGGCAGTAGGAGTAAGGCTCGGACTGGCGAACCTCGATGATATCATTCTGCAGTGCCGGACACAGGGCGTTGTAGAACTTCATTGCCCGGCTGCCGCGGCCCAGAATGGCCTCGGCGCACCACGCCCAGGGGTTGGGATGGCTGAACACGGCGCCGTTTTCTTTCAAGCCCGGATACACCCGGGTGACGAAGCCGATGCTGTCGTCGGGGGTGGTGAAGCAGGGGGCGTTGAGCATCAGACCGTAGGGGGTGTACAGGTACTCGTCCACGCTGTCCATGGCGGAGATGCCATGCTCGTGATCGGCGACGCCGGAAAGTACGGCCCAAGTGTTGCTCTCCATGTGTACCCGACCCTCGGTGTCCGCCTGCGTGCCGATCTTGCGGTTTCCGGCGGTGATGCCGCGGATGTACCACTTGCCGTCCCAGAGGACGGACTCGCTGACTTCCTTGACATGCTCGGCGATCTTTGTGTATTCGGCCGCGTCCTTCGTTTCCCCCAGCTGCTCGGCCAGGGCGATAAAGTTCCGGAGCGCCCAGTGGTGCAGGAAGCTGACCATGGCGCTTTCGCCGCCGCCAAGGTTCAGGCAGTCGTTCCAGTCGGCGCGCAGACCCTTGCAGATGCCGTTGATGCCCACCTGCCGGGCAGAGAAGTCCAGAATGCGCTTCATATGCTCGTAGACTGTGCCCTCGCCGCCGTCGGCGTAGGTTACCACCTGATGGGCAAAGGCCATGTCGCCGGTTTCCCGGATGTACTGCACGATGGCGGTCACCAGCCACAGGGCGTCGTCGGCGCAGGCGTCCTTCAGACCGTGGACGATCTGGCTCTTATCGGGGGTGGGAACCACTGTGGGGGACTTGAAGGACTGGGGCTTTTCCTCCGGCTCGAACCAGCGGGGCTCGAACAGGTGCAGGCCGTAGCCCTCCTTCGTCAACGCCCGCAGCAGCTCGATGATGCGGCCGCGGCACTTGTCGGGGTTGGAATGGGGGATCGTCATGGCGTCCTGCGCGGTGTCCCGGTAGCCAAGGCCGGTTCTGCCGCCCACCTCAATGAAGGAGGTGAACCGGGAGAACATGACGTTGATCTCGCTCTGATACAGGTTCCAGATGTTCAGCTCGGTGTTCATGCCCTCGTTGGGGGTGGACACCTGCAGGCAGCTGAGCTTGTTGTCCCAGAATTTCAGCAGACGGGCAAAGTCCTCGTCGGCTCTGGCCTGGGTGTACTTCTGACGCATTTTCTTACCGGCTTCGATGCCGCCCTCGCCCAGGAGGAACAGGAGGCGGGTTTCCTCGCCGGGCTGAAGGGTGAGCACCTTCTGCAGGACGCCGCAATGATTGCCGCCCTTTTCAAAAGAGCCGCCGCACACACCGGCCTCCACCACCAATGGATTGCGTTCGGTGCGGTAGCTGCCGATAAAGCTGTCGCGCAGGCTGTCAAAGCCGTTCGGGGTAAAATCGGAAGTAAAGAACTGGTAGCCGTCCTCTTCGTAGTAGAGGTCGTTTTCGATGACGCCGTCTTCGTACCGGCTGCCGGTGGCGTACAGACTCATCTGGAAGTTCTTGTTGTCCATGTCCACCTGATGGAAGCTGAACTCCAGATAGGAGAATACGGAAAGGTGCCGCACCTTATCGGAGTCGTTGCGCAGCTTCACGTCCCAGATCTCCACGGGGTCGTCCATGGCGACAAAGAGCTTCTGCTCGGCGTCGATGCCTGCGTAATCGGAGTGATACTTGATGTAGCTCAGGCCGTGACGGCAGGAGAAATGCTCCTTGGGCTTGCCCACAGGCTGCCAGGAGATGCTCCAGTAGTCGCTGGTATCCTGATCCCGCAGGTACACGTAATGTCCGGGGCCGTCCATGGGAACGCCGTTGGGACGGAACCGGGTGATGCGATGGTATTCTGGAGTCTTGTACAGCAGGTATCCGCCCGCCGTGTGGTTGAATACGCCATACATATCCTTGAGGCCGATATAGTTGGTCCAGGAAACGGGGACATCTACCCGATCGATGACATATTCCCGATGCTCATTGTCAAAGTACCCATAACGCATAAGGTTACCTCCGCCTGATTTGGGATTTTTCACAATGAGTATATCAGAAAAACGACGGCTTGAAAAGGTCTGGAAATGCACCTTCTTGCCTGTCGTTGCACTTTATTTTCCAAAGTGAACAATTCCAGACTTTGACATAAGCGCGGCGCGGCTTTATAATGGCAAGAGAACGAAATAAAGGAGCGTGCATACCATGAAATATGATGTCATCGCCTACTGCTGGAACGATGCCCTGGCGGGCTTCACCCGGGAGGACGCCCAGCGCCTGACCCACGTGAACCTGGCCTTCGGACTCATTGAGGACGGGCTGCTGGATCTGCATCTGCTGAAATATCTCCATCTGCTGCCAAAGCTGCGGGGGTGGAATCCGGAAATGAAGATCGTCCTGTCCGTGGGCGGATGGGGCGCGGACGGCTTCTCCGACATGGCTATGACGGAGGAAGGCCGCCGGAATTTTGCCCAGTCTTGCCTGGACGCGGTGGGAAAATACGGCCTGGACGGCATCGACATTGACTGGGAGCACCCCTGTAACGACGCCGCGGGCATCGGTGCAGACCCGAGAGACAAGGAGAATTTTACCGCTCTGCTGAAGACTTTGCGGGAGTATCTGGGAGAAAAGCGTATCGTGTCCGTGGCCGTGGGCGCGAGCCGGCGGTGCATTGCGGATACCCAGATGGATAAGGTTGCGGAAATCGTGGACTATGTGCAGCTCATGACCTACGACATGGTGGACGGAACCCGCGCCGGACATCACGCGGCGCTGGGGGCAACCAAGGGCGACAAATCCGGCCTGAACACCCGGGACACCGTGGAAGCCTACCACCGGGCGGGCGTTCCCTATGAAAAGCTCGTCATCGGCGCGGCATTCTACGGCCGGCACTTTGCGGTCACGTCCTTTGAGAACCATGGCCTTTTGCAGCCCTCCGGCGGCGGACTGCCCGGCCCCACCTATGGGGAGATTACCCCGGAATATCTCCGGGAGAACAATTTCCAGATTTATTGGGATGCTGATGCGGAGGCAAATTATCTGTGGAACGGCAGGACTCTCGTCAGCTATGAGTCCCCCAAGGCGGTGCGCCTGAAGTGCAAGTATGTCAAGGAGAAGGGGCTTCTCGGCATCATGTACTGGGAACACGGGAACGACCCAACTCGGGAACTGCTGGGCGCCATTGCGGACAAGATTCAATAAGACCCAAAAATGCGGGCGGCCCCGTCAGGAGCCGCCCGC
>HF988134.1:8459-18266 GCA_000434635.1 Firmicutes bacterium CAG:110 | reverse complement strand
GGCCCCGTCAGGAGCCGCCCGCTGCTGTGTTATTTTTCCAGAATCAGCGTGCCGGTCTCCGCGTCCAGCGATGCCTTGATGTGTTCGGCGGCCTCGGCGGGGGTGAGCTTTAGCTGCTCGCCGGTCTTCATGTTCTTGACGCTGCACTTGCCCTCCGCGATCTCGTCCTCGCCCAGCAGGACGGCAAAGGGAACCTTCAGCTTGTCGGCGTAGGCCATTTTCTGCTTGAACTTCTTCTGCTCACAGTACAGCTGTACCCGCAGTCCCGAAGAGCGCAGCGTCTCCGCCAACGCGATGGCCGGGGCAATGTCGCCCATGGGCAGCACCAGCGCGTCCGCAGGGGCGCTGGGCAGCTCGGGGTTCAGAAGCCCCTGCTCGTCCAGAACGTAGAACAGCCGGGTCAGGCCGATGGAAATGCCCACGCCGGGCAGCTGCTTTTCGATATAGTAGCCCGCCAGATTGTCGTACCGGCCGCCTGAGCAGACGGAACCCAGCTCCGGGTGATCCAGCAGAAGGGTCTCGTAGACGGTGCCGGTGTAGTAGTCCAGCCCCCGGGCGATGGTCAGGTCAACGACGAAGTTTTCCTCCGGCATTCCGAAGGCCGCCAGGTTGGAAGCGACCACCTTCAATTCGCCGAGACCGGTATCAAAGGTCTCGTTCCGTCCCGCGTAATTTTCCAGCGCGGCAAGAACCTCCGCGTTCGTCCCCTTGATGGAGATGAAGGCGAGAATGTCGTCCGCCTGCTGCTCCGTCAGGCCACAGTCCTCCAGCAGAATGATCTTTACCTTGTCAACGCCGATCTTGTCCAGCTTGTCCACGGTGCGCATGATGTCGCCGGACTTTTCCGTCAGACCCATCATGGCGTAGAAGCCGTTGAGAACTTTCCGGTTGTTGACATGAATCTGGAACCGGGTCAGGCCGAAGCCCTTGAATACCTTATAGATGATGGCGGGGATTTCCGCCTCGTTGAGAATGTCCAGCTTGCCGTCGCCGATGATATCGATGTCCGCCTGATAGAATTCCCGGAACCGGCCGCGCTGCGCCCGCTCACCCCGGTAGACCTTGCTGATCTGATAGCGGCGGAAGGGGAAGGCCAGCTCGTTATAGTGCAGGGCAACGTATTTTGCCAGCGGAACCGTCAGGTCGAAGCGCAGAGCAAGGTCGCTGTCGCCCTTGGTGAAGCGGTAGATCTGCTTTTCCGTTTCGCCGCCGCCCTTGGCAAGCAGAATCTGGGCATCCTCGATCACCGGGGTGTCCAGCGGTGCGAAGCCGTAGGAGGCGTAGGTCTTGCGCAGAATCTCCGCCATGCGGTCAAATTTCAGCTGCTTTTCCGGCAGCAGCTCCATAAAGCCGGACAGCGTCCGGGGTTTGATGATCTCCATAGTTATCCTCTCCATATCGGGTCGCGGGACGCAGGACAGAGGGGTACTCGACAATCCAGAGTACCCCGTATCTCCCGCCCGTGTGTATTATCAGTAACGGGTCTTGTTGTGCAGCATTTCCCGCCAATCCAGATCGCCCCGCTGCAGGCCCATGATGAGCATTTCCGCCGAGGCCAGATTGGTGGCGATGGGAACATTGTGCCGGTCGCAGTGCCGGATGGTTTCGATCATCTGAGCGTCGTCCCAAGGATCGGTGGTGTTGGGGTCGGTGAACAGCAGCACCAGATCAATTTCGTTGTAGGCAATGCGGGCGTTGATCTGCTGATGACCGCCCTGCTTGTGGGAAAGCAGCAGGGTAATGGGCAGACCGGTATTGTCCGCGATCAGACGGCCGGTGGTGGCCGTGGCAAACAGATTGTGCTTCATGAGGACGCTCTTGTAGGCGGTGCAGAATTGAACCATCAGTTCTTTTTTCTTGTCATGCGCCAAAAATGCGATATTCACAACAGTCACTCCTTAATTGTATATGTATCCGTTATCAGCGGAGGGCGATCGGTTCGTGGAAGCCCTGAATGCGTCTGGCAATTCTGCGGCTGGCTTTTGCCGCCTTGCAGTTGGGGGAATAGCGAAGAAGACTCTGACCGAAGGATGCCGCAAGGGTCACATGGGGATCCTCCGGGACGATTCCCGCAAGGGGCAGTCCCGCGGCGTCCATCACGTCGTCGATGGTCAGGCACACCGTGCCCAGCATACTCTTGTCCACCCGGTTGACGATGAGGCGGATGTTTTTCTTGCCCATCAGCTCCAGCAGGTCGCCCACCCGGGAAGCGTCCCGCACGGCGGCGGGGCCTGCCCCCGTGACCAGCAGAAGGCGGTCGGCGAACTGCGCCGTCAGCCGGAAGCCGGCGTCCACCCCGGCGGGGGCGTCCAGAAACACGTAGTCATACAACTGACGCGCCCGGCTGAGCATTTCCCCGAAGGCGGCGGTGTTGATCTTCTCCACCGGGCAGTTCATGGGGGCGGTCAGAAACGCGAGGGTAGGATAGACCGGGTGCCGGAAGGCGTCCTCCAGGGAGTAGCCCCCCTCGGAGACGTCCCAAAAGGACAGCGCGCCGCATTCGGAAAGCCCCAGAGAGATGTCCAGATTCCGAAGCCCCACGTCGCAGTCGATGCACAGGACCCGTTTTCCTTCTTTTGCAAGAGCAGTGGCGAGGGCGGCGCAGACGGAGGTTTTTCCCGTTCCGCCCTTCCCGGACACAACCGCGAAGAGTTCACCCACGCGCCATCGCCTCCAATGCCAGAATATAACCCCATTATAAAGGGATTTTTCACAAAAAGCAAGAGGAATTTCGCACTTTTGGAAATGGTTTTCATCACAATGAACAAAAATATTTTTCCGCCGCCGCCTTTTTGGCTGCGAGGAACGCAAAATATGTCGCGCCGCCGCAAAAAAGGGTTGCGCATGAAGGAAAGCTGGTATATAATATTGGGTGAAATTACGGGCATACGCCCGGATATTGGAGGGAATGTTCCATGTTCAATGCAATGATCGAAACGCTGAAAGCGAACCCCAGAAAAATCGTTTTTACCGAGGGCCACGACGCCCGCATTCTGGAAGCCACCGACCGTCTGGTCAAGGGCGGCTTCCTGACCCCCATCCTCATCGGCAACGTTGACGTTGTCAAGGCCAACGCGGCCAAGGGCGGCTACAACATCGAGGGCGTCGAAATCATCGACCCCGAGACCTATCCCGAAATGGACGCCATGGTTGACAAGATGGTGGAGCTGCGCAAGGGCAAGATGACCGCCGACGAGTGCCGCAAGGCGCTGTCCAAGGGCAACTACTTCGGCACCATGCTGGTGAAGATGGGCTACGCCGACTCCCTGCTGGGCGGCGCGACTTACTCCACTGCTGACACCGTCCGTCCCGCTCTGCAGATCGTCAAGACCAAGAAGGGCGCGCATCTGGTGTCCTCCTGCTTCATTCTGGTGCGGGGCGACGAGAAGCTGGCCATGGGCGACTGCGCCATCAACATCAGCTATGAGGATTCCGTTGACAAGGAAGGCAACGTGACCCTGTCCGCTGCCCAGAAGCTGGCGGAGGTCGCCATTGAGACCGCCAAGACCGCCAAGGTCTTCGGCATTGACCCCAAGGTTGCCATGCTGAGCTTCTCCACCAACGGCTCCGGCAAGGGCGGCACCGTGAAGCTGAGCCACGACGCCACCGCCATCGCCAAGGAGATGGACCCCGAGCTGAAGATCGACGGTGAGATGCAGTTCGACGCCGCCGTCGCTCCCGAGGTCGGCCAGCTGAAGTTCCCCGGCTCTCCCGTTGCCGGTCACGCCAACACCTTCATCTTCCCCACCATCGAGGCGGGCAACATCGGCTACAAGATCGCCCAGCGTCTGGGCGGCTTCGAGGCCTACGGCCCCATCCTGCAGGGTCTGGCGGCGCCCATCAACGACCTGTCCCGGGGCTGCAACGCCGACGAGGTCTACAAGATGGCCATTATCACCGCCGCTCTGGTGTAACCGAAATCTACATAAAATGCCGGCTCACATGAGACGGCATTTTCACTATAAAAACGGCGAAGCAAAAAATATTTTCCTGCAAAGTGTAACCTTTCCCAAGAAATTCCCTCTTATAGGGTGAGGAAGCAAAACAGAAACGGAGGTGTTCCCTCAGTGGAAGACGAAAAGATCATCGACCTGTATTGGGAAAGGAAGGATGAGGCCATTATGGAGACCCAGGCGGCCTACGGACGGCAGCTGCAAACCATCGCCCAGCGCATCGTCCAGAGCTACGAGGACGCGGAGGAAAGCGTGAACGACACCTATCTCGCCGCGTGGCGGACGATCCCGCCCAAGCGCCCGAAATATTTCTTCGCGTACCTTGCGAAAATATGCCGGAATTTTGCCTTCGGCAAGCTGGACTGGCTGGACGCGGCCAGACGGAAGGCCGAGGTGGTGACCCTGAGCGAGGAAATGGAGCTGTGCATCCCCGACACCAGCCGGGATTCCGCCGCCGAGGGGCGGGAGATCACCCGGGCGCTGAACGCATTCCTCGGCACGCTGACCCAGGAGAACCGGCGGCTGTTTGTGCGGCGGTACTGGTACGTGGACACCGTGGCGGAGATCGCCCAGCGCTACAGCATGAGTGAAAGCAAGGTCAAGACCCGGCTCCACCGCATCCGGGAAAAGCTGCGGGTCTATCTGATGCAGGAGGGAATTGCCGTATGACGGGAAAAGATCTGGTTATCGCCATGAGCGGCATTGACGGCCGCTACATTGAAGAAGCCGCCCCGGCGGCCGCGCCTAAAACACGAAGCCTGCGCCGCCCGCTGCTCATTGCCGCCGCCATTGCCGCGGCGCTGCTGCTGGTGGGCTGCGGAATCGTGTACGCCCTGCGCTTGCAGGACATGTCCATCGGCAAGGGGACCTACACCCAGCGCTTTGACGACAAGGGCAAGGCCATCGACCCGGTGGAAAAGAGTCTGGACATCATAACCCCCTACGGCCGCAGCGGCGACGCCATCCAGCAGGCGTTGAAGGAATGGTACGAATTTCAGGAGAGCTACGACCCGGACGGTGCGCTGTTGACCGACGAACCCGATATTCCGGACATTCCCAACCAGTACGAGTACACCTACAGCTGCTATACCCAGGAAATGGTGGACAAGGTAAACGAGATCGCCGCGAAGTACGATCTGAAGCTGCTGGAAGAATGGATACCCTTCCAGCGGTATCAGAGCGACATTTTCCTTGAGGAAACCGGCATCCAATCCCTGCTGCTCCCGGATTCCGGCGCACAGATTACGGGTATGGCGGGAATGCTCTATCCGCCCTACAATTTCAGCATGGAGTTTAACCTTGTGACGGAAAATGCCGGAACATTGATGACGTCCTATGGCTACGCCCGGAAGGACTATTTCCCCCGTGCGTTCCCCGGCGGAATGGACATCGATGCCTATGAGCAGTGGGATCACACCACTCCGGGCGGCACGAAGCTGCTGCTGGCACTGAACAGCAAGGGACAGGGCGAGATCATTGCCGAGCAGGAAAACGCCATGATCATGATAAGCATTGACGGAAACCGTTCCCTCAGCCACAGCAGATATCCGGATGCCAGCGAGGTCATGACGAAAGCAGAACTGGAATCCATTGCCGATCAGTTCGACTATTCCGTCCAGCCGAAGGAAGTGGACAGAGCCGTCGTAGAGGAAAAGCTGGCCGCAGCGGAGGAAGCCTATCAGGCGGAACACGCCTATGTCCCGGAAACCTATACGGACTTTTCCGATTATCTGAAGAAAAACGTCTATATTCCCGATGAATCCAGACAATACAGTTTCTATGACCTGACCGGGGACGGCGTGGACGAGCTGCTGCTTGGGCAGGACGGCGCGTTCTTTGACTGGCTGGAAATGGAGAACGGTGAAGTGATGTTTCACGGTTACGGAGGAGCGTATCTGTGCAAGGGGAACGTTCTGGAACTATATCAGGCACCGGACAGGTATTGGGATGGTGAAAGGCATACGTACTTTGCATTTGCAGACGGCACTGCGGCACTCAAGGATGACAACGTAATTGCAAATATTCAACGTCGGGGCAGTCAATGGTATCGGTATGCAGACCCCCATGGATTGAAAAGTACGGAGATTTCTCAGGACGAGGCCGCGGCCATCATGGCAAAATATCCTCGGATCCAGCTGGACTGGAAGCCGCTGATGGACTATCCCCTTGACGAAAGCGGGCTGACCTTGGGAAGCTATCTGAAAGCGAAGGATGTCCAGCCCTCTGACGACGAGCTGCTCCGGATTTACAAGGACTGTCTCAGCGGGCAGGATTCCTTCTATACCCACTACCGGATCATGGACATCAACGGCGACGGGGTAAAGGATCTTCTGCGCAGCGGCGACGGTGAACGCTACTGGGATATCGTGACTTACCGATATGGCAATCTGCAACTGCTTCCCACCATGGATTTTTACCTCTGTGAAGACAATGTTATGGAGCGGGTTGAGCTGTTCCACGAAGAGGCAGGCGTTGAGATAGAAGGGACATCTTTCTCCCGCTGCAACGGCTTCGACTTAGAAACGCTGGACTTTGCTGCCTACAACAAGGCGACGGCCTCCTGGCAGTCCGACTACTTCGGCACCCCCATGTCCGAAGCCGACGCCAAGGCGATTCTCGCCAAATATTCCCGCGTCGATCAGGGAATGCAGCCCATTTCCCAGCTGCTGAACGGATAAAAAATCACGCCGTACCCAAACCCGGGTACGGCGTGAATTTTACTGTTTTCCCGCTTTCAATAATTTGCGGAAGAACGTAAAGAAAGTAATGGTCGTCACGGCGGCGGCAAGGATGTCGGACACCGGCTCCGCCAGAAAGACCGCGAACGCCTTGTCCGCGAAGAAGTTCGGCAGAATGAAGATCAGGGGGATCAACAGAATCAGCTTCCGCAGACAGGCCATGATGAGACTGATCTTCGCCTGCCCCAGCGCCATAAACGCCAGTTGACAGCTGACCTGAAAGCCCACGGAAAACGTCCCCGCAAGGAAAATCCGAATCGCCCAGGCCGTGTAATCCACAAGCGCCCCGTCGCTGGTAAAGATGCCCGCGAACGCCCGGGGAAGGAAAAGTACCAGCAGCCAGAACACGGTGGTGTACCCCACGCACACAAGGAACTGGCAGAAAAAGGCTTCCTTCACCCGCTCTAACTTTTTCGCGCCGTAGTTGTAGCTGATCAGCGGCTGGCCGCCCTGGCAGATGCCCTGCAGGGGCATGGTGATCAGCTGGTTGACGGAGGTCAGCACCGTCATGGCGCCCACGGCCACGTCGCCGCCGTACCGGGACAGGGAGGAGGTGAAGCTGACGGAGAGAATGCTCTCCGTGGAGACCATGACGAAGCTGGAAATCCCCAGCGCCAGACAGGGCAGGATGATCTTCCCCTGCAAGAGCATATTCCGGGCTTTCAGCCGCAGAACGGTCTTGCGCCCCGTGAGGAACCGCAGAATCCACACTGCGCTCACCGCCTGACTCAGGACCGTGGCAATGGCCGCCCCGGCCACGCCCATGTCAAAGACGAAAATGAAAATGGGGTCGAGGACAATGTTGATCACCGCGCCGATGACGGTGGTCAGCATACTGGTTCCGGCGAAGCCCTGGGTGGTGATGAAGGGGTTCATGCCCATCACGACCAGCACGAACACGCTGCCAAGGACATAGATTCTTCCGTATTGAACGGCGTAGGGCAGCGTCACGTCGCTGCCGCCGAACAGCCGGACAAGCGTTGGCAGTGTTACGTAAAACACCCCGGTCAGAACCACCGACAGAAGCAGCAGAACGGTAAAGCAGTTGGCAACGATCTTTTCGGCGGTGTCCCTGTCGCCCTTGCCCATGGCGATGGCCGCCCGGGGTGCGCCGCCCGCGCCTGCCAGCATGGCAAAGGCGGTGATGAGCATCAGAATGGGGGTGAACAGCCCCACACCGGTGAGCGCCGCGCCGCCGATCTCCGGAATGTGGCCGATGTAAATTCGGTCGACCACGTTATACAGCAGGTTAATGACCTGCCCGACCACCGCGGGAACCGCCATCTGCACCATCAGTTTTTTGACACTGCCGGTTCCCATGTCCTGATTTGTTTCTTTTGACATAAAAATCCCCTCGCTTTTATCTTAGGGTCTATCTGAGAACCGTAAACACGCCCAAACAGCGGGTCTTTTCCGTCTGCTGTGCACCATTTTCCCTTGTAATACACAAAGTATTCCTGCGGAAAAATGGCTTCATCAGGCGAAAAATCCCTCGCTGTTGGTCATATTTCCGGTTCTCAGATAGACCCTCGCTCCCGCTCCATGGCGCGAATGTTGTCGCCCATTTTCCGGGTGACGGACAGGATGACCGCGCTTTCCTCCGGAGTGATCCCCTCCCGGAGGCGGCGGATGAATTCCCGCTGGACTGCCCGGCCGTCCTCCGCGATTTCTCCCGCCCCGTCGGTCAGCGCCAGATGGACGGCTCTGCGGTCTGCCCCGTCCGCCCGACAGGCAACCAGCCCACGATCTTCCAGACTCCGCAGGGAGAGGGAGACATGCCCCTTGGACATGCCCCGTCCCCGGACGATATCCGCCGCCCGGTTCTGCTCCGGGTTATTGGCCAGAAACAGCAGCACATCCAGCTCGTTGTGGGTCAGGTCCCATTTTTTGCAGACCGGCTCCATCAGGCGGCTGTAGCTTTTCTGCGCCCGAAGCGCCGTTTCAAAAAAAGCAAACTGCATATGCACGCCCCCCCTGTTTGGTTCATTTTTGAACGAACATACTATAGCACGCGCTTGGGCGGCTGTCAAGAAGAAGTTCAAAAATAAACTAAAATTCCCCTGCCGATGGGCAGGGGAATGAAGATATATGGTTATCCAACTGCCACCGGCTGGATGAAGTCCCTGTGGACGTATCCCCAGGTTCCGGCATATTCCGCCAGCGCAAACGTTCCGCAGAGCGCCAGCACGGTAAATTCATCGTCCTTTGGAATCCGGACGATGACCTCGGCGGCGGTGTCCGGGTGGGTGCGAAGGTTGATGAATTCGTTACACTGGGCATAGTACCGCTCGGCGGTCACCGGCTCGAAAACGTCCTCCACCGGGTAGGATATTTCGTCCTGAAAGTGCCACCATTCGCCGAAATACCCCTCAAATCCGTACTTTTCCATGGTGTTCTGCAACAGCAGGGCGTGCTCCGTGGGGACTTCCTCCACGTCGGAATAGTCCCGGTCAGCCTTGCCGGAAAAATCGTCAAAGCCCGTGGGCATTTCCAGCTCGTTCCCTAGACTGTCCACCAGCGTCACGTCCACGGTGTTTCCCCGGCTGTGGGCGCTGAAGCCCCGGTTGGGGTCCGCCACATAGGTGTCGTCGGGGCAGACCTCCCAGAGCCTGAACTGGGCGCTCACCGGACGGAAGCCGTCCCAGATTTTCAGCGTCAGCCCCTGCCCGGCCAGCTCCGCGCATACGGCCTGAAGCTTTTTCACCGTGCCGTAGCGGAGGAAAACCTCGGTGAATTCATAGATTTGATGGCCGGTAAAATTTTCCGTACCGCCGTAGGGCAGCTCCTGCAGCACGTCGGGGAGGTAGTCCCGAACCCGGACAAAGTCGGCGTCCTCCGGTTCGGGACGCTCGATGCCTGCGGGCGAAGTTCCCGGCTGGGTTTCCGCCGCCGTCGGAACGGTGGTTTCCCGCGTCTGCGCGGTCGCGGCGGCGTCCACCGGGGCATGGCAGCCGGATAATGTCAGGGCAAGCGCCCCTGTCAGTATCATGGAGATCATTCCTTTCACACAAATCCCTCCTGCACAGGGTTGCATCAATGCGGCCATTATACCACGGTGTGTCCGGAAAAGCAAAATATAATTACAGTGTTCGGGCGGCTCCAAAGAGCCGCCCGCC
>HF988134.1:0-8452 GCA_000434635.1 Firmicutes bacterium CAG:110 | reverse complement strand
CGGCTCCAAAGAGCCGCCCGCCGTCGTTATTTCCAGAGATACACCCGGCATTCGTAAGGCTGCAAGCAGCCTTCCAGCGGCTTGGGGTAATTGCACAGAATCAATTCTCCCACCTCCGGACGGAAGCCCTTCGGCGCACGGAAGGGGGTATTCTTCTTGGCAAAGGAGCAGACAACCAGAATTTTCTGCTGCCCGTCGTCCATGGAATACAGATAATGCTTGCCGGAAAGCTTCTGATACTCCCGGTACTCGCCGTACCGGACGCAGGAAAGGCTCTTGCGCAGAGCGATGGCCTTGCGGTAGAAGTTCAGCACGGAGTCCGGGTCGGCTTCCTGTTTGGCAACATTGATGTCTTTATAATTTTGGTTGACATAAAACCACGGTTTCCCGGTGGTGAACCCGGCGTTTTCACTGCTGTCCCACTGCACCGGCGTCCGGGCGGAGTCCCGGGAGGAACGCCACAGCCGGTGCAGACGCACCTCCTCCGATTGCTTCAGCGCGGTGTGGGCGTAGGTGTAGCGGGTCTGCACGTCCTCGTACATGTCGGCGCGTTCCGGCCGCCAGTTGGTCATGCCGATCTCCTGCCCCTGATAGATGAAGGGCGTCCCCTGCTGGAACAGGTACATGGCGGCAAGACATTTGGCGCTCTGCGCCCAGAATTCCTCGCTTCCGTAGCGGGAAACGATTCTGGGATGGTCGTGGTTTTCGATGTAAAGGGAGTTCCAGCCCCGGCCGCGGAGCTTTTCCTGCCATGAGGAAAAGGCTTTTTTCATCCGCCGCAGGCTGAACTTCATGGGCAGGTAATCGGTGAACAGGCAGTCGGCGGCGACGCACTGGAACTGGATCATCATGTCCAGCTGGCCGTCCTTCTCGTCAATGTACGTCAGCGCCCGTTTCGGCGTCACCATGGGGGCTTCCGCCAGCGTGAAGCAGTCATAATGATCCAGCACGTCGTGCTTGAATTCATTCAGATATTCGTGGATGTGGGGGCCGTGATTGTAGTGCGGCATCCCCTTGCAGGTCGGCATCAGGTGATCGTCCGGCAGCCCCTCCTTTTTGGAGATGTAGGTGATCACGTCCTCCCGGAAGCCGTCCACGCCCATGTCCAGCCAAAAGCGGAGAATGCCCTTCACTTCCTCCCGCACCTTGGGGTTGTCCATATTCAGGTCGGGCTGCTTCACGGCGAACAGGTGCAGGTAGTATTCCCCCCGAACCTCGTCAAACGTCCAGGCTTTGCCCTCAAAGAAGGAGTCCCAGTTGTTGGGGAGCTTCCCGCCGGGCTTTCCGGGACGCCAGATGTAGTAGTCGGTGTAAGGGTCGATGCGCCGGCGGCTTTTCTGGAACCATTCATGCTCGTCGCTGGTGTGGTTCACCACAAGATCCATGACGACCTTCATGTCCCGGGCATGAGCGCCCTCCAGCACCTTTTTAAACGCCTCCATGCCGCCGAATTCCGGCGCGATGTCCCGGTAATTGGAAATATCGTAGCCGCAGTCCGCCCCGGGGGAGGGGTAGATGGGGGAAAACCAGATGCCGTCGCAGCCCAGACTTTTGATGTAGTCCAGCTTTTCATACACGCCCCACAGGTCGCCCATGCCGTCACCGTCGCCGTCCTTGAAGGATCGCGGCCAGATCTGGTAAAACACCTTGTCCTTGTACCACCGTTTGCGCTCCATGCAGTTCACTCCTTTTTGAGATTTGTATTCATTATAGCATAGATGCCTTGGTTCGTCACCTGAAAATCTCGTTGACAGGGACAATTTTGGCGTATAAAATGGAAGAAAAACGAAAGGCGGGTCTGACCATGATTACCGAGGAAAACGGCGTATTCCACATCCGGACGGAAACCTGTTCCTACCTGTTCAAAATCAATGCTTACGGCCTTGCGGAGCATCTGCATTTCGGCGCGCCGGTGAAGACCCGGGACGCGGGCGCTCTCAGCTGCCGCCCCGGTCTGGGCTGGGGTGCCAGCATTCTCCTTGATGCAAAGGATACCGCCAGCTGCCCGGACGTCCTGCCGCTGGAATGGAGCGGAAGCGGGCGGGGAGACTATCGGGAATCGCCGCTGGAGCTGGCGGGGGAGCCAGCGGATTTCCGCTACACCGGCTATAAAATCCATGAGGGCGGCGTTTCCATGGCCTGCGGTCTTCCTCAGGCGCACGACGCACGGGAAACGCTGGAGATCACCCTGAGCCAGCCCGGCGGGGAGCTGACCCTGTTCTACACGGCCTTTCCCACGGCAATCGTCCGCCGGACGGTGCTGACGAACACCGGTGATAAGCCCCTTCGGCTGAATAAGCTCATGAGCTTCTGCCTGGATTTGCCCGGAAGCTATACCATGGCGACCTTCAACGGCGGCTGGATCGCGGAAATGCGCCGGTGCGACACCCCCGTGGGCGCGTCGAAGGTGGTCAACGAAAGCCTCACCGGTTCTTCCTCCAACCGCCACAATCCCGGCTTTCTTCTCTATGAGCCGGGCGCGACCGAAGACGCGGGAACCGTCTACGGCTTCAATCTGATCTATTCCGGCAACCATTACGCCGCCGCCCAGCAGTCCCTTCAGGGGCTGACCCGGGTGATGCAGGGCATCAATGACAGCAATTTTTCCCGGGAGCTGCCGCCGGGGGAATGCTTTGAGACCCCGGAAGCGGTGCTGTGCCACTCAGGTAAGGGCTTCGGCGGGCTGTCTGCCAATATGCACGCCTTCGTCACCGACCATATCATCCCGCCCCATTGGCGCGGCCGTCCCCGGCCGGTGCTGTACAACAGCTGGGAGGGCTGCACCTTTGATTTCAGCCAGCACCGTCTGCTGAGTCTGGCCAACCGGGCGAAGGCGCTGGGCTGTGAACTGTTCGTACTGGACGACGGTTGGTTCGCGGGGCGGGACAATGACCGCGCCGGACTGGGAGATTACACCGTGAACCGGAAGAAGCTTCCCGAGGGGCTGGAAGGGCTGTCCCGGCACCTCAAGGACAAGGGGCTTTCCTTCGGACTCTGGTTCGAGCCGGAATCCGTAAATCCCGACTCCGACCTCTACCGCGCGCATCCGGACTGGGCGCTGACGGACGGCTTCCAGCCGGTGCTGGGGCGCAATCAGCTGCTGCTGGACTTGACCAAGCCGGAGGTGCGGGATTATATCGTGGAGAATGTCTCCTGGATTCTGGACAGCGCCGGCATTTCCTACGTCAAGTGGGACATGAACCGCCATTCCGTGGCGCTGGGGGCGAAGGCCCATGATTTCGTTCTTGGCTTGTACGATGTGCTTCGCCGGATTTTCGCGCCCCGGCCGGACATTCTGCTGGAAAGCTGCTCCTCCGGCGGCAACCGGTTTGACTTGGGAATGCTCTGCTTTTCCCCCCAGATCTGGGCGTCTGATAATACGGACCCCATTGAGCGCCTGACCATTCAGAACGGCATTTCCTATCTTTATCCCCAGTCCACGGTGGGCGCACACGTCTCTGCCGCGCCCCATGCCCAGACGCTGCGAAATACGCCCCTGAACACCCGGGGGAATGTGGCATTTTTTGGATGCCTTGGCTACGAGTTGGATTTGAGGACGCTGCTTCCCGTGGAGATCAAAGAAATTCAGGGGCAGATCGCGTTCTATAAGCGCTACCGCGAAGTCTTTCAATTCGGCACATTCCGCCGCACGGAGCTGGGCTGGCAGGTGTCGGACGGAAAGGTGACGCTGGTGGGGGTGTTCCACCGGCTGGTGAATGCCGCTCCGGGCTACGAGCGGCTTCGCGTGAAGGGCCTGAAACCGGAGACGGACTACCGGGTCACGTCCCTTGCGCAGGCCATCCGGGTGGGGCAGTTCGGGAATCTGCTCAAGCATGTCGCCCCGGTCAACGTAAATCCCAACGGCGCGCTTCTGCGGATTGCCGACCGGCACATTACACTGCCGGGAAAACCGGAAACGCTGACAGCCTCCGGCGCGGCGCTGGCAGCGGGCATTATGCTTTCCCCATTGTTCCGCGGCACCGGCTACGCCCCTGAACAGCGCACACAGGGAGATTTCGGCTCCGACGTGTATTTAATCGAAGAAATCGGCGGCGAATAAAGTCCTTACAACCCGCCCGGGGAGACGTACGAGCATGTCTTCCCGGGCGGAGATGAAAACTTTTTCTTGCATTTTCCCTGAATCTGTACTATACTATAAAGGCACCTGCCGGTGTGTTGGAACTGGTAGACGAGGAGGACTCAAAATCCTTTGGGCTAATCCCCCGTGCGGGTTCGATTCCCGCCACCGGCACCAAAAATTGCTTCGATGCGTTATGCTTCGGAGCAATTTTTTTATTGCCCGATAGGCTCTGCCCGAAGAGTTTGAGGGTAGCAAGGCGGAATGGCATTTGCAGACGAGACCTTACTGGAAAAATCCAAATGTGTGTAATACTATTTCCTGATTAAAATCTTTGATTTTAATCAGGAAATAGTATAAGATTGCTGCGTAAAGCCTTCTAACTTTTCCTTGCATAAAACGAATGCTTGTGCTACAATAACAAGAGCCTGTCCGCCGCTCCCGGAACGTGCGTAAGGGAAGCGGCAAGAGAAACCGGGGAAAATCGACCGGTTTCATTGGAGCTTTTATTAGGGTCTATCTGAAAACCGTTAACACGCCCAAACAGCGGGTCTTTTCCGGTTTTCAGATAGACCCTAAGAGAGAGGAGAAGGAATTTTCTTGATTTTCGGCAAGCATATCAACGTCTATTACCGCAAGTACGCGCTGGCTCTGCTAACGGGGCTGCTGGCGTTGTTTACCGTGGACTACTTGCAGCTGAAGGTGCCTGAAATTTATCAGTTGGTCATCAATGGACTGAATCAAGGATACATTGTGGAAAACGGCGTACAGGTGCCCTTTGATATGGCGTTCCTGCTGGACAGGATCTGCATGCCCATGGTCGGCATCATCCTTGCCATCGTCTTCGGCCGTTTCCTGTGGCGGGTAACGATCTTCGGCGCGGCTACTAAGGTGGAGACGGACCTGCGGGATAAGATGTTCCGCCACGCAGAAGACCTGAGCCGGGAGTATTATCAGGTGAACAAGGTGGGCAATCTGATGAGCCTGTTTACCAACGATCTGGACACTGTTCAGGAATGCTACGGCTGGGGCTTCATGCAGTTCTTTGACCCCATCATTCTGTGTTCTCTGGCCATTACCAGAATGTGGCGCATGGATCACCTGCTCACCGTCCTGTCCCTGATCCCCATGGGGCTGCTGTTCGCCAGCGCCGCAGTGGTGGGCAAGAACATGACCCGGAAGTGGGACTACCGGCAGAAGTGCTTCTCCGATCTGTCCGACTTCGCTCAGGAGAGCTTTTCCGGAATTGCCGTCATCAAGGCCTTTGTGAAGGAGGCCAAGGAGCTGATGGCCTTTGAAAAGCTGAACCGGGACAGCGAGGACTCCAACATCGCTTTTACAAAAACCTCCGTACTGATGCGGATTCTGGTGACCACCTTCGTGGAGAGCGTCATCTGCGTGATTCTGGGCTACGGCGGCTATCTGGTCTACAAGGGTCAGTTCAACGCCGGTCAGCTTATGGAGTTCATCGGCTATTTCAACGCCGTGGTCTGGCCCATTATGGCTGTGGCCGATCTGATCGACATGACCTCTCGGGGCAAGGCATCCCTGAAGCGGATCAGTGAGCTGCTGGACGCGCCCAAAAACGTTTTTGACCGCCCCGGCGTTCAGGAGCTGACGGACCCCAGGGGCGAGATCGAATTCCGCGACCTCAGCTTTACCTACCCCGACGGGGATATCCCCGCGTTGGAGCATGTGTCCTTTACCATCCGCCCCGGCGAGAGCATCGGTCTGGTGGGCAAGACCGGCTCCGGCAAGACCACTCTGGTAGACCTGATCCTGCGCACTTACAATGTAAACGACGGGCAGCTGTTCCTGGACGGCAGGGATGTGAACGACCTCTCCATCCGCTCCGTCCGTGACGCCTGCGCCTATGTGCCTCAGGACAACTTCCTGTTCTCGGACACCATTGAGAACAACATCGCCTTCGGCAAGTCCGAAACCGTCTCTGAGGAGATCCGCCGGGCAGCCAAGCTGGCGGATATTGACGGCAATATCTCCGAATTCCAGATGGGCTATCAGACGGTACTGGGCGAACGGGGCGTTACCGTCTCCGGCGGCCAGAAGCAGCGTATCTCCATCGCCCGGGCGCTGATGAAGGATGCGCCCATTCTGATTCTGGACGATTCCGTGTCCGCCGTGGATACCAAAACGGAAAAGGCTATTCTGGACAACCTGCGCGCCACCCGGGCGGGGAAGACCACCATTCTCATTGCACACCGTATTTCCACCATCGAGCAGATGGACAAGATCCTGTTCATCGAGGACGGCCGTCTTGCGGGCTTTGACACCCATGACAAGCTGTACGCGGAAAACCCCGCCTACCGCAAAATGGTGGATCTGCAGCGGCTGGAGGAAGAAGGAGGTGCGGTCAATGCGTGAGTATCTTCCCCTTCTGATCGTCTGCGCCGTCATCGGTGTGTTTACGATCCTGTTCCTTGCGGCCTATGCTGTGCTGAAGCGAAAAACCAAAGCGGAGACCAGCGAACGGCATATGTCCGACAGCGAGATCATCAAAAGACTGCTGGGCTATGCCAGACCCTATAAAAAGGATTTCGTTCTGGTGTTCCTCATTATGCTGGTGTCCATCGCCTATGATGTGGTGTCCCCCCTGCTGGTGGCAGACATTCAGGGTACCATCAAGCAGAGCTTTGAGCTGTCCCGGCTCTATTCGCTGGTTGCCGTGTACGCGGGCATTCTGGCGGTGTCCATGGTCTGCACCTATTTTCAGGCCATGATCCTGCAGAAGACCGGCCAGAAAATTCTGTCCCAGATCCGTCTGGACACCTTCACCCACATTGAGCAGCTGTCCCACGCCCAGCTGAACCAGATCCCCGTGGGCAAGCTGGTGACGAGAGTCACCAACGACCCCAACTCCATCAGCTACCTGTTCACCAATATTCTGGTGACGCTGGCGAAGAACTCTCTGGTGATCATCGGTGTGCTGGCGGCCATGCTGATCCTGAATTACGCCCTGACGCTGATGGTGCTGTGTTTTGTGCCGTTCCTGGTGCTCTTTACCATCATCTTTCAGAAGTTCTCCCGCCATGTCCACCGCACGGTCAACAACGCCCGGACGGATGTGAACACCTACCTGTCCGAAAACCTATCCGGTATGAAGGTCACCCAGATATTCAACCAAGAGCAGCGGAAAATGGACGAATTTCTGGCTCGCAGCAAGCGCCTTGAGAAGACCAAGATGAACCGGATGTTCGTCTTCGGCATCTTCCGGCCCATGGTATACATGCTGTTTGTCACATCCAACCTGTTCCTCTTCTATATCGGCTGCAAGGGCTATATCAAGGACACGACCTTCCTTGGCCAGACCATTACCAGTGAGACGGTGGTCGCTTTCTATATGTATATCTCCCGGTTCTTCAACCCCATTCAGGCGCTGGCCGAGCAGTTTGATATGCTGGAGCAGTCCTTCGCCGCGGCGGAGAAGATATTCACCATTCTGGATATGGTTCCCGAGGTGGTGGACGAGCCGGACGCCATCGAGCTGAAGGAAATGAAGGGCGAGATCGAGTTCAGGGACGTGTGGTTTGCCTATAATCCCGGCGAGTGGGTGCTGAAGGGCGTTTCCTTCCATGTGTATCCCAAGCAGACCGTGGCCTTTGTTGGGGCTACCGGTTCCGGAAAGTCCACCATCCTGAGCCTGATCTGCCGGAACTATGATATCCAGAAGGGGCAAATTCTGATCGATGGCATTGATATCCGGCACATTAAGATCGCTTCTCTGCGCAGCCACTTCGGACAGATGCTTCAGGATGTATTCCTGTTTGCGGGGGACATCCGCAGCAACATCGTCCTGCGCTCCGACAACGTGACGGATGAAGACGTCTGGCAGGCCTGCCGGTATGTCAACGCCGACGGCTTCATCAGGAAGCTGGATGGCGGTCTGGACGAGACCGTCCGGGAGCAGGGCAACAACTTCTCCGCGGGTCAGCGGCAGCTGCTGAGCTTCGCCCGGACCATTCTGCACAAGCCCTCCGTCATGATCCTGGACGAAGCCACCGCCAACATCGACACGGAGACGGAGGTACTCATTCAGGACTCTCTGGAGAAGATGAAGAACATCGGCACCATGCTGATCGTAGCCCATCGCCTGAGCACCATCCAGCATGCGGACAACATTATCCTGCTGTCCCACGGCGAGATCATGGAGCAGGGCACCCATCAGGAGCTTCTCCACCTGAAGGGGCGCTACTACCAGCTCTATACCCTCCAGTTCCGCAAGCAGCAGCTTCAGGAGAGCTGACGGGCAAATCGGATAAAAAGACATAAGCCCGGGCACGAGCGATACGACCGCTCTGTGTCCGGGTTTACCTTTGCTCCGGCCAACGTACAACGGGGATGGCGGCCCGCCATCCC
>HF988133.1 GCA_000434635.1 Firmicutes bacterium CAG:110 | reverse complement strand
TACAAATGGACAAATGAAACGGTTTCCCGCATTTTGGAGCGCGTAGACTATCTGGGGCATACCGTAAACTTCAAGACTACAAAGAAGTCCTACAAGAGTAAGAAGAAAATCTGGAATGACCCTGAGAATTGGGTGATCTTCGAGAACACCCAGCCGCCGATCATCGAGGAAAGCGTGTTCCTGATTGTTCAGAACATTCGCAAGGCGCGTCGCCGTCCTACCAAGATGGGTGAAATGGGTATGTTCTCCGGGCTTCTGTATTGCGCAGAGTACGGCGGCAAAATGTATCAATGCCGCGCTACCAACTTTGCAGAGAACCAGAAATACTTCATCTGCTCTACCTACCGCAAGGGCAAGGATCTCTGCACGACCCATTCTATCAAGAATGTTGTGCTGCACGAAATTGTTCTGCGAAATCTGCGGGAAGCAATCTCCTATGTTTCAGAACATGAAGCGGAGTTCATTCAGGACGCAGCCGAGAGCGATATGCGGGACAGAGATGCAGAGTTTGTTCGGAAGCGTGAAACGCTGGCAAAGGCAGACACGCGGATTGCCGAGCTTGACCGCATTATCTCCCGACTGTATGAGGACAACGTGATTGGAAAACTGTCAGACGAACGGTTTATTAAAATGTCCCATGACTACGAGCTGGAACAAAGCAACCTGAAATCAATGGCAGATGTCCTGCGCAAGGATCTGAAGCAGCAGGAGCAGCAGAAAACCAATGT
>HF988132.1 GCA_000434635.1 Firmicutes bacterium CAG:110 | reverse complement strand
GCTGCTGAAAAGCAGCGGGGGTCATTTTCTGGACTTGTAAATCCGTCTGAGGTCGTCGTCGATCAGGGATTCGATAGGAATACCAAACAATTTTCCAATATTCAGCATACAAACAGAATCCACGTCGAAGCTCCTGCCGGTTTCCCAATCCCGGATGACCTTAGGGTAAGAGCAGATCAGATTTGCCAGCTCCCAACGGCTGTAACGGTGCCGTCTGCGGAGGAATCGAAGGTTTTTCCCGAATTGACGGTTGTTCAGTACCACTATCATACTACCACCTCATTGGTAGCAGTATATCCTACTTTTCCATACTTGTCAATATAAAACCTTACCTAATGCTATAATGTCCCCGAGGTGATGGGACATGCGACCGTTAAAAGAGAAAATCAGCATTACAATTGACAGCGATTTACTGGAAAAACTTCGGGAAAAAGCGGATGAAGACTGCCGTCCCTTGTCTCAGTATATTAACCTAATCCTGAGAAGGTACATGGAACAGAAAGAAAAAGAGAAAAAGCAGAAGTAAGGCAGTATACACGCACGAGGTGATATGAGACATGCGACCGTTAAAAGAAAGAATCAGCATCACGATTGACAGTGACCTGCTGGAAAAGCTGCGTGAAAAGTCGGACGAGGATTGCCGCCCGCTGTCACAGTACATTAACCTTGTTCTGAGAAAGCATGTGGAACAGGAAGAAAAAAAGCAAAAGTAAATCCCGCTGCAACGGGCGGCGGGCAGAATTAAACAGTTAAAGGCCCAGCGGGATAATCCACTGTGCCTGTTCTTGTGTAATTTTAATTTAATGTCAGCATCCCTCTTGCCTCTCCCTCTGGTAGAGGTGGCCGAGCGAGGACGGAGAGGGGGGCTGCAATACCCTCTCAGTCACCTTCGGTGACAGCTCTC
>HF988131.1:21954-26426 GCA_000434635.1 Firmicutes bacterium CAG:110 | reverse complement strand
AACACCGGGGCTACATGCGCAGCCCCGGTTTTGCATCAAAAATTACTCGGCGTCCTCTTCAGGCTGTTCCAGCAGAGCGCGGATAGACAGGGAGATACGCTTGTTCTCGGCGTCCACATCGGTGATCTTGACCTTCACATCCTGACCCTCGGACAGGACATCCTCAGGCTTGCCGATGCGGCGGTCAGCGATCTGGGAAATGTGAATCAGGCCGTCCACGCCGGGCAGGATCTCAGCGAAGGCACCGAAGGTCATCAGCTTGACGATCTTGGCGTCCACGACGTCGCCCACGGAATACTTGGTCATGAACTGATTCCAGGGGTTCATCTCGGCGGTCTTGTAGCCCAGAGAAATCTTGTGCTTCTCGGGGTCGAAGGAAATGACGTAAACGTCGATCTCGTCGCCGACCTTCACAACGTCAGCGGGCGTCTTGATGCGGTTCCAGCTCAGCTCGGAAACGTGAACCATGCCGTCCACACCGCCGATGTCCACGAACGCGCCGTAAGAAGTCAGGGACTTGACGGTGCCGTGGTACTTCTTGCCCACTTCGATCTCGGACCAGATCTTCTCCTGCGCGGCCTTGCGAGCCTCGGAGTTGACGGCACGGATGGAGCCGATAACACGGCGGCGGGCGCGGTTGACCTCGGTGATCTTCAGCTGCACGGTCTTGCCGACCATACCGGCCATGTCGCCGCCCTTGGCGATGCCGGACTGGGAAGCGGGGATGAACACCCGGATGCCCTTGACATTGGCAACCAGACCGCCCTTGTTTTCCTCGGTGATGGTGCCTTCAACAGTGGTCTTGTTCTCTGCCCATGCGGTCATGTCGTCCCAGACCTTCAGGCCGTCCAGCTTCTTCTTGGACAGCTGCACGGTGCCTTCCTGATCGTTGACGCGAACGACGAAGACCTCGATCTCGTCGCCAACTTTCAGGATGTCTTCGGGCTTCACGGAAGGATCGGTGCTGACTTCGTCATAAGGGATGTAGCCGGCATGCTTGGTGCCGAGGTCGACCTGGACTTCGGTGTTGCCGATTCCGGTCACGGTGCCGATAACCTTATCTCCTGTATTTAAAGTCTTGATGGACTGCTCGAGAAGCTCCGCAAAGTTCTCCTCCTGTACAGTCTCAACATTCGTGATTTCGCTCATAGTCTTGTTGACCTCCTTTATAATCCACGCCGGCGTCGACGCACCGGCAGTGATTCCAACATCGCTGACACCGCGAAAGTCCTCGGGACGCAGCTCGGAAGCGTTGTCCACCAGAAAGACCCGACCGCAGTGTTCCCGGCAAATCATAGCGAGACGGCCTGTGTTGGAACTTTTGGGGTCTCCCACAACGACCATAGCCTGACAGATTTCACTCAATTCAGCTGCTTCGCTTTGCCTATACTCAGTTGCTCTACATATTGTATCAAAAATTTTCAGGTTAGTAAACTGTTTTTTTGCAAATTCACCGCACATTTTCCACAAAGATTCAGTCAAAGTCGTTTGTGAAACCATGCAAATTGATGAATTCTTAAGATTTTCTTTGGAATATGCCCAGTTTTTCAGGTCGTCAAGGGTCTCAAAAACCCGGCAGTCCCGGCACCATCCGGCAATGCCCTCCACCTCCGGGTGGGTGGGAGTCCCGATGATGACAGGCAGCTGCCCTTCTTCCTCGGCGCGGCTGACAATTCCGTGGATGCGTTTGACGAAGGGACAGGTGGCGTCGATGATCTCCACGCCCCTGCGCTGCAATTCCTCATACACCGCCCGACTGACGCCGTGGGAACGGATGATCACCGTCTGGCCGGGGCAAGCCTGCTCGGGGGCATCGATCACCTCCACACCCAAGGCGCGGAATTTGTCCACGACGTGGTGATTGTGAATGATCGGCCCCAATGTGACTACCTTTTTCCCTGCCTTTGCCGCCTGCTCCACCAGCTCCACCGCCCGACTGACGCCGAAGCAGAACCCGGCGCTTTCCGCGACCCGGACGCTCATAGCGTCACCTTCCGGGCAATGATCTCCTTCATCGCGGCAATAACGCCGTCGATGTCCAGCTCAGAAGTGTCCAGCTTGACGCTGTCCCGCGCCATTTTCAGGGGAGCGATCTCCCGGTGGGTGTCCTGATAGTCCCGCTGCTGAATGTCCTTGAGAATTTTATTGTAGTCCGCCTTCTGTCCCTTCGCGATCAGCTCGTCCGTGCGGCGCTTTGCCCGCACCTCCGGGGTCGCGGTGAGGAAAATCTTTACCGTGGCCTTGGGCAGTACCACGGTGCCGATGTCCCGGCCGTCCATGATGACGTTGTGCTTCTCGGCCATTTCCCGCTGCATGTCCAGCAGCAGGTCCCGGACGATGGCGTGGGCAGAAACGAGACTGGCCTTCTGGGAAAGGTCGGGGGTGCGGATATCGCCGGTCACGTCCATGCCGTTCATGATCATGTGCTGGACGCCCTCGTCGTCGTACTCGATGCCGATGGTCAGCTCGTCGATGTAGCGGGTGATGCCGTCGATGTCCTTGGGACTGACGCCCCACAGGTCAAAGAAATAGGCCACGGTGCGGTAAATCGCCCCGGTGTCCACGTAGTAAAAGCCCAGCTCTTTTGCAAGTCTTCGGGCGATGGTGGACTTTCCCGCCCCGGCAGGGCCGTCAATGGCGATGGAAATTGGTTTTGCCATATAGATTTCCTTCCTTCTATCTCTCTGAGCGCAGCTTGCTCAGGGCGTTTGCTTCTCTTGCGACCACCTCGTCGGGGGTCAGGTTCAGGCGCTTTCCCGTTTCCTCGGGGCTTAGGGGCATTCCGCCCTCCAGACCAAATCGCAGGGAGATCAGCTTCGCGTCGGTCTCGTCAAGCACCGACATCAGCTCCAGAATGCGCTGGCGCATCTGGAAATAGGCGGTGTCCTCCACGGCCTGCTCTTCGGCTTCCTTTTCTTCCTCCGGCTCCGGCTGCTTCTTCGCCTGCGCCAGAAGGCGGGCGTCGTCCAGCATCTTTTTCACCACGGAGGCTTCCTCCGGGCTTATGTGCATGGCCTCGGCAATTTCCTCCAGGGTGGGATTTCTCCCCAGCTCGGACAGCAGCCGCTCGTCTACGGCACGGTAGTCCTCCAGCGCCCCACGGAGCTTCTGCCCAACACCGTTGGCTCTCGCCTGCAAAAAGACCGCTTTCGCCATGTAGAACCGAATCCAGTAGTCCCGGTAAGCGTCATAATCCCCCTCCCGGTAGCCCTGAATGGCCTGCCACAGTCCGAGGCTCCCCTCCTGAATCAAATCCAGCAGGAGCACCCCGCAGCCGACGTGATCTTTGGCGATTTCCAGAACCCGGTGCAGCCCCAGATTGGTCAGCGTCTCCATAGCGCACTCATCCGCTGCCGCGCATTTTGCGGCCAGCGCCTGCTCGTCGCCGGTGGAGGAAAGCTGCGCTACCTCTTCCAAGTACAGCCGCAGTGGATCGTTGGGTTCCAGCTCCTTGGGGTTCAAGCCCTTTTCCACCAGCTGCGCTTCCTGACGCAGACGCAGAGCCGCCTCTCCGCTGCCCGACGTTTTGGGGAGGTCAAAAACATTCAGATTCAGTCCGCCGTCCTCCAGTGCCTGAAGGGCATCCTCCACGACCTGCTCGTTTTCTTCCTCCAGCATGGTCAGAAGGTTCGCGGCCGAAACCGTATCCCCCGCCCGTTTGGTTCGCAGAAACGCTTCCCACGGGCTGTCCTCAAAGGAAAAATCCAGATCATTCATTCAAGAAATCCTCCAATCCAAGACTGGTACCCATTTTTTGCAGCTTGTCCATGGCCTGACGCTCGATCTGGCGCACCCGTTCCTTGGAAATGCTCAGCTTTTTGCCGATCTCCTCCAAAGAATAGCAGTTGCCGTCCTCCATACCGAAATGCAGCCGTAGGATCTGCTGCTGGCGCTCGTTCAGCGTACTCAGAAGCTGGTCCATTGTCTTGTCCAGCTCCCCGCGCACCACTTCCTCATAGGGCTGGGGCGCCTGGGCGTCTTCCAGCAGAGATTGCAGGGCAGTGCCGTCGTCATCCCCCGTGGGAACGTCCAGCGAGCAGATGTCCGGCGTCAGCTGGGTCAGCTCCGCCACTTTTTCCTCGGGCAGGCCGCACTTTTCCGCGATCTGCGCGGCGGTGGGTTCCTCCCCCAGTTCCTGACGCAGGGCGGTGCGCACCGCTTCGATCTTCCGCATCCGCTCCGCCGTGTGCAGCGGCACCCGGATGGCGCTTCCGTGGTTCATAAGGCACCGGGTCACGCCCTGCCTGATCCATTTTGTGGCATAAGTGGAAAAACGGTAATCCTTGGTATAATCAAATTTCCGCGCCGCTACCAGAAGGCCGATACTGCCCTCCTGAATCAAGTCCATCAGCGCGACGCCCCGTCCGGCGTACTCTCTCGCGATGGACACCACCAGACGCAGATTGGAATTGACCATCTGGCGAATGGCGCTCTCGTCTCCCTGGGCGCAGCGCATGGCAAGCTGACGCTCT
>HF988131.1:14498-21944 GCA_000434635.1 Firmicutes bacterium CAG:110 | reverse complement strand
CATGGCAAGCTGGCGCTCCTCCTCCGGCGTCAGACGGGGATACCGCCGGATCTCATTCAGGTATTGGCGCACATCGTCCTCGCCGGCACTCACCGGAGAATTCTCTAACAGCTCTGTCATGCTTTCATTCCTTTTCTTTCCTTCATTCGTTCCCGCACCGCCAGCAGGTCGTCCTCCGTCGTCACTTTGGACGCCTGATACTCGTTCTGGATGGTGCGGATGCAGTCCGTCAGCGCCTGCTCGTTCACAGGCCCCTGCTGTCTGTGCAGGATGCCCGCAATGTGGGACATTTCCTCCGGCGTCAAGTCCGTCAGTCCCCCAAGGGAGACTTCCAGTCCCTGCTCATGTCGCTGCTTTAACTGGGCGTAAACCCGTCCCAGCAGCTCTGAGGAGAACATCTCCGCTTTCAGACCGCCGGTGCTGTCCAGCAGGGCGCTTTCCCGCAGAACCAGCGACAGAAGCATTTCCTCCGCCATGGCGGATTTCATGTTGGTATAGCGGATGTCCCGGCTCTTGGGCTGCAGATTCCGGGCGGGAGACAGGTCGATCTTCTCCTGCTTTTTCTTCTCCTGATAGACCCGCCGTTTCCACGCCCGCTGAATTTCCATCTGCATGGCGTCGGCGCTGATCTTCGCGGCCTCCGCCACCCGGCCGCCGTAGACGTCCCGCTGGACGGCGCTGGGCAGGGAGCCGATCAGGTCGGCAGATTCCTGCAAATAGCGGACCTTCTGGTCGTCGTCCCGCAGATCGTACTTCCGGGCAATGGCGGCAAGCTGGTATTCCACCCGATTGGAGGATTCCTCCAGCAGAATTTTAAAACGGTCAGCGCCGAATTTTTTCAGGTACTCGTCCGGGTCCTTGGCGTCCCGCATTTTCAGGACCTTGACCTGCAATCCCGCCTTTTCCAGCATGGGGATCGCCCGCTGAGTGGCGTTCTGTCCGGCGGTGTCGCCGTCGTAGATCAGCACCACCTGATCGGTGTACCGGGACAGCAGCGTTGCGCCGTCGTCCGTCAGGGCAGTCCCCAAGGATGCCACCGCGCAGTCAAATCCATACTGGTGCAGGGCGATGGCATCCATGTACCCCTCCACCAGAATCAGGTAGCCCATTTTGCTTTTCTTGGCGTAATTCAGGGCAAACAGGTTTTTCCGCTTGTTAAAAATCAGGGTTTCCGGGGAATTTAAGTATTTTGCGGCGTTTTTATCCCGGTCGTTCATAATGCGCCCGCCAAAGCCGATGACGTTTCCCCGAACGTCGATGATGGGGAACATCAGCCTGTCCCGGAACCGGTCGAAAAGATTGCCGTTCTTTTTGGACACCGTCACAAGGCCGGAATCCCGCAGCTCCTGATCGGTGTAGCCCTTTTTCCGCATGGCGTTTACCAGGTCGTCCCAGCTGTCCGGGGCGTAGCCGATGCCAAACTTGGTCAGGGTCGTCTGGGACATTCCCCGCCCCCGGGCGTATTCCAGCGCTGATGCGCCCATGGGCGCGTAAAGGCAGCTGTGGAAAAACCGTGCCGCTTCCTTATGCAGCGCCCAGAGCCGCTCCTGCTGGCGATACCGGGACTGGTACTGCTCGTCCTCGGGGACTTCCAACCCCGCCCGCTTTGCCAGCGCCCGCACGGCGTCCCCGTAGCTCAGCCCCTCAATTTCCATCTCGAAATTGATGACGCCGCCGCCCTTGTGGCAGCCGAAGCAATAGAACATGCCCTTGTCCGGCGCGACGGAGAAGGAGGCGGTCTTCTCTCCGTGGAAGGGACACAGGCCAAACAGGTTGGAGCCGGAACGCTTCAGCGTCACGTACTGCCCCACCACGTCCTCAATCGGGTTCCGCGCGATCACTTCATCAATAAATGCCGGTGGAAATGGCATGGTCTCCCCTCCTTTCGTCAGATTTCTCCAATTATTCTCTAACCGTGAACCTGCCATCCCATGGGGATGAAGATCTCCCGGAACTTTTCGACGGCGTAATTGTCCGTCATTCCCGCTATGTAGTCGCACACCGTGCGCTCCATGCCGTCGAAGCTCAGCTGGGGCTGAAAATCCTCGGGCAGCGCTTCCGGATGGGCGATGTAGTATTCAAACAGCCGTTTCAGCATATCCTTTGCCTTGCTCTCCTCGCCCTTGGCCACCGGATTGCGGTAGACATTGGTAAACATGAACGAGCGCAGCTCCTTGAGCGCCCTGTCCACGTCGGGAGACAGGCAGACCTTCCCAAATTCCCGGGAGGTGCGGATGGCGTCGCAGACCAGGGTGTTGATCCTGTCCCGGTGGCTGTGCCCCAGCACGTCGGTGATGTCGATGGGAATGTCGTCGTCGGTGAGGATGCCCGCCCGGATGGCGTCGTCAATGTCGTGGTTGACGTAGGCGATCTGGTCAGAGCGGCGCACGGCCTGCCCCTCCAGCGTCTCCGGCCAGTAATCCCCGGTGTGACCCAGAATGCCCATGCGGACTTCATAGGTCAGGTTCAGCCCCTGACCGTCCTTTTCCAGAATGTCCACCACTCGCAGGCTCTGCTCATTGTGGCGGAAAGGCTTGCCAAGGCACTGGCTCAGAACGTCCTCCCCGGCGTGGCCGAAGGGAGTGTGTCCCAGGTCATGCCCCATGGCAATGGCTTCCGCCAGATCTTCGTTCAGCCCCAGCGCCCGTGTGATGGTTCCAGCAATGCGGCTGACCTCCAATGTATGGGTCATCCGGGTGCGGTAGTGGTCGCCCTCAGGCTGCAAAAACACCTGCGTCTTGTGCATCAGGCGGCGGAAGGACTTGGAATGGACAATGCGGTCAATGTCCCTCTGGTAACAGGTACGCACGTCCTCCGCCCGGGGTTCTTCAAACCTCAGACGTCCCCTGCTCTGGTCGGCGAAGGCCGCCAGAGGATTCAGTCGCTTATGCTCCTGCCATTCCAGTTCTTCCCGCACAGTCATGGTAATTCCCTCATTCCTTGTAGAAAATGGCATCCGCTTTTTTCTGCTTTTGTTTATGTAGTCTCCACCGGGAACGCCCGGTATTCCTGCCCGGTTTCCATGCCCTCCACGGTTCCGCTGGACAGGTCGGTGAGTTTTTCCAGAAAGGCGCTGACCTGTCCCTCCGGGAACAGCAGCTCCAGCTCCACCTCCGCGCCGAAATCCGTCCTGCGGAGAATGCCCCCAAAGGCGGCGGCTTCCAGCTTGACCCGCTCGTAGAAGGGATAGGGGCATGGCACGTACACCGCCGTCCATACCCGCTTCATGGATTTGCCCGCAGCGTCCACAGCGATTTTCGCGCCTTTTGTGTAAGCCCGCACCAGTCCCCCGGCGCCCAGAAGAATGCCGCCAAAGTACCGGGTCACCACGCACACCACGTTAAAAAGACCTTCCCGCTGCAAAACCTGCAGCATGGGCATTCCCGCAGTGCCGCCGGGTTCGCCGTCATCGGAGAAGCGCACCGCGCCGTCTCTGATGATGTACGCCCAGCAGTTGTGGGTGGCGTCGTAGTGCTTCTTTTTCATCTCCTGAATTTTCGCCAGAGCTTCTTCCTCGGTGTCCACAGGCCAGACGCGGCCGATGAAGCGGGACTTCTTTTCCACGAATTCCGCTTCGCCAAATTGGGTGGGTACCAGATACTCGTCCAATTCTCAGCACTCCCCGATGATATATTCCCGGAGTCTGCCGTAGAGGATTCCGTCCACGACGGCCTCGATCTCGATGCCCTCCGGGGTGTAGTCCACTTTTTTGACCTGGGCGCCGTCATGCAGCGTCTCCACCATGCCGCCCATGGCATAGGGCAGACGCACCACGATATGGTGCCGGGCATGGTTCAGGGCGCTCTCGATGGCTTTCAGCAGCCCGTCCATATTGATGCCCCGCTTGGCGGAGATGGCAACAATATTCTTCCCCACGGGAATGTCGTCGGAATACACCAGATCGGCCTTGTTGTAGCATTTCAGCACCGGGGTTTCCGGCTTGGCCAGCTGGGAGATCAGCCTGTCCACCACGGCGATATGCTCTTCCAGATGGGGGTCGGAAGCGTCAATGACGTGCAGAAGCAGGTCGGCAAATTCCAGTTCCTCCAACGTCGCCCGGAAAGCGTCCACCAGATGGTGGGGCAGCTTCGCGATAAATCCTACGGTGTCGGAAAGGATCACGTCCAGATTGTCGGAAACCGTCAGAAGCCGGGAGGTGGTATCCAGCGTGTCAAACAGCCGGTTGTTGGCGGGGATTCCCGCGCCGGTGAGCTGATTGAGCAGGGTGGATTTTCCCGCGTTGGTGTAGCCCACAATGGCCACCACCGGAACGGAATTTTTCATTCTCCGCTCCCGCTGGACGGAGCGTACCTTGCGCACCTGCTCCAGCTCTTCTTCCAGACGGTTGATGCGCTCCCGGATATGCCGCCGGTCAGATTCCAGCTTGGTCTCGCCGGGGCCACGGGTGCCGATGCCGCCGCCCTGCCGGGAAAGGCTCGTGCCCATGCCGGACAGCCGGGGCAGCAGATATTTGTACTGCGCCAGCTCCACCTGAAGCCGGCCTTCCTTCGTCTTTGCCCGCTGGGCGAAAATGTCCAGAATCAGGGCGCTTCTGTCCAGAACGGGAAGCCCGATAATTTCCTCCAACGCCCGGATGTTGCCGGGAGAAAGCTCGTTGTCGAAAATGACCATGGTAGACTGGGTCGCTTCCGCCAGCATCCGCACCTCCTGCGCTTTTCCCTCGCCGATGAAGCTGTGGGAATCGGGGGTATGGCGGTTTTGCAGCACCTTGCCCGTGCAGAAGCCCCCTGCGGTCTCCAGGAGGTCTTCCAGCTCGTCCAGTGTGCTTTCGGTGGCGGTATCTTCCTCAGCAAAGCAGTCCGCGTTCAATCCAACCAGTACTGCCCGCTCCTGGGCTTGTTTATCAAATCTTTCTTCCATGTTACCTCCGCTTTTCTCCCAATGGGAAGCGTCTCCCGTCCGGGCAACACTCCCCCTCATACTATTTCTTCTATTATACCACACATCCGCGCCGTGAACAACCATAAAAATACAAAAATCCCGCACTGCATCACGCAGTGCGGGATTTGCGGGTCTTACTTCAGGCCAAACCGCTTGTTGAACCGATCAACACGTCCACCGGTGTCAACCAGCTTCTGCTTGCCGGTATAGAAAGGGTGGCACTTGGAGCAGATCTCAACACGAATGTCCTTCTTGGTAGAACCAGTGGTAAAGACATTGCCGCACGCGCAGCGGATGGTGGTCTGTTCGTACTTGGGATGGATACCTTCCTTCATTTCGTTCACCTCTTTCTTATCAGTTAAAGGGCATAGTAGCCCCGGGCAATCTTTAATCGCCCGGATATCATATCATAAAGTGTCGGAGAATGCAAGCATTTTTTTCGATTTTTTCAAAAAATCGAAAAATCGTGGTGCATCAGCGGTTTTTCCGATCAGAATGCCCAGTTGCCGCTGCGGAAAATGGGTACGACCCTGCCGTCCTCGCAGATGCCGTCGATGTTCATGCTGTCGCAGCCGATCATGAAGTCCTCGTGGATCATGGAATCATTGATGCCCAGCGCCCGGCACTCGTCCAGCGTCTTATTCTGGAAATCCTTGATGGTGTCGGCAAAGCCCATGCCCAGCGCCAGATGGCAGGCGGCGTTCTCGTCGAACAGGGTGTTATAGAACAGGATGCCGCTCTCCGCAATGGGGCTGTGCTGGGGCACCAGCGCGCACTCGCCCAGATAGGACGCGCCATCGTCCATGGCGATCATGGTCTTGAGCAGCTCCTCGCCCTTCTCCGCCTTGACCTCCACGGCCTTGCCCTTTTCAAAGCGGACGGAGAAATTCTCAATGAGCTGACCCTGATAACTCAGGGGCTTGCTGGCGTAGACGATGCCCTCGGCTTCGCCCCGCTTGGGAGAGATGAAGCACTCCTCCGTGGGGATGTTGGGGTTGAAGAAGATGCCCTGCAGGCTGGTGTCTCCGCCGCCCTTCCACTCGCCTTCGGGGATCATACCCACGGTCAGGTCGGTGCCGTTCTCGGCGGTGTAGTGCAGGCTGCGAATGTGCAGGCTGTTGAGATAAGCGCAGCGGTCATGCAGGTCGGCGTTGTGCTCCTCCCACGCTTTCACAGGGTCGTCGGTCACACGGGAGGTGAACAGAATGGCCTCCCACAGCTTCTCCATGGCGGTGCCGGTGCGCATTCCGGGGAAGACCTTCTTCGCCCACGCCACGCCGGGGACGGCGGCAATGCACCACTGATCCTTGTTTTCCAGCTGATCGCTGTAGGGCTTCACGATGGGATAGCGCAGCTGACGGGACTTGGCCAGCTTCGCCATGTTGATGCCCTTCAGGCCGTCGGGGTCTTCGGACATCAGGTGGATGCGGCAGGGGATCACGTCCACATAGTGCTGCAATCTGGCCTTCTGCCACTCGGGCACCTCGCCCAGCGTCTTGACGGACTGGTGGCGCACATGGAGCTTCTGCAGGGGCTGGTAGTTCCACTCCACGGTGACCTTCTTCGCCTTGGCCTTATAGGCTTCCTCCACGACCATCTGGACGAATTCCGGCTGGTCGAGATCGGCGTAAATCAGCACCTCCTGCCCCTTCTGGACATTGACGCCGCTGCGGACGATCAGGCGGGCATATTCTCTTAAAACCGTTTTCTTCATAAAATGTGTCTCCTTTTCCTTGAAATCCCGGGAAAGCCAAACTTGACGGCTTCCCAAAAATTTCCCAGGCTTTCGCTATAGTAGCAGATTTTCCTCAAAAGGTCAATGCCTGTTGCAATCCATTCAAAAATCGTTTATAATCACGTCAAATCCATTCTCCAGTTTTTGCCGGGACGCGCCGCATTATGCACATTCCCGGGCTGGTCATCAAGAGAGGTATCCTTATGCTTACAAAAGAAGAATTTCAGCAGAAGATTCAGGAGGGTGTCCGCATTCTGGACGGCGCCACCGGCTCCAACCTCCGCGCCGCCGGAATGCCCAAGGACTGCTGCACCGAGCAGTGGGTGCTGGAAAACCCGGAACCTCTGGTCACGCTCCAGCGCGCCTACGCCGCCGCGGGCAGCCAGATCATTTACGCCCCCACCTTTCAGGCGCAGCCCATCGCCCTGAAAACCGTGGGCATGGACGCCCAGACGGAGAAGATCAACGAAGCGCTGGTTGCTCTGTCCCGCTCCGCCGCCCCCGGATGCCTCATTGCGGGCGACCTGACCACCCTGGCCGTTTACTGCGAGAGCTGGAATCCGGACTGCTTCGACCTGCTGGTGGAGAATTACCGCCGCCAGATCCGCGGTCTGATCGACGGCGGGGCCGATCTGCTCATCGGCGAGACCCTGCTTTACGCGCAAGAGGCAGAGGCCATTCTCACCGCCGCCGAGCTGGAAGGCGCGGGAGCCGCCATGTACACCTTCACCATGCAGTCGGACGGGGCGCTGTTCTCCGGGGCGGACGGCGGAAAGGTGCTGCGCGATCTGGAAGCGGCTGGTGCGGCC
>HF988131.1:14115-14464 GCA_000434635.1 Firmicutes bacterium CAG:110 | reverse complement strand
TGGCTTCAACTGCGTGGCGGCGGACGTGCTGACACCCCATCTGGTGTTAAAGCTTCGCCGCAGTGTGAAGATTCCCCTGATCTGCAAGCCCAATGCAGGCATCCCCACCATCAACGATCAGGGTACCGCCGTATACGCCCAGACACCGGAAGAATTCGCCGGAATCATGCGTCAGTGCCGGGACAACGGTGCCGCATTGCTGGGCGGCTGCTGCGGCACGACCCCGGCGTTCATCGCGGCTCTTACGAAATCGCTGTAAATTCGGTACTCCGTCCCCTCCATTTTCGTTTCCCTTCGCCGGAAACTCTTAAGATTTTCCAAAAAGCGGGCGTTTCGCCCGCTTTTCTTA
>HF988131.1:11342-14092 GCA_000434635.1 Firmicutes bacterium CAG:110 | reverse complement strand
GGCGTTTCGCCCGCTTTTCTTATTGCCAAGCCCGGTGAGGTTTGTTATAATTACATTGTTATGAAAAACAGAATTCATCTCTATGTCAGCCGCAAAAACGCGCTGACCTGGCTGATGGCGCTGTGCATGGTCTGCTCGGCAGTGGCCCGCATTGCGCTCTCCGGTTTGAAAGGGTCCGGAGACGCGCATTTCGTGTGGAGCCAAATCGTTCTGCCAGTCGCAGCGGCCTTGCTGTACGCGCTCATCGCCCTCCTGTCCGGAAAAGAACAGTTCTATAAGACCGCCATTCCCGTCTGGCTCATGGCCTTGTACGCAGGTATGACCTTCTCCGCCGGCGTTTCCAGTCGATTGATGGCGTTTCTGTTCTGGGTCGCGGTGATCTTCTTCGCCTTCCTCTACACGGACATCACCGCCGGACGCCGCAAGCACGCCGTGCTGCTGTTGTTTCCCATTCTGTGCTGCCCGCTGCTGTTCCTAATGTATTGCTACCGGGCGTTCCTGCTTCAACACGATTATTACGCGGGCGGCAAGTGTCTGCCGGACTTTCTCATGGTTCTGGGAATGCTGATCCTTCTTTTCGGCATCCGGGTGCATCCGGTGGACGAGTACCACCCCACATGGGGCGACCGCACCGACGGACGCCGTCTGCGCACCCTGCCCCCCATGGCGCAGGTTTCCCCCTACATCATGGTCACCCGGAACACCTCGTCCAATCTCTTTGAAGATTCTCTGGAGATCACTCACATTGACCGCTACATCCGCCGCAAGCGCCGGGAGGGTCTGACCAGCTTCGGCATCACCCATGTTCTGCTGGCGGCCTACTGCCGGGGCGTGTGCCGCTATCCCGGCCTGAACCGGTTCCTCGCGGGGCAGAAGGTCTATACGCATGGCGACGACATTCAGTATTGCATGACCGTCAAAAAGGAAATGACCGCCGACTCCCCGGACACCATCGTCAAGGTGCACTTGAATCCCCATGACACCGCCGACGATGTTTACCGCAAGCTGCAATCCGCCGTGGAGAACGTCAAAAACACGCCTCTGGATTCCAGCTTTGACAACACGGCGGGTGCGCTCACGCTGATTCCCGGCGTGTTCCTGAAATTCACGGTGTGGCTCCTGAAAACGATGGACTATTTCGGGATGCTGCCCAAATTCCTGCTGGAGGTCAGCCCCTTCCACGGCAGCCTGTTCTTCACCTCCATGGGAAGTCTGGGCATTCCGCCCATTTACCACCACCTGTATGACTTCGGCAACCTGCCGGTGTTCGGTGCCTTCGGCATGAAGCGTCGGGCGGTAGAGGTGCAGGAGGACGGCTCCGTGGTGGAGAAAAAGTATGTAGACATCAAGTTCACCATGGACGAGCGGATCGTGGACGGCTTCTACTATGCCGCATTCTTTAAGCATTACCGCCGCATTCTCGCCCACCCCGAAATTCTGGACAACCCGCCCGAGGAAGTGCTGAGCGACATTGACTGACATGAAAGAGCAGATTCTCTCGTTCCTTCCCCCGGAATATCCGTGGAAAGATCGGCTTTTCGTATTTCCCGAGCTGGATTCCACCAATAATCGACTGAAAGTGCTTGCTTCTCAGGGCGCTCCCCACGGCACCGTCCTGATCGCCGACCGCCAGACCGGCGGCCGGGGACGGATGGGACGGTCGTTTCTGTCCCCGCCGGGGGTGGGAATTTATATGAGCATCCTTCTGCGCCCAGAGTGTGCGCCTCAGGAGCTGATGCACCTGACCTGCGCCGTCGCAGCCGCCATGTGCCGGGCGGTGGAATGCGCCGCCGGGCTTCGCCCCGGCATCAAGTGGACGAACGACCTCGTCTGGGGAAAGCAGAAATTCGCCGGAATCCTCACGGAAATGGGGCTGAACGCCGCCGGAGGCGTTGATTGGGCGATCGTAGGCATCGGCGTCAACTGCTGCCAGAAAACGGAGGATTTTCCCCCGGAGATTCGGGACAGAGCCTGCTCCCTCGCCATGGCGGCAGGTCGGGAAATTGACCGCTGCCGGGTCGCCGCCGCCATGATGGAGGCACTGTGGGAAATGGACGCCTCCCTGTTCACCGGCAAGAAGGACATGCTCCGGTTCTACCGGGAAAACTGCGTCACCATCGGCAAAGAAATTTCCGTGGTGGGCGCGGGAGAAGTCCGCCACGGGCAGGCGCTGGACGTTGACGACGAAGGCGCGCTGGTGGTGGAATTTCCCGATTCCCATGTGGAAGCTGTCAACGCCGGGGAGGTCAGTATCCGGGGAATGTATGGGTATATCTGACAAAACTCTGCCATTGTTTTCAATTTATTCCCAATTTACGTATTGCTTTTTTTAACGACATTGGTTATACTTGGAGTGTAAAAATCACAGCGCCGCAGGTCTGCGCCGCTGTCCAAAAAATTCTGGAGGTCATTTCCATGAAAGCATTCAATGTAATCGTAAAAGTCCTGGCCGCTCTGGCTGCCGTTGCCGGTGCCGTCTACGTTGTTGCTACCTACGGCGATCAGATTGTCGCATGGGCGAAGAAGATTTTCGCTTCCCTGCCCAAGTGCCCCTGCTGCAAGGAAGAGCCGAAGGCCGTCGAAGAGACTGCCGCTGAGGAAGCGCCTGCCGAAGCTCCCGCAGAGGAAGCCCCTGCCGAAGAGCCTGCCGCTGAGGTTGCCGCGAACGAGCCCGTTGCCGAAGAGGCTGACTTCGCCGAGTAATTTCATTTCATACGCAAAAATCCCGGAAAGCTGTTGCTTTCCGGGAT
>HF988131.1:0-11322 GCA_000434635.1 Firmicutes bacterium CAG:110 | reverse complement strand
TGCTTTCCGGGATTTTTTCTTTCACTATTTCAGCTCCACCAGAACGCAGCTTCCCTCGCCGCGTATCGTGTGGTACATGTTGTCCTCCACAACGGGCAAGTCCATTTCCCGCAAATCCACATCCGGATTCCACACAACGTTCCGCATGCCATAGTAGCAGTAGAACCCATATTGGGTCAGGTCGTCTCCCCCGCCGAAGGTGCCGGGGATGAGACGGTTCAGCATCTGGTAGTTTTGCGGCATGTTCCGCAGAACCGGCGCGTTTCCGATGGAGCCGGACAGCTGCACCGTCACCGGCGTATCGGATTGGAACGCTTCCATTTCCTGCAAATCCGAAATCACCAGCTGGGTGCGGAAATCCGTGTAATCCTTCTGAACGCTCAGGGCGTTTCCGTAGGTGAAGGCGAACACGAAGAAAATCCAGCTGAGAACCACCGCCGGTATCTTAAGGGAGAAGCGCTTCTTCCCTTCCGCCGCCGTCATGCCGAACACGGTAAGCAGCACGCCGAAACCGTACATTGCCCGGGGTGCGAACACCGTGGCGGCCAGTGCGGGATACAGTCCAAAGCACATCAGCCCCATCAGGACAAGCGCCGCGGCAGTCATGGCGATGGCCGGAACTGTTTTCCGCCGGGAATCCAAAACCACGCGAACGCAGAAAGCGATCACCGCCAGCACCGCCGCAATCAGCCAGAAGGGCTTGAAATCCGACAGAACCAGAGAATAGTAACTCCGCAGATTTTTCAAAAAGTGGGGAATCAGCTCCCCCGCCGAGGGCAGGGCGTTGCCCACATAGCTGGTATCGGCAGGAATCATGATAACCAGCTTGAAAAAAATCAATCCCAGCGCATACCCCGCCGCAGATTTCAGGTAGAAAAGCCCGACCTCCCGGATGGATTCCCCGCGGTTCCACATCCGCAGTGCCAGTGCGACCACCAGCATGGGGAAAATCCCCGCCGCCGCCTGATAGCTGGTGCATACCGCCAGAATCCCCAACCCGGACGCAAGCACATACGCCGCAGTATTCCGGTTCCGGCACAGCAGCGGCACCACCGCCGCCAGCACGGAAAGCGCCATATACGGCGCGTCAAACCGAAAGCTGACACAGCCGAGGAAATAGGGATTCAGCCCCAGAATCGACAGCACCGCCAGTTCCCAGCCGGAAAATGTCGTCCGTTCATAGACAATATACCCCATGAGTATCCCGGACACCGCCATGATGAGCATGGCAAGGATCTGGGGCAGCGGCGCGGCGTCCGCCAGATAATCGCCTCCATGCACCAGCGTTGCAAGTGCCGTCGAGAGATACCGGCTGAAATAGTCCCACTGCTTGTACCCCAGCGCCGCCCGGGGGGAATCGTCCATATAGTAGAAATTCGCCCGAAGAATGGCGCTGATGCCCACCACGAAAACGGCAAACAGAATCAGCAGCGCCTTTCCCATGGGGATGCCGGTTTCCCCGGAACGAAGGGTTTCCGCTTTCGTCCTGCGGTAGTCCTCCTGACCGGCGGAGATATAATAGGAGATCACGCACCCCGCCGCCGGAGCCGCCGCGATGGCGAAGAACGCGGCGCAAAGGGGGACGAACAGCCCGTTCTCCATGCCGAGTACCCCCGCCACGCGCTGCATTTTCTGGGAATCGGCCCAGTTGTGGTAGAAGTTCACCGCCAGCGCGCCGTTGAACGCAAGGCTCAGAGCCATGTGTACGGGATTGGAAAGCAGCGCCCGCACCCTCTGCCGGGAGACGGGCAGCCGCCACACCACGGCGCACAGCAGCACCGCCGCCACGCCGCACCACACAAAGCCCGGCACCCACGCCGGGACGATCAGCAGCAGAAACGCGGCGCCGGAAAGCATCAGCAGTCCCTTTTCCGGGAAAAATCGTTTTTCTTTCATGTTGTTAGTCCTTTCCCCTACCCTTGGGGACTTTGGGAAGCTCTGACCGTCCGCAAGAGGTTCAGAGCTTCCCCCATCAATCACGCCGTCAGAATCTCCACCAGCATCCGGACGCACTTCTCCATGTCCTCGGTGGGGATGAACTCAAAGCGTCCATGGTAATTTTCGCCGCCGGTACACAGATTGGGACAGGGCAGCCCTTCGTAGGACAGCCGCGCGCCGTCGGTGCCGCCGCGAATGGGCACTTCCACCGGGTTCATACCCGCCGCGGCCATGGCCTTTTTCGCCCGCTCCACCACATACATACACGGCTCAATGCACTTCTTCATGTTATAGTAGCTGTCCTTGAGGGTCAGCTCCAGCGTTCCCGCGCCGTACTTGCGGTTGATAAAGTCCGCGGCAGCGGTCATGACCGCTTTCTTTTCCTCGAACTTCTCCATGTCGTGGTCGCGGATGATATAGTGCAGCTCGGAACGCTCCACCTCGCCCTTCATGCCCAGCAGATGGAAGAAGCCCTCATAGCCCTCCGTCAGCTCCGGGCGCTGTCCCACGGGGAGCAGGCTCTGGAATTCCATGGCGATCAGCTGGGAATTCACCATCTTCCCCTTGGCAGAACCGGGGTGGATATTCAGTCCATGGACAACGACCTTTGCCCCCGCGGCGTTGAAGTTCTCATATTCGATCTCGCCCACGGGGCCGCCGTCGGCGGTGTAGGCAAAGTCCGCGCCGAAGCCCTTCACGTCGAACCGGTCAGCGCCCCGGCCGATCTCCTCGTCGGGGGTAAAGCCGATCTTCAATGTGGCATGCCTACCGTCCATGGCGAGCAGCTGCTGCGCCGCCGTCATGATTTCCGCCACGCCCGCCTTGTCGTCCGCGCCCAGAAGCGTCGTGCCGTCGGTGACGATCAGGTGCTTGCCTGCGTGGTTTTTCAGGTACGGATAGTCCGCTTCCCGCAGGAAAATGCCCTTTTCCTCGTTCAGGCAGACATCCCCGCCGTCATAGGCCACGACCTTTGCCTTGACGTTCGCGCCGGAAGCGTCCGGCGCGGTGTCCATGTGGGCGATCAGACCAATGGTGGGAAGCTCGGGGTCGCCGGGGACGGTGCCGTAGACATAGCCGTTTTCGTCCATTCTCGCGTCCGCAATGCCCATGGCGTGCATTTCCTCCACCAGCGCGGCAGCCAGCGCCTTCTGCTTCTCCGTGGAGGGGCAGGTGTCGGATTCCTCGTCCGACTGGGTGTCAAAGGTCACATAGCGCAAAAAGCGCTCTACAACAGATTCCATGTGGTTCTCCTTCCGATTAAGGGAAGCTCTGAATAAATCGGCAAGAACTGTGAGCGAGAGATTTTTCGTCCAATCGAGGTATCGGAAGCGGCGGAATACTGTATGTATTTCCCGTTTTCGATACCGAAGAGTGGGCGGAAAAGATCCGCTCACAGTCGCAGACGATTTATTCAGAGGTTCCTTAGTTCAGTGCATTGGCAGCCTGGAAAGCAGCATCCAAACGCTCAATGATCTCGTCCACAGTCACCGGCTCCTGTCTTCTGGAAATTTTACTTGGCAGCGTTGACCAGCGCGGCAGTGTCCTGCGCGATCATCAGCTCTTCGTTGGTGGGGATGACCCAGACGGTGACCTTGGAGTCATCGGCGGAAATGATGGCTTCCTTGCCCCGGGTATTGTTCTTCTCGGGATCCAGCTTGACGCCCAGGAATTCCAGGCCCTCGCAGATGCGCGCGCGCATGGAAGCGGAGTTCTCGCCCACGCCGGCGGTGAACACCAGGCAGTCCAGTCCGCCCAGAGCGGCGGCGTAGGAGCCGATGTACTTGCGGACTTCGTAGGCAAACTTGTCCAGCGCCAGGGCGCAGTTCTCATTGCCTTCCTCAGCGCCGTTCTCGATGTCGCGGAAGTCGGAGGACACGCCGGACAGCGCCAGCACACCGGACTTCTTGTTCAGCATGTTCAGGCACTCGTCGGCGCTCATGCCGTACTTGTTCATGACGAACTGCACGACGGCGGGGTCGATATCGCCGGAACGGGTGCCCATGGGAACACCGGCCAGAGGGGTCAGACCCATGGAGGTATCCTGACACTTGCCGTCCTTCACCGCGGACAGAGAGGAACCGTTGCCCAGATGGCAGTTCACCAGCTTGATGTCCTTGCGGCCCATCAGCTCGATGGCGCGCTTGGTGACATACTTGTGGGAGGTGCCATGGAAGCCGTAGCGGCGGATGGAGTCATTCTCGTAATACTCGGTGGGAATGGCGTAGCGGTAAGCCTTGGGGGGCATGGTCATGTGGAAAGCGGTATCGAACACGGCGACCTGAGGGGTGTTGGGCATGACCGCCTGACAGGCGCGGATGCCCATCAGGTTAGCAGGGTTGTGCAGGGGGCCGAGGGGAATGCACTTTTCGATGGCGGCGATGACCTCGTCGTTGATGATGCAGGAGTCAAAGAACTCCATGCCGCCGTGCAGGACACGGTGACCGACAGCATCGATCTCGTCGGTGGACTTGATCACGCCGTCCACGGGATCGACCAGAATGGCCAGAACCGCCTGAATGGCCTCGGAGTGGGTGGGCATGGGGATATCCTTCACGATCTTCTTGCCGTTGGCGTTGTGGGTCAGACGGCCGTCGATGTAGATACGCTCACACAGGCCCTTGGCAGACACGGCGCCGGTCTCGGGATCCATCAGCTGATACTTCAGGCTGGAGGAGCCGGCATTGATAATCAGTACATTCATTGGGGAAAGCCTCCTAAATAAATATTTTCTTTTTGGTCAGTTTGTGATATGATAGCCATAGTCGCTGCTATTATAGTGCATTTATCCTGAATTCTCAAGCCCTCAAGGGAATTTTTTCAAAAAAAGGAGGGAGAATTTTGAAAACCGTTGGTATCGTTGCCGAATATAACCCCTTTCATGCAGGCCACCGCAAGCAGTTCGACCGGGTCAAGGCGGAGTTTGGCGGGGAAACCGCCATTGTGTGCGCCATGAGCGGCAATTACGTCCAGCGGGGCGCGCCCGCCGTCATGGATAAAACCCTCCGGGCAAAGGCCGCCGTCGCCTGCGGCGCCGACCTTGTGGTGGAGCTGCCAACCACCGTGAGCCTGTCCTCCGCCGAGGGGTTCGCCGCGGGAGGCGTGGGCATTCTGTCAAAGCTGTGCGACACCCTTTGCTTCGGCGCGGAAACCGGCGAAGCAGAGCTTCTGATGGAGACTGCCCGGGCGCTGCTTTCGGAGGACTTTTCTCCCCTTCTTCGCCGGGAACTGGACAGCGGCAAGTCCTTCCCCGCCGCCCGCGCCGAGGCTCTCGCGCAGATGGGGCTGTCCGGGGAAATCCTGCGCCGCCCCAACGACATTCTGGCCGTGGAATACTGCAAGGCCATTCTTGCCCAGCAGTCGCCGATGACTCCTTTCCCCATCCGCCGGGAGGGTGGGTATCATGACCAGACGCCCGACCGGGAAAATCCCTCCGCCACAGCGGTACGACGTCTCATGCTGGAGGGCGGGGCGTGGGGTTCCTTCGTCCCGGAACCTGCCCGGGCGATTTTTGAAAACGCGCCCCTGCATAGCCTTGCCGCCGGAGAACGGGCGGTACTCGCCCGGCTGCGCACCATGACCGACAGGGAATTTGAAGCCCTGCCCTACAGTGGGGAGGGTCTGTGGCGCAAATTCATGCACGCCAGCCGCCGGGAAGCCACATTGGAGGACATCCTCACCAGTGTCAAATCCAAGCGCTACACCCGCACCCGCCTTGACCGGATGATGATGTGCGCCTACCTCGGCATTACGGCGGAAATACTCGCCGCCCCCGTCCCCTATATCCGGGTGCTGGTCTTCAACGAAAAAGGCCGCGCCATTTTAAGCGCGGTCAAAAAAAGCGGCGTTTTCCGAAACGCCGGAGAAACCGTCCCCCACCCCTATCAGTCGCTGGAACAGCGCTGGGGCGACCTGTACGGACTGTTCGCTCTGGGGCAGCCGGAAGCCCCCGGCGCAGAGCAGCGCCGGAGAATTGCATTTGCGTCGGACTAACGCCTCGGTCCGTGTTGACATTCCCCGTTTTTCATGATATTGTATCCGGAAAATACCCAAAAGGAGAAAAATCCGCAAAAATGTCGTTAAAATTTCCAAAGCTGAAAACAACCAACTGTATCGTCGCTTTCCTCAGCTCCGCGCTGCAAGCCTTTGGCATGTACAATATCCACGCCCTGTCCGGCGTGACCGAGGGCGGCGTGCTTGGCGCTACGCTGCTGTTTGACCACTGGTTTGGGCTTTCCCCTGCCGTCAGCAGCTTCGTTCTGAACATCGCCTGCTACGTTCTGGGGTGGAGAACGCTGGGCAAGTCCTTCATCGCCTACTCCGCCATCGCCGCCTGCGGCTATTCCGCCAGCTATGCCATCTGCGAGCTGTTCCCGCCCCTGTGGCCGGGTATCGCGAGCCTTCCCCTTCTGGCCTCCGTGGTGGGCGCATTGTTTATCGGCGTCGGCGCCGGACTTTGCGTCCGGGCGGGCGGCGCCACCACCGGTGACGACGCCCTTGCCATGAGCCTTTCCCATCTGACAAAAATCCCCATTCAGTGGATTTATCTGACCAGCGACCTGATCGTGCTGGGGCTTTCCCTGACCTACATTCCCGTGCGGCGCATCGGCTATTCCCTGCTGACGGTCATTCTGTCGGGGCAGCTGATCGGTCTGATGCAGAGGATCAAAGGCCGCCCGGAAGCCGGTTAATCAGCCTTTCAACCCTCTGGACTGCCTGTCCATGTCCTCTACCACGATGTCGTAGATCTCACCCAGCGACGCGCAGTATTCCAACACCTTCCATGGCTCGTTTGTATGGAAATGGATTTTGATCAAATCCTCATCGCCCACTGCCAGCAGACAGTCGCCCCTAAAATGCTCCACAAAGTAGTCGTTGATGGCGTCTTCATCCAGATCATGCCCCTCAATGAGCAGCTGGGTGTCATAGCGAAATTCCGTCATAATAATCTTCCTTTCAAGTTTACTGGGCTGCCCTGTTTCAAGGTAGCCTAAACAGTTGATAAAATGATGCAGTTTCACAGGGCTTCAAAAGAGTTTATTCTTTAATTCTACTACATCAAATACTTTTATTTGCATCTTCCTTCCTCATAAATTGTAATTTTTTAGTCTATAATTTTTTTATTTTCAAAATATTGTGTCAAGATTAAAATTAAAGCAGTAATTGCAAGTATTCCATCCATTATTCCTGCTGGTAGCATAAACATCATTAAAGCCATTGTAATTACACAATTTATTACTGATAATACTAATCCCCACATTCTATTTTTCCATAATCCAACTGCACCGATAACTCTTACAACTCCGTAAATTGCTCCCATTACAAGCATCAAATTCATGTTATCTTTAAAATATGGAACAATAAAAGAAATATATTGATTTATATCAAACTTATCACTACCTATAACAAATACAGGTATGAGTGCTAAACATCCTCCTATTTCCATAAACGCTCCATGTATAAACATCAGCAATGATGCAATTTTATATTTTTTCATAGATTATACCTCACTTTCAAATTCCGATTTGTCAGGCTGATTGTATCACATAATCACGAAAATGTCCACAACGCAGAATCAGCACGATGGCTCCGTGTCAGAACCATCGTGCTGATCTGGTCTTTTACAGGTGCAGAACCCGATCCTTGATCTCCTGGGTGCGTCCCTGGTTCCAGAACTGAGTGCCGATGTAGCCGCAGGTTCGTCTGGCCACGTTCATCTTGTTCTGGTCGGTGTTGCCGCACTGGGGGCAGACCCACACCAGCTTGCCGTCGTCCTCCTTGATCTCGATCTCGCCGTCATAGCCGCAGACCTGGCAGTAGTCGGACTTGGTGTTCAGCTCGGCGTACATGATGTTGTCGTAAATGAACTGCATCACTTCCAGCACCGCGTCGATGTTATTCTGCATGTTGGGAACTTCCACATAACTGATAGCGCCGCCGGGGGACAGCTGCTGGAACTCTGCCTCGAAGCGCAGCTTGGTGAACGCGTCGATGGGCTCGGTCACATGGACGTGGTAGGAGTTGGTGATGTAGCTCTTGTCCGTAATGCCGGGGATCAGGCCGAAGCGCTTTTGCAGGCACTTGGCGAACTTGTAGGTGGTGGATTCCAGAGGCGTTCCGTACAGGGAATAGTCGATATTCTCCGCCGTCTTCCACTGAAGGCACTTGTCGTTCATCTTCTGCATCACGGACAGGGCGAAAGGCTTGGCCTCGTCGTCGGTGTGGGACTTGCCGGTCATGTATTTGACGCACTCATAAAGGCCGGCGTAGCCCAGAGAGATGGTGGAATATCCGCCGTAGAGCAGCTTGTCGATGGGCTCGCCCTTGGGCAGACGCGCCAGCGCGCCGTACTGCCACAGGATGGGCGCGGCGTCGGACAGCGTGCCCTTGAGCCGCTCATGACGGCACCGCAGTGCCCGGTGGCACAGTTCCAGACGGTCTTCAAAGACCTCCCAGAATTTGGTCATATCCCGGCCGGAGGACAGCGCCACGTCCACCAGATTGATGGTGACGACGCCCTGATTGAACCGGCCGTAATACTTGGGCTTGCCCGGCTCGTAGTTTCCGGCTCTGGCCACATTGTCCCAGCCGTTGCCGGAACGGTCGGGGGTCAGGAAGCTGCGGCAGCCCATGCAGGTGTAAACGTCTCCGTGACCCGGGGTCTCCCCCTTGGAGAGCTTGTACTCCCGCATCTTCTTTTCGCTGATATAGTCGGGAACCATCCGCTTGGCAGTACACTGGGCGGCAAGCCGGGTCAGGTACCAGTAAGGCGTCCCATCCCGGACGTTGTCTTCCTCCAGAACGTAAATGAGCTTGGGGAAGGCGGGGGTGATCCACACGCCCTTCTCGTTCTTCACGCCCTCGTAGCGCTGGCGCAGGGTCTCCTCGATGATCATGGCGAGATCCTTCTTCTCCTGCTCGCTCTTGGCTTCGTTGAGGTACATGAACACGGTGATGAAGGGAGCCTGTCCGTTGGTGGTCATCAGGGTGACGACCTGATACTGGATGGTCTGAACGCCCCGGCGCACTTCCTCCCGCAGGCGGTCTTCCACCACCTTGGAGATGGTCTCCTCCGCGGGCGCAACGCCGAAAGCGGCCATTTCCCGCTCCACGGTCTTGCGGATCTTCTCCCGGCTGACCTGAACGAAGGGGGCAAGATGCGTCAGGGAAATGGACTGTCCGCCGTACTGGTTGGATGCCACCTGGGCGATGATCTGGGTGGCGATGTTGCAGGCGGTGGAGAAGGAATGGGGCTTCTCGATCAGGGTGCCGGAGATGACGGTGCCGTTTTGCAGCATGTCCTCCAGATTCACCAGATCGCAGTTGTGCATATGCTGGGCATAATAGTCCGCGTCATGGAAATGGATGATGCCGGCCTCGTGGGCGTCCACCACTTCCTTGGGAAGCAGGATCCGGCTGGTGATGTCCTTGCTGACCTCGCCCGCCATGTAGTCCCGCTGGACGGCGTTGATGGTGGGGTTCTTGTTGGCGTTCTCCTGCTTGACTTCCTCGTTATTGCACTCGATCAGGCTGAGGATGCGGTCGTCCGTGGTGTTGGACTGACGCAGAAGGCTGCGGGTATAGCGGTAGGTAATATATTCCTTGGCCACCTCGAAAGCGCCGTGGGCCATGATGGCCTTTTCCACCAGATCCTGAATTTCCTCTACGGACGGGCTGCGGCCCATTTCCTCGCAGGCGATCTGGACGCTCTGGGAAATTCTCTCGATCTGAAGCGGGGTCATACGTACCTTCTCGTCCACCGCATCATTGGCCTTGGTCACGGCCATGATGATCTTATCAATGTCGAAAACGACTTCCGCACCGTTACGTTTAATAATCTTCATAGGCTTTTCCTCCTTGGGTTCCCGTTTCTCAATCAATTCGTGCATGGCCTATTATACAATATATTGTGGTTTTGTCAAGAGTAAATCACAAAATATAGTATTGCTGTTTTGTACGTCAAAAAGTTCTCCATTCTTCTTTCTGCCGTTTCCGGTCTGGGTCAGAGGGAAAGTTCCGTTTTTCCGGCAAACCGCAAAAGAAGGGTTTGAAATATGCCGCGGAATATAGTATAATCCAAAAAAGCGGTCTTTACATAATTCCCCTTTTTTCCCGACCAAAAATGAAAGGAGACTTTTTCATGAAAAAATCTTTCGGCACTTTGCCCTCCGGCGAAGAGACCTTTCTCTACACAATATCCTGTGGTAAGCTGTCCGCCGCCGTCACAGATTACGGCGCGACGCTGGTTTCGCTGCTGGTCCCCGACCGGGACGGCGTCCTCGCCGACGTGGTGCTGGGCTACGACGACTGTGAGGGCTACCGCACAGGAAACGGCGCCTGTCTCGGCGCAACCGTGGGTCGGAACGCCAATCGGCTCAAGGGCGCATCCTTCGATCTGAACGGCAAAACCTACCATATACCCGCCAATGAGGGCAGCAACAACCTCCACTCCGGCCCGGACTTTTTCTTCCACCGGCTGTGGAAGCTGGTTTCCCACACGGAAAGCGCCGTCACGCTGGAGCTTACCAGCCCCAACGGCGATCAGGGTTTCCCCGGGAACGCCGTCATTCAGGTCACCTACGCCCTGAAAGCGGATGGAGCGCTCCACATTCTCTATAAGGCCGCCTGCGATCAGGACACCATATTCAATTTCACCAACCACAGCTATTTTAATCTGGCGGGACACGACCGGACCGGCAGAGCCATGGAGCAGCTGCTCACCATTCCCGGGCGCTTCTTCAACCCCGACGACGCCGAAAACATCCCCACCGGCGAGCTGCGTCCGGTGGCCGGAACCCCCATGGATTTCCGCGCGCCCAAGCCCATCGGGCAGGACATCGGCGCGGACTACGAGCCGCTGAAGCTTCAGGGCGGCTACGACCACAACTGGGAGGTCTTCTGCAACCCCTGCGCCACTCTGTCTGACCCGGTCTCCGGCAGGAGCATGAGCGTCTGCACCGACTGCCCGGGCATTCAGCTGTACGCGGGCAACTTCTTAGACGAGACCGGCAAGGGCGGCGTACACTACGGCAAACGCTCCGGCGTGGCGCTGGAGACCCAGTTCTACCCCGACAGTCTCCACCATCCCTGCTGGCCGCAGCCCATCACCCGTGCCGGTGAGACCTACCGCAGCGAGACGGTATACCGCTTCTCCTGGGATAGCTAAGGAAACTCTGAATAAATCGTCTGCCCCTAAATTACTTGTCCCCTCCCCGATGCTTCCAATTTATGCACTTCCTGACAGGCGGCGCATAAACTGTCCTATAAGCAATTTTCGCTTAAATCACGCCATCAGGAGGGGTTTCCATGTCTGAGCAATGTCCGGACATCCTGCGCTGCGATCCTCAGAATCTGCGTCAGGCCATGTCCATTCACACACGGAAGATA
>HF988130.1 GCA_000434635.1 Firmicutes bacterium CAG:110 | reverse complement strand
GGTAATCAAGCAAATGTCTGCTACGCGGGTGATTGGAGTTCTCTGCATACCGGTGATGCAGATTGTAACAGCCCCTTTCTCGCGAGCTCGCTCCAGCATTTGAATGGTGGCCTTTGTGCTGCCAGAGTGTGAAATGGCAATGGCGACATCGCCAACCCCCAACATGGCCGAATGAATCAGCGAATCCATTTTATCCAATCCGACCCGTACATCCATTCCGATGCGTAGGAAACGGTAACTGGCATCTTGTGCAATGGCTCGTGTATTGCCACAGGCAAAGAATTCAATACGCTTGGCAAAGGTAATGCGGTTGACGGCTTGAGCGAAATTTTCACTGCCGATTTGCTTGAGAGTTGTTTGCAGTGCGAGAATTTCGTGGGAAAAGACCTTTTCGAGGATCATAGCCTCTGTATCGGAAGGCGACATATCCTCCATAATGACCCGAGTTCCAAGATCGCTTTCGGAAGCCAGGCTAATCTTCATTTCGTTAAATCCCGTATACCCGATACTCTTGCAGAAACGAACAACGCTGGCTTCACTGACACCGCAGGTTTCGGCCAATTGAAGTACCGTCATATAAATGGCGGCCTCCGGATTACTTAGAATATAGTCTGCAACTTTTTTTGACACTTTGGACAGCATGTCATAATAATATTCAATCCGTTTCAGACAAGGGGTATCTTTTCCGGTAGGAAGTGATGCAGTATTCATATTGAGGTGTGCCTCCTTATTCAGGAAAGTCAGCTGAGAGAAATCTGAGTCGATCAATGTTTTACCAAAAGGCTTCTGTGCCCCCAAATTCACACATTGACGGGCATGAGAATAAATCGAATTTTATGTATTATACCTAATTTATCTCTGTTTTTCAAGGAGAACAGCTCCCGGTTTTGAACAGGTGACGGAAATGTCCGCTGTCCGCCACGGTATTTCTTCAAATGCTGCAAGAAGATGGTAAGCGTTGTGAGTATCTACCATTTTCTTGCAATTGGCCATCATTTTAGAAAGGGGAGCTTGGGTTTCCTGAGCAGAGATCAGGGGATTGATTTGTAGGGTGCAGACAACTCATACTATTTCCTGATTAAAATCTTAATT
>HF988129.1:2812-4631 GCA_000434635.1 Firmicutes bacterium CAG:110 | reverse complement strand
GGCGGTAGCCGTCGGCGTAGCCGATGGGGACGGTGGCCACGACAGTGGGGCGGGTGGTGACAAACGTGCCGCCGTAGCTGATCTCCCGCCCGGGGGGCAGGGCTTTCACGTAGGAGACCCGGCTGAGCAGACGCATGGCGGGAGTCAGGGGGAGAAGGCCGGTGTCCACCTCGTCGCTGGGGTACAGGCCGTAGGTGACGATGCCGGAACGAACCATCTCGTAGTGGTGGTCGAAGTTCATCAGTCCGGCGGAATTGTTCAGGTGGCGGATGAGAATGCGGACACCCCGGCGTTTCAGCATGGCGTCGAAAGCGTCGAAGCGTTCCGCCTGTGCGCGGGCGCGGCTGAGGTCATAGCTGTCGGCGGTGGCAAAATGGCTGAACAGCCCCTCTGCGGTCAGCCCCGGCAGGGCGACGATTTCAGCGCAGCTGTCGGCGTCGGCTTCCGTTACCTGAAAACCGATGCGGCTCATGCCCGTGTCCACGGCAAAGTGAAAGGCTGCGGATACCCCCGCTTCCACGGCAGCCCGGGACAGGGCTTCCCCGTCCTCCCGGCGGAAAATGGCAGGGCGGATCCCCAGGCGGACGGCGTCGGGGAAGGATTCCGGCGGTGTGTAGCCCAGAATCAATATCGGCCGGGCAATTCCGGCGTCCCGCAGCTCCAGCGCTTCGGACATGGAGCTGACGCCGAAAAAGGCGCACCGATTTTCCAGCAGCCGGGCGATCGGCACGGCGCCGTGGCCGTAGGCGTCGGCCTTGATGACGGCCATCACAGGCACTTTGGCCTTGCGGCAGACCGCATCAAAATTGGAAGAAACAGCGTCCAGGTCAATGATCGCCCGGGTGCAGTCGTGGGACATAATCCATCAGGTTCCTTTCGTGCATAAGCGGCGGAATTTTGTGATTTCCTGCCAGCATATGGATAAGTACCTTTTATCTTACCATAGAAAGTCAGGAAAGTAAACACGCAAAGTCATTAAGGTTTCCTTGCTTTATGAAACGAAAGATGGTATAATTTCCGTAATCCGAGAGGGAGGTACGCCCATGGCACGAACGGACAATTATCTCATTCAGGCGCAGCAGGCAAAGAGCTGCTTTCTGACCTACGATGCGGAAGCGCTGGCGAAAAAGCTGAACGCAAAGCTGGACGCGGACTTCCTGTACACCACATTTTTCGGCCAGAGCTACCGGGTCTCCCGGAAAACCGGGGATATCCAGCGGCTGGAAAACGGCGCGTGGCAGGACGGAAACAGCTATGAGGAGGTCATGACCCTGCTTGACCTGATCTGCGACAGCCGGGAAGACCGGCATGTCAGCGGACGGTGGAAAGCCATGCAGGACTTCGGCCTGCAATTTCACCAGAAGCTGCTGGAAGACGATCACGACCCTTGGGCGGAGCGGTTCCAGAACGATTTTCCCGCCTTCCGCCGGGCGTGTCTGGCACTGGGCGGCAAGCCCCTTCCCGTGGGGGACGCAGCCTATGCCTTTGAGATTTTCGACGGTCTGGGCGTCGCCGTCCAGCTGTGGCTGGGGGACGACGAGTTCCCGCCGAATCTGCGCTTTTTGTGGGATGAGAACGCCGACCAGTACATCCGCTATGAGACGATGTACTTTGCAAAAGCGCTGCTGCTGAACAGAATCGCGGGGCAGATGGAAGAACCGTAAAATAGTTAATGGAGCGTATCGGTACAGATACGCTCCATTTCTCGTGCCGGGGTACAGCCCCTTGGCTCTCCCTCTGGGAGAGCTGTCACCGAAGGTGACTGAGAGGGTGTTGCAGCCCTATGTACACTCTCTGTCTTCGCTTCGCTCAGCCGCCC
>HF988129.1:0-2774 GCA_000434635.1 Firmicutes bacterium CAG:110 | reverse complement strand
AGGGGTGCTGGCATTAACAGGCACAGCAGGTTATCCTGCTGTGCCTGTTTTGGTATGTCAGCGAATCAGTACTTGGGATTGGGGCCCCACTGGTTGTCGCCGGTGCTGTCCTGGCAGAACCAGACGAGCAGGATGATCGAACCTACCAGAGGAATCAAAACAAACAGATAATATGTGCCGGGCTTGCCGATGTCGTGCAGACGGCGGACACCGAGAGCAATCGAGGGAACCAGAACGGCAAGCGTCCAGAGCCATGCGTAGTTCTTCAAAATAGCACTGGCAACCATACCGGCAAGGGCGCAAAACAGCGCAGCCCACCAATACTCGCTTCTTCTGGAACGGGTGTTGAAGTCCGCGTACTTGGTGAAGAACATCTTGATGGCATCAATGAAGCCGACGGAAGGCTTCGGCTCCCGGCCATTGGTGTAGGCGACGTACCCGCTCTTGACCTGCTGCGCGCTGTAGCCGTCATCGACCTGCCGCGCGCCGCACCCGTCGCAGAACTGTGCGCCGTCGGGCAGCTGCTTGCCGCAATTCTTACAATACATAAATATCTCTCCTCTTTACATTTATTTTAGCGGGCTTTCCCGCAGTGGTACGTAGTTTATCCCTTCACGCTGCCGTCCGGGTTGAACAGGGGCAGCTTTTCCAGATAGACGAGGTCGGAACGCTCCTGCGCGTCGCCCTCAGCCAGAACGGCCATGCGTCCGCAGATGATGCCGCCCGCTTCCTCTACCAGAGTTTCCAGCGCCTTCAGGCTCTCGCCGGTGGAGATCACGTCGTCCACGATGAGGATGCGCTTGCCCTTCATCAGTGCGGCGTCCGCACCGTCCAGATACAGCTTCTGCTCCTTGGCGGTAGTGATGGAATGCACGGAAACGCTGAAAATGTCCCGCATGTACAGCTTGGGGGCTTTCCGCGCCAGGATGTACTTCTTGTCCCCGGCCTGACGGGCCATCTCGTGGGCCAGAGGAATGCCCTTGGCCTCCGCGGTGATGATGTAGTCATATTCCGGCGCGCGCTTCAGCAGCTCCCGGGCGCAGGCCACGGTCAGCTCCTGATCGCCGAAGATCACAAATCCGGCAATGGACAGAGAATCGTTTACCGGGCAGATGGGCAGATCCCGCTCAAGGCCCGCAATGTTCATATGATAATACATAGAATTTCCGCTCCTTCTTTTCTGGAAATAATCCTGAATTTATTATAACGCCCCAGTGAAAAAAGTCAAGGGAAACGCGGCGCAATTCGACAAACGCTTTTCACAGGCTTTTCTTAGGGTCTATCTGAAAACCGTCAACATGCCCAAACAGCGGGTCTTTTCCGTCTGCTGTGCACCATTTTCCCTTGTAATACACAAAGTATTCCTGCGGAAAAATGGCTTCAGCAGACGAAAAATCCCTCGCTGTTGGTCATATTCCCGGTTTTCAGATAGACCCTAAGGAAAAGATTTGGGAAAACTCCGCGATTCCGGATTGCTTTTTTCGCCGTAGCGTGCTACCATACTCATACGGAAAATATTCAGCCCGAAAAGGAGAAAGACCATGTTTTACAAAAACGCGCGAATTTTTACTCCTGATTTCCGGTTCCGTACCGGTGCCTTTGAGGTGCGGGACGGCCTGTTCGGCGAAGTCCTCCCCGAAAACGTCCCTGCCGACGCCATTGACTTGAATGGTGCCACCGTCATCCCCGGCCTGATCGACGTCCACAGTCACGGCAACTCCGGCGCGGACTTCTCCGACGGCGATTACGAGGGACTCAAGCGGATGGCCGCTTTCTATGCCAAGTGCGGCGTGACCTCCTTTGCCCCCGCCTCCATGACCCTGCCCTACGACGTGCTGGAAAAAGCCTTCGCCACCGCGAAGCAGCTCCACGCCGAAGCCCCCGAGGGACTGTCCCGTCTCATGGGCATTCAGATGGAGGGGCCCTACTTCTCCTACAAGAAGCGCGGCGCACAGAACCCCGACTACCTGAAGGACCCGGATTTTGAGGGCTTCAAGAAGCTGTACGAGGGCTGCGGCGGCCTTGTCCGCATCGTGGATGTCGCGCCCGAACTGCCCGGCGCGGCGGAATTTGTTGCCAAGGCCAAGGAGCTGTGTACCGTCTCTATCGCCCACACCGATTCCGACTATGACCACGCCAGAGCCGCCATCGACGCCGGTGTCACCCACCTGACCCACCTGTACAACGCCATGCCTCCCATCCACCACCGCAACCCCGGCGTCATTCCCGCCGCGGTGGAGACCCCGGGCGTTCAGGCTGAGATCATTTGCGACGGTTACCATGTCCACCCCGCTTCCGTCCGTCTCGCCTTCACCATGTTCCGTGACCGGATGGTGCTGATCTCCGACTCCGGCCGCTGCGCCGGTGAGCCGGAGGGAACCAAGTTCCAGCTGGGCGGTCAGGACGCGTGGCTTCGCGGCGGCGTGGCCAAGCTGGCCGACGGCACCATCGCCTGCTCTGCTACCAACCTGTGGACCTGCCTGCAAAACGTCCTCAAGTGGAATGTTCCTGAGGAAGAGGCCGTCCGCGCGGCGACCTTCAACCCCGCCAAGGCCATCGGCGCGGCGGACAAGGTCGGCACCATCGAGACCGGCAAGCTGGCGGACTTCGTTGTCACCAACGCGGATTACACCCAGAAGCGGGTGTTCATCAGCGGAAAGGAAATCTGATTCTGTGCGCACACTTTTGGAAGGCTCCCCTAAATGGGGGAGCCTTCCCAGCCCTGCCTGATACTGAACTCCAATTAGGGCCTATCTGAAAACCGGGAATATGAC
>HF988128.1:10994-12707 GCA_000434635.1 Firmicutes bacterium CAG:110 | reverse complement strand
GATACAGCAGCCTGACCGCAGGCACTGTACCGGCCTGTTCTATTATGAATGGAGCGTGAGATAACCTATCAGAACACCCATAACCCGTATTGGGAACAAAACAAACCTGCTGCCGATCATCCTGTCCGTGTTCCCCAGGGAATTCGGACGCTATATTGAAATATTCGGCGGCAGCGGGGCTGTGCTGCTGGGGAAGGAACCCGGCAAATTTGAGGTCTACAACGATATCGAGGGGGAACTGGTGAATTTCTTCCGGGTAGTGAAGAACCGTCCGGCAGAGCTGCTATTGGAGTTGGATCTGCTGCCCCTGAATTCAAGGGAGGAGTTTGCCAGCTGGCTCCACTTCCACGACGGCGGAAATGAACCCAACATCCATTTGCCGGATCAGCTGGAGATCATCGACAGAACGACACCGTCTTCTCTGACGGAAGAAGCAGAGAAGCTGAAAACATCCCTCCGAAAGCGCTCGGACTACCGGGATGTCCGGCAGGCGGCTGCTTATCTGATGCGTGTGCGCAACAGCTATTCCAGCTCCGGACGGAGCTTCGCCTGTCAGCCCTTCAGCGTGCGCACCCTGTTTACGCAGATTTGGGAGATGTCCCGGCGGTTGGAAAACGTCATCATCGAGCAGCAGAGCTTTGAGGTGCTTATCCCTCACTACGACCGGGATGACAGCTTCTTCTACGGCGACCCGCCCTATTATGACAGCGAGTATGTCTATGACGCGGAGTTCGGCTGGGATCACCATGTGCTGCTCCGGGATACGCTGGCGAAATGCAAAGGCAAGTGGCTGGTTTCCCAGGTGGACTGCCAGGAAATCCGGTATCTGTTCAGGGACTATCAGATCCTGGACTTCAAGCGCATTCACCCCATGGTGCAGAAGTATGCCCCCGGTAAGCAGTTTGGGGAGCTGCTCATCGGCAACTATGATCTTCTGGAACGGGAGCGGGAGGTTCCCTTACAGATGTCCCTGAATGAACTGCTGGGAGAGACCATCCCGGTAGAACAAATTTTGAAGGAGCGGATTATACCATGCAAAAAACGAACAATGAATTCGTAGAAACTGTTCTTATGGCCATCCCGGCAGACATGCTGGAGGAAGTGGGGATTGGACCCTGTTCCACTGTCCAGATGCATGTATCCCGGGGACGTATCATCATTCAGGCGGTGGACGAGGAGGCATGCGGCGGCAGCCGGTACTGTCCCTGTGACTGCTGTGAGGGGTGCCGGGAATGAAAATGTTCAGGATCATCGGCAGGGAAGGCAGGATCACCATTCCCTGGGCAATCCGACAGAAGGCTGGCTTCCAGCCGAATGATGTGGTGTCCTTCCAGCTCATGGAGGATGACAGTGTGCTGGTGCGGCGGGAGAGTACCTGCGGGAAAGAGAAGAACCCCGGCGCTGGACGGGATGCTGCCATTAAGGCATTTCTGGACAGTCTGGATGAAAAGCAGCGTTACAGCGCGCTGGTGCATCTTTCCGTCCTCTGGGCGCAGAGCCATGATAACCCTAAGAGGGGGGAGCCTGAATGAACCAATACCGGGTCGTGTATGTGGAGCCGGGAAAGCCTGCTGTGGAGAAGAAGATCGGAACGAAGCTGGAAGACCTGCAGGCGGAAGTTGGCGGGCTGATCGAATGCATTTATTGCCACCGTGACGGAACCCTCATTGTGGCAAACGATGAAGCTAAGCTGCTGGGTATGGAGGGCAACCG
>HF988128.1:10109-10972 GCA_000434635.1 Firmicutes bacterium CAG:110 | reverse complement strand
TCAACCGCCGGTTGGACGGCGGTTCCGTCATTGCGGGGCCATTTTTCGTCATTGGCGACGCGGGGGAGAACTTCCGCTCGCTGACAGATGCGGAGGTCAATCGGTATCTGCAAATGTACGCGGAACCCCAGCAGATTTCCCAGCGGGAAGTTCGGGCGGACATGGGTATGACATTCTACTGTTTCTGAGGTGCGACATGAAGATCAAAGCAAAAATCGACCGGATGGTGAATTCCGGCAATGTGAAAGCAATTGCCTCCGTCTCTCTGGATGGGATGTTTGTGGTCAAGAACCTGAAAATCATGGACGGAAGGAAAGGACTGTTTGTCTCCATGCCCCAGGAAACCTTTTCCGGGAAGGACGGGCAGAAGAAGTACAGCAATCTGTTTTTCGCCCTGACCAACTCCGCGAAGCTGGAGCTGCAGGAGACGGTTCTGCAGGCATACCAGCAGCAGATCGATCCCAACTACACACCAAAGCAGAGCTATGAGGAACATGGGATTTTACAGGAAGTCCAGCGCCAGCGGGAGTATTATCCCCAACCTCCATATCCCGAACCTCAGTACCCGGACTGGGTGAATGACTGTGATGACGGGATGCTTCCCATGGAAATGGGTGGAATGTAGCCAGACATCGGCAACTTGCCTCTGTGAAAGCAGAGGCTATTTTTTAATGGAAGGGTGACTCAATGATAGTAAACCTGAAACGCTGTCTCTCAATTCTCCTCGCAGTGATGCTTCTCATCGGCATCATCCCCGCTGCCTACGCCGTGGAATCAGGTGCAGACAGCACCCAGCCCGAGAAAACAGTCTCCGAGGGGACAGATAGTATTGACCCTACTGAACCCACGGAGCCGACGGAACC
>HF988128.1:0-10062 GCA_000434635.1 Firmicutes bacterium CAG:110 | reverse complement strand
CAGGACGATTATGCGGTAATGTCTGTCGGCAGTACCCAGAAAAGCATCCTGCTGTTTGACTACGCGGACAATGGAAACTATACGACCGTCCTGAAGTCGCAGGTTTCCTGCGAGTACAAACCCAATGGCACCGGCGCTGCCCGGACAGCCTACATCAAAAATCTGGGCTGGCATTTCGCCCGGTACGGCGGCATTGCCTATCCGGACGAACCGCTGTACTGCATTGAACCATGGCGCAGCTACGGCGCAAGTACCTCCGGAAATTCCGTTGACCGGGGTGTGACACTGGATGGCAGCGGCAGTACCGCGGGCAGCAATGTGTGGTACGCCATGCCGGAAGATTACCGGGAGGCCATTGGCCTGATTCTCCTGTACAGTGACCGGATGTGGGATCACTCTGTCAGCGTGACCACCACGAAAAAAGACAGCAACCCCAATGTTCCCCTGCGGATCGCTACCCAGTTCCTTATTTATGAGATCGTCTGCGGCCTGCGTGACCCTGCCACATTCAAGAGCAATTCCGTGAATGTGTGCGGCACATCAGGCGATATCTTCTACAACGCAGGGGAAGCCAGCGTGCCGTATTTTGCGCCCAAGTATAACGCTCTGGTAGACGCGATTCATGCGGCGAAGAAGATACCCAGCTTTACCGGCGCCTCCGTCAGCAGCGCGCCCACCATCACCCTGACAGGGGAGGAAACCTCGGTGACGGACAGCAACGGCGTTCTGTTCAACTTCTCTTTCCCGGATGGGAATGGTGCGGAATTTTACAAGAGCGGGAATACGCTGTATATCACCCAGACCGGGGATATCTCCGAGTCCACGGTATATAAGGCAGCCCGGAACCTGCCCTCCGCGTCCGACTCCACATACCGAATCTGGTATATGTCCGGCTCCAGCTACCAGACAACGGTATCTCTGGACACTGCGTCCGCGGGCAGCCTCAATGCCTACTTCAAGCTGAAAGCTGCTCCACGGCCGGGAAGTATCCGCCTGACCAAAACCACCGAGGATGGGAAGAACCTCTCCGGATGGAAATTCGGTATCTATTCGGATGCCGCCTGTACGAAACTGGTATCCGGCCCTCATACCACCGATAGCGGCGGCAAGATTTCCGCTGCCGGTCTGTCGGCGGGGACTTACTACGTCAAGGAGCTGGGACATACGGACAGCGCCGTCGGTGAGATGTATTACTGTTCCGGTGCAAATCCGCAGAAGGTGACGGTAACAGCTGGCGCGGCGGCGACAGTCAGCTTTACAAACAAACGGAATACCGGCGGCGTAAAGATCATAAAGACTATGCCGGACGGCGGCAGCACTGCCGGTTGGGAGTTTGAAGTCTATGACAGCAATCATAAGCTGGTGGGGAGTTATACCACCGCATCTGACGGAACCATTCTGACGGATTATCTTCTCCCCGGAACCTACACAGTCAAGGAAATCATCCCGGAGGACAGCCCCTACACCTGTGACGCGCCCAACCCCCAAACCGTTGCGATCTCGGCAGGCCAGACGGCAGAGGTGACCTTCACCAACCGCATGAAGCCCGGAGAGATCCGGATTCAGAAGACAGATACCCACGGGGAGCCGCTTGCCGGGGCAGAGTTTCTGCTGGAATGGTCAAAGGACGGCCGGCAGTGGCAGACGGTGACCTATACGGATTCTCCGGATGTCATGGAGGGAACCTGCACTGCGGAAGGACTTACGGACGGAAAACTCACCAGCGGAGCGGACGGCGTGGTACGGTTCGCCGGCTTGTACTCCGGCAGCCTCTACCGGGTGACGGAAGTCAAGGCACCGAAGGGGTATCAGCTTCTGACGGAACCTGTCTATGAGGGGAGCATCCGGAAGGATGACGGAAATTTCATCCGGCTGACCGTGGTGAATGCGCCTGTGTTTGAACTGCCCATGACCGGCTCTACAGGCTATACCGCCATGACTGCCATACAGGTCGGAACCGGCGTCGTTCTGCTGTTTATCCTGATTTGGCTGGCAAAGAAACGGAAATAGCTCCATGAACCCGCCCTATAGAGCAAGGGACAGGCCGCTGCCTGTGGATTCGCCATGGCATAAATTTACTTATATTATGAAAGGAAATGCTTCTAATGAAAAAGTTTACCCAAATGATCGCCCTGATTCTTTCCCTGACGCTGCTTCTCTGCTTCCCCATCGGCGTTTCCGCCGCTGAGCCGGAAGATACCGGCGTCGATACCGGCGCCAAAGGCTCCCTGACCATCTACAAGGTGGATCTGACCAACGCCGAGAAGGACGGCGCATGGGATTCCAGCTACGTGTCTACCGGCGTCTACGACCAGAACGTGAATGATGCCCTCAACAGCTATGCCCTGAAGGATGTGGAGTTTACCTATCTCCGGGTCGCGGATGTTGTTCAGCTTACGGGGTCTGCGGCGGATGGCGCGGACTCTGACCATGTGGAGACCCTCTACGGCATCAGCAAGACCGCGGGAGCAGACCTCCTGAACGCACTGGGACTGGGAAACGGCGCCAACCGTTATGAAAAGGCGGATGGTTCTGACCAACTGGACGATTCCAAATACTACTACCAGTCCGATGTCCTTATTTCTGCCCTGAGTACCGCGCTGAAAGCCAATGCCACCACTGTGAAGAACGCTCTGGAAGCCTACGTCACTGAGAGCGGTACTGCCATGCCCCTGACCGATACTTACGGCAAAACCAAGGCCGAGAATCTGGAGCTGGGACTGTATCTGGTGGTGGAAACTAAAGTGCCGGAAATGGTCACCAGCACCTGCAACCCCTTCTTCATCTGCCTGCCCATGACGTCCAGCGGCGGCAGCTGGATTTACGACGTGACTGTATACCCAAAGAACCTGACCGGTAATCCGACGCTGGACAAGACCCTGCGGGAGAGCAAGGACGATACCGGCAAGCATAACGGCACCAACGACATCACCGACGGCTATGCCCACACCGGTACGGCCTCTGACGGCGATGTGGTGGACTACCAGATCGTCAGCACCCTGCCCAGCATCACCTCCGCATCTACCTATCTGACCTGCTACACTTTCGCCGATACCCTGAGCAGGGGCATCACCTACAATAAACACGATGTGGTGATGGAATTCTTTACGGATGCGGCCTGCACCGATCCCGTTGCCAAATGGGCGGAAACGGACGGAAAGTTCACCGTCACCTACAGCACCACGGATACCGGTGAGACCGGAATGACCATTGAGATGACAGCGGACGGTCTGAAGGAAATGAATACCTCAAAGGCAGTGTATTCCGACGCATCCATGGTCAACTCCGGCTATTCGGATTGCACCCTGCGGATCACCTATGCCGCGACCGTGAACAGCAGCGCCGATGTGGTCTACGGCGACAACGGCAACCCCAACGAGGTGGTGCTGACCTGGAAACGCACCTCCCAGAATTCCTATGATACCCTGAAGGATGACGCCAGGGTCTTCACCTATGGTCTGGAACTGACGAAGCTGTTCTCCGACGGCAAGGGGGATTTCTCCAAGGTGCAGTTCATCATGCAGAATAAGACCGACGGCTATTATGTGAAGGCCAAGCTGGATGAAGCCACCGGCGTTTACTACGTCACAGATCATGTCGCGGACAAGAAGGACGCTACCCGGTTTGTTCCGACTGTCAAAGATGGAAAAGGCAAGATTCTCATAAAGGGTTTGGAGGATGACGAATATACCGTCACCGAAATCAAGACGGCGGACGGCTATACCCTGCTGAAAAAGGGAATTTCTGTGGTAATTTCCCGGAAGGACGCATCCACCTCTGCCACCGTGGATGGGAAACAGGCCGCGATGCTGGCAGACAATGGAAGCGCCAATGCCCTTGTACCCCTCAGCGTAGTGAACACCAGCGGTTTTGATCTCCCGGCCACCGGCGACCGGGGTGTGTGGATGTATGGTCTGGCCGGTATTCTGCTCATGACCGCCTCCGCTGCCTGCATCATCATTGCCCGGAAGAGATTCAAGTAACCGGAAGAAATTCAAGTAAATTGTACTGCCCCGGAAAATCCTTCCGGGGCAGTGTCATGTCGGGGAGGAAGAACGTGAAGCGGGGATATTTGCAGATACTTCTGGCGGCTGTGCTGTTTCTGCTGGCATTGGGGCTGACGATGTATCCCGTTGTCAGCAACTGGTATATCGGGCGGCACCAATCCAGGATACAGACCGAATACCGGGAAGTGTTGGAACAGACGGACACCGCCAAGTTGGACAGCATCCGGGAAAAAGCGGTGGCGTACAACAAAACCATTACCCCCGGGGCTGCGGAGGAAGCCTACTCGCAGAAATCCATTCGACTTGCTGCGGAAGATTATGTTAACCAACTGAATGTAAGTGGAAGCGGGATAATGGGGTATGTGGAAATACCGAAAATTGGCGCAGACCTTCCCATCTACCATGGAACAGGCGCGGATTCTCTGGACAGGGGAACGGGACACCTGCTGGGTTCCTCTTTGCCGGTGGGCGGAGAAAGCACCCATACCATCATTACCGGTCACAGCGGCATGGCTTCCCAGAAGATGTTCACGGATCTGGAGCAGCTGCGGGAGGGGGATATTTTCTATCTGCATGTTCTGGATGAAACCCTTGCCTATGAGGTAAGGGAAATTCATACGGTTCTGCCCCATGATACCACCTATCTGGGAATTGAACCCGGTGAGGATCTGTGTACGCTGGTGACCTGTACGCCTACCGGCGTAAATACCCACCGCCTGCTGGTACAGGGAAGCCGCATCCCGTATGTCCCGACGGAAGAAACAGAGGCTTCTGCTGTTCCGCATGAGGAAAATACGGATTCCAACTGGGAGAAACAGTATTGGCTTGGTGTTCGTCTGGGGCTGGCAGCGATGGTTTTCCTGACGCTGGTGGCAGGCGCGGTGCTGTATATCCGGAGAAACAGAGGAAGGGCAGTCCATAGGAAAGGAGGGCGCTATGTCAGAAAGTAAGGGAAAGATCCTTTTTGTGATTTTGGTAATTTTGCTTCTGCTGTTCGGCGGCGGAACGATTCTTTATCCGTCTCTTAACGGATTATGGGTTGAACGAACCATGCACAGGGATTCAGAGGACTTCCTGCTTCTGTTGGAGGAAGACGCAGAGAGAACAGCGGAGGAGAATTCCCACGTCATTCCGGAGGAGCCGGAGAGCGAGAAATCCAATGTGCCGGAACAGTACTCCCAACTCTGGCTGGATATGAAAGCCTATAACGAAGCCATCTTCCGGGAGGGGCAGAAAGGGCTGTCCGACCCTTCTGCTTATGAAGACGTCTGTTTCCGGCTTTCCGACTATGGTCTGGACAGTGAAGTGTTTGGCGTTCTCTCCATTCCAAAGCTGGATTTACAAATGCCAATCTATATGGGTGCCACAAAAGAAAATATGGCAGCCGGTGCGGCAGTTATGGGACAGACCAGTCTGCCCATAGGCGGCAGCGATACCAACTGTGTCCTTGCCGGACATCGGGGATGGAACGGCGCGGCATATTTTCTGTACATCAACCAGCTGGAACCGGGAGATACCGTCACCGTTACCAATCTATGGGAGACGCTGAATTACAAAGTATCAGAAGTGAGGGTGATATCGCCCAATGATGTGGAAGCCATTCTCATCCAGCCGGGTCATGAATTATTAACCCTGCTCACCTGCCATCCGCCTGCTTCCGGAGGAAAGCAGCGGTATCTGGTATTCTGTGAGCGCGATTACGAAATGGAGGTTTCATGAAGAAGAAAAGAATTGTAAGACTGCTCACCATGCTCTGTGTCCTGACCCTGCTCGCGGCGTTTATGGCCATTCCCGCCAGCGCCGCTGCAAGCAATGTGTCCGGCGCCATTGAAGGCACCTGGAATGCGGCCAAAGGACAGGTGCAGACCATTGTCAACAACGTAGTGTTCCCCGTCATTGACATGATCCTGGCGGTCCTGCTGTTCGTCAAGATCGCAACGGCGTATATGGACTACCGCAAACACGGACAGTTTGAGTTTACCGCACCGGCGATTTTGTTTGCCTGCCTGCTGTTCGCCCTGACGGCACCCAGCTATATCTGGAGTATCCTTGGCTGAGAAAGGGAAAACGGTGACAGCCTTTGTTTGACTGGTTAGGAGATATCCTCTCAGGGCTGGGAGACGCCCTGAGCGTGGTGTTCGAGGGGGTCGGCGCGGACATCGCCGTGGATATCTGGAACGCGCTGGTAGAGTGGATCTACAACACGGTCTTCGACGCGGTGGCAGACCTGTTCACCAGCATGAACAATATGGGCGCTGAGATTTTCAGCCTCAGCTGGGTGAACGCTGTGGTGCGGCTGTTCACCCTCTTCGGCTGGGCACTTTTCACGGTGGGGGTGGTCGGCGCTGTGTTCGAGGTGGCTATAGAGTCGCAGTCCGGCAGGGTCAGTATCAAGGGTGCTGCGCTGAATGTGCTGAAAGGCTTCTTTGCCTGCGCGCTGATAGGCGTACTCCCGGTGGAGTTGTATAAGTTCTGTGTTTCCCTGCAAAACAGCTTCGCCGGTGACCTGACCCGAATCTTCTCCAGCGCCCAAGGTACCACAATCGGGGAAATCGCGGTGTTTATTCTGCGCGCGGTGTTTCGGCTGGGAACGCCGTCGGAGCCTGTGCTGAAGCTGCTGTTCTTTTTGCTGGCCTTTTCCTACTGTACCATCAAGGTGTTCTTCGCCAATATCAAGCGGGGCGGTATCCTGCTGATCCAGATCGCGGTGGGGTCGCTGTATATGTTCAGCGTACCCCGCGGGTATACGGATGGCTTCAACCAGTGGTGCAAGCAGGTCATGGCAATTTGCCTGACGGCCTTTTTGCAGACCACGCTGCTGTTCCTTGGGATGCTGACCTTGCAGGACAGTATGCTGATGGGACTTGGAATTATGTTAACCGCCAATGAGGTGCCGCGGATCGCTCAGCAGTTCGGCCTGGATTCCAGCGTCCGGGTAAATGTATCCAGTATGGTGTACAGCACCTCCTCGGCAATCAATCTGGCGAAGAACCTGATGAGAAAGTGAGGACACCTATGAAAACCTATATCTACCCGCAGAACCTGAAGGCCAAGCCCCACCTGTGGCTTTGGGGGATGCGGGATTTTGTGATTCTGGCCATCGCGGCTCTGCTGTCGGTGGTGCTGCTGGTGCATTCGGGACTGCTGTTCCCTCTGGCGGGGGCGCTGTGCTTTGCATTCATGACCATCCGCATGGAGGATACCACCGTCATGAACTATCTGGGCTACGCCGTCCGGCATTTTGTGACCAGCCAGAAATACTACGAATGGAGATGAAAAATGAAAGACAAAAAGCGAAAGGAGAAAAAGCGGCAGCGGGGGCGTTCCGTACAGGAGCTTATGGGTATTTACGGCTTTACCCGGTATGGCCTTGCCACTACAGCCGGGGAGCTGCTGTTTTTCCGGGTATCCCCCGTCAATATTTCGGTGCTGTCCGCATCCAATATCGACGTGAAGATTCACAACCTGCAAACCGCCCTGACGGTGATGCCGGATCTGGAGATCGTCTGTACGGATTCCTGTGAATGCTTTGACGCAAACAAGGCGTACCTTCGCCAGCGGGAGCGGGAGGAGCGCAACGCCTGTGTCCGGCGGCTTCTGCATCAGGATGGAGAGATGCTGACCGAGCTGCAGGCGGAGATGTCCACTGCCCGGCAGTTCGTGTTCCTGCGCCGCTGCTCTGGCTGGAAGCCTGAACAGGTGCTGAGTCTGGCAAATGAGACTCACAAGCAGCTGGCAGGGGCGGGCTTTGAGGTGCAGCGGATGAAGAAAGCGGATATCAAACGGTTCCTTGCCATCTATTTCGGTGCTTCCATGGACGGTGACCGGATGCCGGATGTGGACGGGGCGCAGTATGTGCGGGGAGGGAAGAAAGCATGAGCCTGTTTGGACGGAAAAAGAAGGTGCAGAATGGGGACACGGGAGTCCGTACCAAGGATTTCTTTGATTGTATCCTACCGGGAACAATGAAATTCTTCGCCAATTACTACATTGTCGGCGACACCTACCGCTGCGTGTGGGTCATTCGGGAGTACCCGCCTACGACCGAGGAACAGGCGATTTTGGCGCAGCTTGCCGACCGTACCGGGGTCACCCTGCGGCTGTACCACCGCCGGGTCACGCCGGTGGAGGAAAAGCAGATCGTGAACAATGCCGCCCGGAAAAACCGGCTCATGGCGGGAGATCACGACATCACCCAGGCCATGGAGGCAGAGGGAAATTTGCAGGATGTGCAGACACTTCTCGCTACCATGCGCAACAACCGGGAAATTCTGCTTCATTGCAGTGTGTACATGGAGCTGAAGGCCAGAAGCATGGAAACGCTGGAGCAGCTTCAGTCCCAGATCGCCATGGAGCTGACCCGCGCCAAGATCACGGTGGACAAGCTGACCCTGCGGCAGCAGGAAGGCTTTCTGTCTGTGCTGCCCTTTGGCCGGAACCAGTTTGGCGACCAGTATGAACGGGTACTGCCTGCCGGTTCCGTCGCCAATATGTATCCTTTGAGCTTTTCCGGTAAGACCGACCCCAAGGGCTTCTATGTAGGCAGGGACAAGTACGGCACCAATATTCTGGTGGATCTTGACCGCCGCAGCAATGACAAGACCAACGGCAGTGCCCTGATTCTGGGCAACTCCGGGCAGGGAAAATCCTACCTGATGAAGCTGCTGCTGACCAATTTCCGGGAATCCGGCAAGGCGGTGATCTGTCTGGATGTGGAAGCGGAATATGAGGATCTGACCCGGAATCTGGGCGGCTGTTATGTGGACTATATGACCGGAGAGTACATCATCAACCCATTGGAGCCGAAAGTATGGTCTGTGGATGCGGAAGAACCTGACACAGATGGGGAGAGTCCTGAAGCCTTCCGGAAGGTCACCCGGCTGAGCCAGCACATTGCCTTCCTTAAGGACTTTTTCCGCAGCTACAAGGATTTTACGGATGCTCAGGTGGACACCATGGAGATCCTGCTGGAAAAGCTGTATGCCCAGCGGGGCATTACGGACAGCACGGACTTTTCCGCCCTCAGCCCTATTCACTATCCTGTCATGGCGGAATTCTATTGGCTGTGCCAGAAGGAGTATCTGGAATACGACCCCGGCGGAAAGCATCTGTACACCCAGGAGATGCTCCGGGAGATCTGCCTCGGTATCCACTCCATGTGCGTCGGCTCGGAAAGCCGGTACTTTAACGGCCACACCAACATTGTGGACGATAAGTTCCTGTGCTTCGGCGTAAAGGGGCTTATGGACACCAACAAACGCCTGAAGGATGCCATCCTGTTCAACATCCTGTCGTATATGAGCAATCGGCTGATAGGCATTGGCGACAGCGTAGCTGCTATCGACGAGCTGTACCTGTTCCTGACCAACCAGACTGCCATTGAGTACATCCGCAACTCCATGAAGCGCGTCCGGAAGAAGGATTCCTGTGTGGTGCTGGCGTCTCAGAACATTGAGGATTTCCTGATTCCCTCCATCCGGGAGTTCACAAAGCCCATGTTCTCCATTCCCACCCACCAGTTCCTGTTCTATCCCGGCGCCATCAACCCAAAGGACTATATGGATGCCCTGCAGGTGGATGAGGCGGAGTATGAGCTGATCCGCAATCCTGACCGCGGCGTATGCCTGTACCGCTGCGGCGGGGAGCGGTACTATCTGCAGGTGCAGGTGCCGGACTACAAGGAAGCTCTGTTCGGGAAAGCGGGAGGCCGCTGATGAGCGTAACCGTCGGCGCGGCGCTCAAAAAGATAGCGGTCGCGCTGCTGTCGGACAAAAAGACACTGAAGAAAGCGGCAATGGCGATTCTGGTTGTGATCGTTGCCCTGTTCATGCCAATGGCGGCCATCATCACCGTATTCAGCGGGACCCTGAAACTGGATGTTGGCGCGCTCCAGGAGCAGATCGTGGAGGAGATGTCCGACGGCGACCGGCAAATGCTTCAGCAGGTAGAGGACACCATGAACGCCATCCAGACCGCTCTGCGGGATGCGGATATGCCCAGCCGTGTCCGGGAAGCCCAGGTGCTGTACATCCTTGCCTTATATGACCATTCCGAC
>HF988127.1:16210-25234 GCA_000434635.1 Firmicutes bacterium CAG:110 | reverse complement strand
TGGTGCCGCTAACCGGACTCGAACCGGTACTGAGTAACCTCAGGCAGATTTTAAGTCTGCTATGTCTACCATTCCATCATAGCGGCATATGCATCCCTCAAAAACGAGGGATGGAAGGTTGGAGGGATGTTTTGGAGGGATGCTCCAAATTTCCCAAATTTCAAATTCAAAAAGCTCGCATTTCTCTGAGGCTTTTCAAATTGGGTGCATGATTCGGCCCGCGGGATTTTAAGTCTCGGGTGTCTACCTATTCCACCACAGCGGCATATTCCCCCATGACGGGGGATATGAAATTGCATAACAAATGTCAGCACATCGACACAGCCTATGGTAGCATATTTTCTGCCAACCGTCAAGTGCTACAGCTGGTCGAGATTCAGCGTGAAGGCTTGCAGACAGTTGTTTAGAAACCATTCCAGCTCAGGGCTGTTCATGGCTTTCAGCGCGTCCAGAGTCTGCAGCGCCGCGGAGTCGAATTCTGTGTTGCCTGCCTTCTGCTCCTCCAGACACTTGATGTGGGCGGACAGCTTGTCCGCGGCCTTGACGAAGGGTTCCAGCTCCGCGTCGTCCTCCAGCACATAATGGGTGTAGCTGGAACGCAGCTCGGGGGGGAGCATATCCAGCAGACGGTTGCCCGCAATGCGCTCCACCTCTTTGTAGGCGGTTTTGATGTCCGGATTGTAGTATTTGATGGGCGTGGGCAGGTCGCCGGTCAGGATCTCCGAAGCGTCGTGGTACAGCGCCGCCACGGCGCAGCGGTCAGGGTCGGGGGCGGGGAGGTTCAGAATGTCCCGGCGGATCAGCGCCAGAGCATGGGCCAGCACCGCGGTCATGTGGCTGTGCTCGGAAATGTTTTCGGAAAAGGTGTTGCGCATCAGACCCCAGCGGGTTATGTAGCGCATACGGCCCATCAGGGCGTAAAATTCATTTGCCATGGATGATCTCCTCTATGTCCGCGACCAGGTGGGCGGGCGTCTCGCAGAAATGCTTCGCACCCACCGATTCCATGCAGGCTCTGTCCCGGAAGCCCCAGAGAACGCTGAGGCAGGGGACACCGGCGTTGTTCGCCGTCAGGACGTCCACGTCGCTGTCGCCGACGTAGATACACGTATCGGCGCCGATGGATGCCATGGCCTTGTAAACCATGTCCGCGGCGGGCTTACGGGGACAGTCAGGGCTTTCCCCACGGGCGTAAATGCCGGGGAAAATGTCGGCGCAGAGGGTTTTGACCGCCGCGTCCGGCTTGTTGGAAACAATGGCGAGGGGGTAGCGCTCCCGGAGCGCGGCCAGCGCTTCCGGAATGCCCTCATAGGGCTTGGTTTTGATCTGGCAGTGGGCGCTGTAATAGGGCTGGAACGCCGCAAGCACCGGGGCGGGGTTCGCACCCTCCGGGACGGCCTGAGCAATCAGACGGGCAGCGCCGTTGCCCACGAACTGGCGGACTTCCTCCACCGTGCGCTGGGGATAGCCAAAGGATGCAAGAACGTGGTTGACGCTGTCGGCCAGGTCTGCCAGCGTGTCCAGAAGCGTGCCGTCCAAATCGAATAAAATACCTGTTTTCATCATAAACCTCTGTTTTTCAGTACCCGAATGTCGTTTCCCACGAAGGTCAGACGCTGGAAGTCGCCGTGGAGCCGGGACGCGATCTGGGGGGAGTAGCGGCGGCTCAGCTCGTCCACATTCAGGTTGGTGGAGATGACCATGGGCTTGACGGCCATCATTCTGTCGTTGAGTAAGCTGTACAGCGCGGCCGTGACAAACTGCCCGGGCATTTCCGTGCCGAGATCGTCCAGAATCAGAAGATCGCTGTTCGTCAGCTTGGCCGCTTCCCGGCGGGTGTCATCACTGGGACTGAATTTCGCCTGCTCCAGCTTGGAGAACAGGTGGCTGGAAGTTTCGTAAACAACGCTGTAGCCCCGGTCGGTCACTGTCCGGGCGATGCACGCCGACAGGAAGGTCTTTCCCAGCCCCGTCCCGCCGATGAACAGCAGATTTCCTGCGTTGGGCGTGAAGGTCGCGGCATACCGGCGGCAGATGTTCAGCGTCCGCTCCATAATGGTACGGGGGCTGGCGCCGTATTTGGGGTCAACGGCGTCGGGGTAGTAGTCCAGCCGGAACTGGCTGAAGGTTTCCCGGCTGTTGGACAGCACGGAAATTTCCTTTTTCTGCTCCTGACGGCAAAGCTCGCTCAGGCACTCGCACATGGTAGTGCCCACATAGCCGCTGCCGCCGCATTTGTCGCAGATGGGGCTTTCGTCCAAGAAGCCTTCCTCAAAGTTCGCCGCGGCCAGCGCTGCCCGTTCCTGCTGTAAGCTGAGGTTTTCCCGCCGCGCCTGTTCCAGCAGCGCCTGACCGTCAGAACCCTGCAAAAAGGCCGCCTGAGCGGCCTGCGCCATGGTGCGGCGCAGAAGCATGTCGATTTCCCGGATGCGGGGGACTTTGGCGTAGGCTTCTGCCAGATGCTGCCTGTTTTCCGACTCCCGGTCTTCCTTCGCCTGGGCCAGACGCGCCCGGGCGCGCTGGACCACTTCCGCACTGTATCCCACGAATTATCCCTCCTGCAATACTTTCTGAATGGCTTCCAGCTCTGCTTCGCCCAGCTGGCCGGAGGCACCCTTCGGGACGCCCGTCTTCCGGTCGCCGGTGCGGACGTCCTCGGCGCTGTGGAAGCCCTGCTGCTGCCAGCGCTGCAAAATCTTGTTCATGTACGCCCAGTTCAAGCCGCCGGTGTTCAGGCAGGTGCGTTCGTAGGCCATGGAGATCAGCTCGTCGTCCATGCCCATGTCCAGCCAGCTCTGGGCATAGCGCTCCTCGGCGGCGGTGAGACTGCGCCCTCGGATCTGGATCAGGTTCATCAGCCGGGACAGCCGGGAATTGCGCACGTTCTGCGCCTGAATGAAAGCGGCGGCTTCCTCTACGGTGTCGATGCCCCGTTCCGCCCAGTTGTAGGCTTCCTTCTCGATGGTGCGCAGAGACGGATTGCGCAGACTTCCTCTCTGTCGAGCGCGTTCTTTACAGTAGCACACCAGCAGGGAGATCACGTCCGCGGTCAGTCCCAGGTAGCGCACAAAGCCCAGAAGGATTTTCAGTTCTTCAGTGTTCAGGCTCCGGCCCAGCAGACGCTGCACTTCGCCGTAAAGGCTTCGGAAGGTGTTGTCCGAGTCCATGGCGTCCAGTACGTCCTTTTCGCAGTAGCTGGGACGCTCGCCGGGGGCAATGTGGCTGGGACGGTCTTCCGGCCACAGACCTAGCTGCCGCAGGGTAGCGGCGGCGCAGCCGTAGCGGGGGGCGCTGAAATGCAGATCGGCTTCCGCGTCCTCGGGGCGGTTGCCGCTGTTTATGTAAAGGTAAAGCAGCGCTGCATCCGGATTGGCGGCGGAGAGCAGCCTGCGGATGTCGCTCTGGGAAATTTTGACAGGTTCGGTTATCATTTCGGTGCCTCGCAGAAAACGTCATTTTCCGTCATTATACCACAGCTTCCCAACGGGGACAACGGCGGGGCAGCAGAGAATTTCGCAGAAAATCGAAGATTTTTTTTGGCAGGACACAGGATGTTGTGGGCAGGGGAGAGGACAAGTACAAAAACCGGAGCCGACGCGCACGCGGCATGTGCATCGGTACTCCGGTTTTCGTTTATTCGCAAAAATTCTGTGGCAAAATGTACGCAGGTGAGCCGTTCCCTTCTCCCTGCGCAGGAATCGCTGAACGCAAATCTTTTTTGCCCGCTCGCTTCCGATTAAAATAAGTATTTTAATCAGAAAATGGTATCAAAGAGAAAATACATTCTGTCTGATGCCGCGAGAAAGCAGAAGAAGCTTGTTTTCAGAGTTCCTAATTCGCGTCATACCGCTGCGCATTCGGCGACACACTTGACAGTAAATGAAATGGGCGAAAGCAACCGTCGTCACGTTTGGTTCCCGTTCCTTTGCTGTCCGCAGGTAGCTTAACCGGAACAAGCCTGATTATTCGGAGGTGCCTATGGAAAAATTTGTAACGTTGCTCATTCCCGCCCTTGTCGCGCTGGTGCTGGTGCGGCTGCTGCTGATGCCCATGAAGCTGATCTTCAAGGTCGGCGTACACTCCGGGTGCGGTTTTCTGTGCCTGTGGCTGCTGAATTCCGTCGCGGCGTTCACGGGGGCGTACTTCCCCATCAACGCCGTGACGGTGCTGGTGGCGGGATTTCTGGGATTGCCCGGAATCGGCGTTATGGCGCTGCTGGAAGTTTTATCTATGTGATTATCACACAGTACCGCCCTCCCCATTTGGGAGGGTGGTATGCTTTACTTATCCAGATGTACGTTCAGATGGGGGTAGGTCATGGTGATGCCCTGCTCGTCGAAGACATCCTTGACCCGCTGGGTCAGGGCGAAATACACGTCCCAGTAATCCTCGGTCTTCACCCAGACGCGGAGGGTGTAGGCAATGGCACTGTCGCCGTAGCTGCTCACGCAGGCGCTGGGGGCGGGGGTCAGAAGCACATTGTCCATGGTTCCCGCCAGCACCAGCGCGTCGATGACCTTCTGGGTGGGGGCATCGTAGGAGGCGGAGACGGGGATATCCACCCGGCGGGTGTCGGCGGCGGAGTAGTTGACGATCTGCGCCGCGACCACCGCGCTGTTGGGAATGGAAATGAGCTTGTTGTCAAAGGTGGCGAGGCGGGTGTAGGTCATGTTGATCTCCTGCACCGTGCCGGACTGCCCGGCGATCTCCACATAGTCGCCGGAGTGGAAGGGGTGGGTGGAAAGAATGGTGAAGCCGCCGATGACGTTGGTGAGCATATTCTGCAGGGACAGGGAAACGGCCAGGGTCAGGACGCTTGCCAGAGCGACGATTCCGGTGACGTCAATGTCAAGGCTGGAGGCCACGCTCAGACCCAGCAGGATATACATGGCCACCTTGGCAAGGGACAGGATCAGACTGTGGGCGGCCTTTTCCAGGTGGGATTTTTCCAGTCCTCCCTGGAGCAGCTTCGTGACGATGCGGATGATGAGAATGCCGATAACCAGCACGAGAACGGCATGGAGCACCTTATCCAGCGCGCCGGTTCCCAGAGTGGTAAAAAAATCTTTCAGCATGGAAAACAACTCCTTCGGTGTAACAATTGAATGATGTAATTATAAAACGGGAACGGGGAAATAGCAAGAAAAAATGTGGCGCAGAAGTTGGCAAAAGGCGCTTTTTCAAATGTTAATCCCATTTTAAGAAATAGACCTCTTTCATCTTAAAGAAGCCGGTGATATAATAAGAAAAAAAGATGACGAGAGGAAGGAAAACCACATGTACAACGTTCTGATTTGCGACGACCAGCCGGACATCGTCAATGCGCTGAAAATATACCTGACCCCCGAGGGGTACAATCTGTTCGAGGCGTTCACCGGCGCGCAGGCGGTGGAGATCGCGAAAAACAACGACATTCACCTCATTCTGCTGGACGTGATGATGCCCGTGATGGACGGTATCACGGCGACCTCCAAGATCCGGGAATTTTCCAACGCGCCCATCATTCTGCTCACCGCCAAGTCCGAGACGGAGGACAAGGTGCTGGGGCTGAACGTGGGGGCGGACGACTATATCACCAAGCCCTTTGTGCCGGTGGAGGTACTGGCGCGGGTGCGTTCCCAGCTGCGCCGGTATGCCCAGCTGGGCAGCCGCCCGGAGGAGGGCAGCGGCAGCATCACCATCGGCGGCATCGTTCTGGACGACCGCACCAAAACCGTCACCGTGGAGGGGGAACCTGTGTCCCTCACGCCCACGGAGTATGCCATTCTGCACCTGCTGATGGCAAACCCCGGAAAGGTATTCTCCACCAAGGTGCTCTATGAATCCGTCTGGCAGGAGGCGGCGCTGGGCAGCGAGGGCGCCGTGGCGGTGCATATCCGCCATCTGCGGGAGAAAATCGAGATCAACCCCTCGGAGCCGCGGTATCTGAAGGTCGTGTGGGGACAGGGCTATAAAATGGAAGGAGGAAAATAATTTGAAATACAATATTGTATTCAAATTCCTTGCCATCGCCCTGTGCGCCCTGATGCTTCTGGGAGCCGCCGGAAGCGCCGCCGCCATCATCGGCATGACGGAATCGGGACTGTACGACATCTCCGTGGAGGAGCTGCGGGACAGATACATCCGCTCGGACGGCGAATCCATGGCAGACCGCATCGCCGTGGACTACGCCGAAGCGAACCTGGGCGGCGTGCCGGAGGCGATCGCGGGGCCGACCGTGTACGATCTGGGGCCGTCGGGGAAGACCGGCTGGCTTTACGGCGTGTTCAACCCGGCGCTGGCGGGCTATGTGCTGAAGGACGCGGAAGGAAACGTGCTGGAATCCGGCGGCGCGGAAAATCTGTCGGACGCCGAATTTTATTCCTTCCCCGTCAGCGGCTCGTATAAATACGTCCTGTCCATTACGGAAAAGTCGGAGGCAACGCCTCAGGCGGACGCGAGCACCTATAACGCCATCCCGGAGGGCGGGGCATTGGTTCTCAGCCTTAGCATCGAAACGGAAGGCTCCAGTGGGAACGTGGACAGCGTCGAACCGATCGGTAATATCTACGACACCGGCAACGGCGTTCGCTTTGAGGCCAATCCCTCGATGGGCGTGATAGACCTGCCTGACGCGCCTACAACGTGCGTGACGTTCGTTGGTGTAGACGGCAGTGTCCTGTATCAGACCTACAACGACGTGTCGGACTGCTTCTCGGAAAACGAATCCGGCTATCTGGTGTTCGACACGACCCGGGAGCTGAGCCAAAGCGAAGTTCTGTTGGACGACGTTCCCACTGAGGGCGCAGATATATATAAGGTAACATTCTCCACGGAATCGGAGCTGGCAGGCGAGGGGGAACATACCTGCAGCGGCAGCACCCCGGTGGGCGTGCTGAAACGCAATGACGCGGGCGTCCTGTATTTTCAGTCGGGCGACGCATTCTACCGGGACAATATGCCGCAGGATGCCGTCATCACCGCCGTGGAATTCCGGGACAAGGACGATTCTATCGTTTATCGGGCGTCAAACCCGGCGGGCGTGGGCGAATTCGAATGGGATGCCAACGGCACGGCGGTCGTATTCCGGGTAACGCCCAGCCTGACGCAGAAGGTGATGCCGGAGACCGAGACCGTTCCGGAGACCACCACAGAGACGGTGCCGGAAACAACCGACGAAACCACCGTTACCGTAACGGTTCCGGAGACGACCGCCGAGACCGTCCCGGACACGACGGAGGAGACCGCCCCCCTCGAGACGCTGTCCGCGAACCCCACCAAGCCGTTGGCAACCGGCACGGCAGACCCGGACGTGATCTTTGCGGACGGCGAATCTCACACCATGGAATATTGGGACGACGACGCCCAGAAGACCATGGTGGTGGCGTACCGCTACGCGAAGCTCCCGGCCTACACCATGGAGCTGACGTTAGCCCCCGGCGCGTACCGCTATGACGGCGGGTACGCCCTGCTGGAACAGGTGTGGGGCTACCGTGACAGCCTGCTCTTCATCATGGGCGCGTGTCTGCTGCTGTTTGCCGTTCTGGCCGTGTATCTCTGCTGCGCGGCGGGCAGAAAGCCCGGCAGTGAGGAAGTCCATGCCGCGGGCTTCAACTGCATCCCCCTGGACATTTACCTTGCCGGCGGCGGGCTGATCGTCTTCGGCCTTTTCATGGTAATCGTCCAATTCTACGATGCCGCCGACCTATTCACGCAGAACATGCAGACACTCTGCGCCGGAGTGCTGATGGCGGGCTACGTCATGAGCCTGATTTTCGTGAGCTTCTGCTTTGCCTGCGCTGCCCAGTTCAAGACCCCCGGCGGCTACTGGTGGCGCAACAGCGTCTGCTGGCGGTGCTTAGATTTGCTGGTGAAGTGCGTCAGGGGCTGCTTCTCCGGCTGCGGCTGGCTGCTGCGGAAGCTGCCCAAGGCGGCGGCTGTATTCTGGGACTTCCTGCTGATGCTTCTTACACCCCTGAGATGGCTGTGGACGCAGATAAAGAAGACCTGCGCAAAAATCGGAAAATCCGTCAACCGGGTGTATTCCATGATGCCGCTGACCTGGCAGTGGCTGCTGACGGGCTTCATCATGGTGATGCTCCTGTTCGCCGCCCTTGCGGGCAGATCGGAAATGATGGTGGTGCTGAGCCTGTGCGCCTGCGTGGCCGTGGTGCTGTACGGGGCGTACTGCTTCGGCATCCTGCTGGAAAGCGCCAAGCGCATGGGCAAGGGCGACCTGGACACCAAAGTGGACGACAAATATCTCATCGGCGCGTTCAAGAGCTTTGCCGGTGACCTGAATGACCTGGCCGGCGTTGCCGTGGTGGCGGCGCAGAAGCAATTAAAATCGGAGCGTATGAAAACAGAATTGATTACCAATGTTTCTCACGATATCAAAACGCCTTTGACCTCCATCATCAACTACGTGGACTTGCTGCAAAAGCCCCACACGCCGGAGGAGGAGAAGACCTATCTGGAAGTCCTCAACCGGCAGTCCCAGCGCTTAAAAAAGCTGATTGAGGATCTGATGGAAATGAGCAAGGCCAGCACGGGGAACCTGACGGCGGACATTACGAAGCTGGACGCGGTGGAATCCGTGAATCAGGCGCTGGGAGAATTTGCCGACAAGCTGGAAAAAGCCCAGCTGACCCCCGTATTCCGCCATCCGGAAGAGTCTGTCGCCATGATGGCGGACGGAAGACTTGCCTGGCGGGTGCTGAGCAATCTCCTGAGCAACACCGTGAAATATGCCCTGCCCGGCACGCGGGTGTATATCGACGTGATGGCGCTGGAGGGGAAGGTCATCATTTCCCTGAAGAACATCTCCCGTGACGAGCTGAACGTGGACGCCGACGAGCTGATGGAGCGCTTTGTCCGGGGCGACGACTCCCGGAACACCGAGGGCAGCGGTCTGGGCCTGAACATTGCCAAGACCCTGATGGAGCTGCAGAAGGGGCAGTTACAGCTGCTGGTGGACGGCGACCTGTTCAAGGTAACGCTGATTTTCCCCGGAGCAACGGAATGAAATAGGCCAAGGGCGGCGCG
>HF988127.1:15918-16178 GCA_000434635.1 Firmicutes bacterium CAG:110 | reverse complement strand
CGGGATTTCCCGCGCCGCCCCTTTTGCCGAAGGAATAGGCGCAAAAAACAGGGAGATATTCCGGCATGAAGAAAAACTGTTCACAATTTCGTCGCTTTTTATTTTCATTTCCGTTATTGCCTGTTCAAAACCCAAAGGTATGGTAATACCAGAAAGGTTGCGGAAGCCGTGAGCCGCTCCCTTTCAACTCCGTAGATCCTCTTTTCTACCTCTCTTCTTTCCAAACCCTTTCGCGGAAACCCCGGTGCCATGCTGGCACC
>HF988127.1:13869-15900 GCA_000434635.1 Firmicutes bacterium CAG:110 | reverse complement strand
CGGTGCCATGCTGGCACCGGGGTTTTCCACCCCCCCCTGGGCGGCGGAGGCCGCTTCGGGAGACCACAGGCGGCTGCAACAAAATTGTAACCTTTGAAAGAAAAAAGATATCGAAATCAGAGATTGTCATTTTTCGTAGCTGGTAAAAAACGAATTTTATGGTAAAATTTGGAGGAAATTTCTTAAGATAAGGGCAAATGTTTAAGAATGTTATAAAGTGTAAAGAATTCTGTTACATTTTGTAATTTTCCTATTGACATCCGGGAACGGATGTGATATCATGCAGACATGAAAGAGATGCCGGGTGCGGAAGCGGCGGAAAGCCTCCCCGATTGGCGACACCAAAGGTTCCAGAGCCGGCAGCATTTCTAAAACAACCAATTTTCTAGGAGGTTAGAAACTATGAAAAACACAATGAAGAAGCTGCTTAGCCTCGTATTGGTGGCTATGCTGCTGGTCTGCGCGGTTCCTTTCCAGGCCGCTGCTACGGAAGCTGATGAAACCCTGACCGTCAAGACCTACGTTGACGGAAAGTATGTCACTGACAAGTATGTTACCGTGAAGCCCGGTCAGAAACTGGAACTGACGAAGGAACTGGCCGAGACTCTGATTTACGGCGACAAGGAATTCGTCAAGTGGACGAACATGAAGGACGAAGAGACCACCGGCCCCATCAGCTATGACAACCTGAAGAAGGCAAATGCGAATGGCTACTACGTAAACCTGTACGTAAACAAGAAGGTCGAGGACACCCGCGTTGACGCGAAGGTTCCCGTTAAGATCTATGTTGACGGTTCTTACGCAAGAGACGGCGAGATCACCGTTCCTGTTGACGGCGCTGTGACGCTGACCAAGGAGCTGGGTCTGAAGCTGGTCAAGGAAGACAAGGAATTTGTCAAGTGGACTGGCGCTTCCGACAACGATGCTACCGGCGTCACCATCAAGTATGCCGGTATCGACGACGGCTACTTCCTGAAGCTGTTTGTCAACACCAAGAAGGCGGAAGAGCCTGTCAAGTATATCACTCTTAAGATTATTGACGACAAGGGCAACACGATTGCCAGAGAGTTCCAGGTCGAGCCTGTGAACGGTAAGTCCTCCGTTATCAGCGACATCCTGAGCTACCGCTGGATGGGCAACTGGAAGGATTCCTATGAGTTCGTCACCGCCAAGAGCGATGAAAAGGGCAACAACCTGTCCCTGTCCACCACAATCAATGCCGGAGACTCCCTGACCGTCACCCTGAAGGCCAAGAGCGGCAGCACTCCCGAGGGCGACACTGTCAGAGTGACCTTCTACGGCACCGACGGCAAGGCCGTTTCCACCTACAACGTGACCAGCGGCAGCAGTATTGACAGCAAGAAGGTTTCCGACGCTCAGAGCAAGGCCGATAACAAGACCGGTTACACCTTCAAGGGCTGGAAGATTGACAACAAGGGTGACCTCTACACCAGCGCTCAGGTTGCCAAGCTCGTCATCAAGGGCAACGTAGAATTCTACGCTTACCTCGAGAAGGACACCACCACTACCAACAACAAGTTCCCCTACAAGGTTTACCTGCACATCTTCAAGGACAACAAGATCGACGATCCCGCCAAGACCATCAATATCACCGAGGGCATTGCTCTGGACGGCAAGGTCACGCTGGATGAGGTCAAGACCGTTGTGAAGAACTACTACACCGCCAAGACCAGCGACGGCATCAAGTATGACGGCATGTACATGGCCAAGGGCAACTGGGTCGGAAACTTTGTCAACGACACCCAGAAGTATGACACCATCTCCGACACCAACGAGCTCCGCAAGGAGAGCGAAGTCCACATCAACGTGATGATCACCAACGCCAACGCCAAGAGCACCACCAACGAGAAGGCCGATAAGACCAACCCCAAGACCGGTGATATGATCTTCATTCCCGTGATCTTCATGGTTGTCTCCGGCGCCGCCATTGCCGGTGTGTACTTCTACAACAAGAAGCGCAGCGCCCGGTAATCGAGAATACGCTAAGCTAAAAAAATCCCGGCAGCTTCG
>HF988127.1:13413-13841 GCA_000434635.1 Firmicutes bacterium CAG:110 | reverse complement strand
TCGGCTGCCGGGATTTTTTGCGGTGTGCGGGGCGATTTGCAGAAAAGATTTTGCCGAAAAAGTATTCCCATTTTCACAGATATGTGTTATAATCATTATATCCCCTAAATTTGGAAAGCAGGAGGAATATAACATGGACAACTACAACGGCAATACCTACGCACGGCAGGATACGGACATGTCTGTTGGTTCCTGGATCGGCACGCTGATCCTCTCGGCAATTCCCATTGTCGGCTTCATCTGCCTGATCGTCTGGGCGGTGAGCAGCTCTCCGGAGAAGCGCTCCCGGAAAAATTGGGCGATCGCCCAGTTTATCCTGACGCTGATCGTTGTGGCTTTCACCATTCTGGTGTACGCCATCACCGGCGGCGCTTTCCTGGCATATCTGCTGGACTAAGACAAATCCCCCAACCCGGATTTTCCCGGGT
>HF988127.1:0-13401 GCA_000434635.1 Firmicutes bacterium CAG:110 | reverse complement strand
ACCCGGATTTTCCCGGGTTGGGGGACATCTTTTTTGTTTCAGCACTGACGCATCAGGCGGATGTAGAATTCTACGGCCTTGGCGACGGTTTCCAGACGGATGCGCTCGTTGTTGCCGTGGATGGTGGAACGCTCTTCGGCGGTCAAGTCCATGGCGGAGAAGCGGTAAACGTGGTTGCTCAGGTCACGGTAGTGCCGCGAGTCGGAGCATTGCACCATCAGGTACGGCGAGACGATGCAGCCCGGCCATGTATTCGCCACGGCAGAGGCAACCTTCTCCCATGCGTCGCAGCCGGTTTCGGAGACGGGACTTGGCTCGAAGGATTCCAGAGACGTGATCTCCACGGCGGGGTCGCTGACGGCCTTTTCCAGATACGCCAGCGCGGAAGCGACGCTGTCGGCGGGATTCAGGCGGATGTTGGACACCATTTTTGCTTCGGGAGGAATTACGTTCCGGGCGGAACTGCCCTCCATCTGGGTAAAGGCCACGGTGGTGCGCACCAGTGCGTTCATTTCGCCGCCGCTCTTTCTGCCGAGAGTGTCAATAATCCAACCGAAGCACCACATGTTGGCGAAAATCACCCGGTACAATGGCGTTGAATACCGTCCCAGCGTGTCGAACATCTGGGCAGCGGGGCCGTCAATGTGGGCATTGAAGGGATGATCCTCCACCCGCTTGCAGGCCGCCGCCAGAACGCCCACCGGGGTATGGGGCTTGGGTGCGGAAGCGTGGCCGCCGGCGGAGACGGTGCGGTACTGGGCGTTCAGCATACCTTTTTCCGCAATGCCGATGAGACCGCAGGGCTGCTTCACGCCGGGGAACACATTCTCCACCACGGCGCCGCCCTCGTCCACCACAATGGCGGGGTGGATGCCGTGCTCGGTGAAATACGCCACGATGTTGGGCGCACCCTGACCGTTGATCTCCTCACCGCCGGAGAAGGCAAAGTAAATGTCCTTTTCCGGCTGGAAGCCCTGACCGATGAGGTAATTGGCGGCGGAAAGAACGCCGTTGAAGGTGACCTTGGTGTCCAGGGTGCCGCGGCCCCAGAGAATGCCGTCCTCGATGACCCCGGCGAAGGGAGGCTTGTCCCACTTTTCCTCGTTGACAGGCACCACGTCATAGTGCGCCATCATAACGGCAGGGTCGCCCGCCTGCTTGCCCGGCCACCGCAGCAGCAGCGCCCGGTCAGGAAGCTGCTGGAAGGTGCAGGTGCCGAACACGTTGGGGTAAAGTGTCGGCAGCAGAGAGATCAGCTTCTGGAACTCCCCCTCGTCCTCCAGAGAGTGGTCATTGTAGGACACAGTCTTGCAGCGAACCAGCTGGGCGAGGGAATCCACGGCGGCGTCCCGGTCAAAGGCGATTTCTTCCTTGGTGACTTCGGGCTGGGGCTTGGGACGGAAGCGGATGGTGCGGATGGCGACCACGGCGATGAATACGACGAGAATTGTGAGAATCAGATATCCGATCATGTTTACAGAACTCCTCTCTTATAAAGCAGCCGGGAAACGGCGATGGTGAACAGCACGCTCACAGGCACCATAATGCCCACGGTACCGGCGTTCAGGGCGGGGACGAAAATGAACAGAACCAGCATCAGCACCACCGGCGCGACGGCGATCTTCCAGTTCCGGCTGACGAAGGCTACGCCCAGTCCGCCAAACAGGGCGGGCAGCATCTGGGCAAAGGCCGGTTCCAGCACCGGCGCTTCCAGAACGGGGGTCAGGGGAACAATCAGAATGACGCCGATGATGATAATGACGGTGGTGACGATGGAGGAGGTGGCGATGGCGATGGTGGAGATGACCTCGCCCTCCTCGGAGTTGGCGCTGACATTGTTCTGCTCCAGAGCGTTGATGGCGCAGGGAAGCTTCAGATTGGAGATGTTGCCGGTGACAAAGCTGAGGTAGGAGCCGCCCGCGCCCAGCATGGGAACGAAGGTAATTGTCTCAATGACGCCCACCGCCCAATACATGGGCGCGGTGGCGATCAGACCCACCACCAGCGCGCCCCAGTCCGGGGCGGCGCCAAACAGGGCGGCCACCGTCAGGGGGAAGGCCAGCAGCAGAATCATCACGGAAATGTTCCAGATGGTGCCGCTGCGGTGAACGGAGTCGATGTAGCTAAGCTGCTTTTTCATATCGGCACCTCCTTAACCCAGCCACGCGGTGAGGGGAATGGCGGAAGCCATGCCCAGCACCAGAGAAATGGGCAGCGCGTAATCGTTGACCCAGCTCCACTTGAATTTCTTCATGAGCAGCCCGCAGACCACCATGATCGCAGCGGATACCGCCATGACGCATACCGGCACAAGCCCGGAGGTGGCGGCGTAATCCCCCGGCGTCCACAGGCGGGAGAAATCGCAGAACACATAGCCCAGAAACGCGGAGATCATGCCGATAAACATGGCATTCTGGAAAATATCCGCCCATTTGGCGTCCCGGTTTTCCAGAACGGTCATGCCCCGCAGCAGCTTCTTGCCGATGATGGGCACCAGCCAGATGCCCACCATGATGGACAGGGTCATCACCAGCGCGATGTTGACGTATTGCTGGGCGGTCAGGGCGCTGATTTTGCCCAGCTCTAAGCCCATGGCGCTGACGGCGTTGGATGCCGCGATGGCCTCATAGCTCAATGAGCCGACTACGCTAAGCCGCAGCCAGGGCAGGGGAATACCCAGACTTTTGCTTAGGGTGATGACGCTGATGACGATGGACACGGCCGGGGCGATGGTGAACAGCGCGGCGGTTTTGATGGTTTTTTTGATTTTGGCCTGATCCATGCCGATCTCCTTACTGCGGCGCAGAGCCTTAATAAGGAAGAAAACCGACTGAGCCAGAACCACGGCAATCAGAATTCCGGCAAGCAGGTAAAGCACCGGATGGTTGACGCTGAATTCCATGGAAACACCTCCGAAAAAATAGATGGACTCATTATAGCACGGCGCCGTTCCCGAAACAAGAAGCAATCCCGCGAAAGAGAAGATTTTCCCGCGAAATGGCCTTGCTATTTCCCGTCGGATAGGGTAAAATGGTGGAAAGTTTTTGGGAAAGAGGCAACGGAAATGACAAAAGCGGCGTTTGATAACGATAAATACCTGCAAATGCAGTCCGCCCACATCCGGGAGCGCATTGCCCAGTTCGGCGGCAAGCTGTATCTGGAATTCGGCGGCAAGCTCTATGACGACAACCATGCTTCCCGCGTCCTGCCGGGCTTCCAGCCGGACAGCAAGCTGCGGATGCTGCTGCAGCTGAAGGAGCAGGTGGAGATGGTCATTGCCATCAACGCCGACGATATCGAAAAGAATAAGGTTCGGGGCGATCTTGGCATCACCTATGACCGGGACGTCATTCGCCTGATCGACATTTTCCGGGGCTTCGGCCTGTACGTTTCCAGCGTGGTGCTGACCCGCTTCCATGAACAGGCGCTGGCGAAGGCGTTCCAGTCCCGCTTGGAAGGGCTGGGCATCCGGGTCTATCACCATTTTGAGATTCCGGGCTACCCCTCCGACACCGGCTACATCGTCAGCCCCGACGGCTTCGGGAAAAATGACTACATTGAGACGACCCGGTCGCTGGTGGTGGTCACGGCCCCCGGCCCCGGCAGCGGAAAGCTGGCGACCTGCCTGAGCCAGCTGTATCACGAGCATATCCGGGGCAACACGGCGGGCTACGCCAAATTCGAGACTTTCCCCATCTGGAACGTGCCGCTGAACCACCCGGTGAACCTTGCCTACGAGGCCGCCACGGCGGATTTGAACGACGTGAACATGATCGACCCCTTCCATCTGGAAGCCTACGGGGTCACCACCGTCAACTACAACCGGGACGTGGAAGCATTCCCTGTGCTGGTGGCGATTTTTGAGAAGATTCTGGGGCATTGCCCATACAAATCCCCCACGGATATGGGCGTGAATATGGTGGGCAACTGCATCGTGGATGACGAAGCCGTCCGGTTCGCCTCCCGACAGGAGATCATCCGCAGATACTACGTGGCCATGTGCGAGCAGAAGCAGGGCAAAGGCAGCGACGAAACGGTGCGCAAATTGGAGCTGCTGATGAAAAAGGCCGGTGTGACCCCGGCGGAGCGGAAGGTGGTCGCCCCTGCCCTGCAGCGGGCGGAGCAGACCGGCGCGCCTGCCGCCGCCATGGAACTGCCCGACGGTACCATCGTCACCGGCAAGACCTCCGACCTTCTGGGTGCGTCCTCGGCGCTGCTGCTGAACGCGCTGAAAAAGCTGGCGGGTATGCGGGACAGCCTGCACCTGATTTCCCCGGTGGTGCTTGACCCCATCCAGCACCTGAAGGTTGACCACTTAGGCAACCGCAATCCCCGTCTCCACACCGACGAGACGCTGATCGCCCTGTCCATCTGCGCCGCCACCAACCCCATGGCGGAACTGGCCATGGAGCAGCTGGACAAGCTGCGGGGCTGCGAGGTACATTCCTCGGTGATTTTGTCCCCGGTGGACGAAAAGACCTTCAAGCGTCTGGGCGTCAACCTGACCTGCGAGCCGAGATATAAGGGATAAATAAAAATGCAGAATGCCGAAACAACGGCATTCTGCATTTTTTGTGGGATAAAGATTAGGCTCTCTGCTCGCAGTAGATGCACCTGTGGATGTCCGCGGCCTTGTCGGTGCAGCGGAACAGCTGGGGCAGCTCCTGCTCGGTCTGGGTGATGCACTTGGGATTGCGGCAGACGCGGTCGTATTCCAAACCGGTCGTGTCGATGGCTTCTTTTGCGGGATTCCGGGCGGCTTCGTCCAGAAGCTTCAGGATGAGCGCCATGCGCATGTACTTGCCGTTCAGCGCCTGACGGAAATAGGCGGCTCTCGGGTCGTCGTCCACCTTGACGCTGATCTCATTGACACGGGGCAGGGGGTGCAGGACGCACATTTTTCCTTTCGCAAGCTTCATTTTCTCGGTATCGAGGACGTAGCTGTCCTTGAGCCGCTCGTATTCCCATGGGTCGTCAAAGCGCTCCCGCTGGATGCGGGTCATGTACAGCACGTCGAGCTTGGGCATGGCTTCCTCCAGAGAGGACACTTCCGTGTAGGGGATTCCCTGATTTTCAAAAACATTATACCGAATAAAACCGGGAATTTTCAACTCTTCCGGGGAAATCAGAACAAATTGAATGCCCTTGTAGCGGCTCATGGCCTCGATCAGGGAGTGGACAGTCCGGCCGTATTTCAGGTCGCCGCACAGACCGATGGTGAGGTTATCCAGCCGCCCCATTTCCCGGGAAATGGTCAGCAGGTCGGCAAGGGTCTGGGTGGGGTGATTGTGGCCGCCGTCTCCGGCGTTGATGACGGGGATGGAGGCCGCCTGACTTGCCACATAGGGTGCGCCCTCTTTGGGGTGGCGCATGGCGATGATGTCTGCGTAGCAGCTGACAATTTTGGCGGTGTCCGCCACGCTTTCGCCCTTGGAGGCGGAGGAAGAACTGGCCTCGCTGAAGCCGATGACGCTTCCGCCCAGCTCCAGCATCGCGGCCTCAAAGCTCAGGCGGGTGCGGGTGGAGGGCTCGAAGAACAGCGTCGCCAGCTTCTTGTGAGCGCACCTGTCCCAGTAGTTTTCCGGGTGGGCAATGATGTCCTTGGCGGTGGCGATCAGTTCGTCCAGCTCGTCCACGCCTAAATCCAGAATGCTGTTCAGACTCCTCATACTTTCGCTCCATTCACGGCAAGGTAGTTTTTGATCCGCGCCACATTTTCGGCGTTGGCGGGATTTTCTTCCAGATAGGCGATGATGTCATACACATCCACCACGGAGTAGACGGGGAAGCCAAATTCCTCTTCCACTTCCTCCATGGCCAGCTTTTCGCCCTTGCCCCGCTCCTTGCGGTCAACCATAATAAATGTGGCGGCGACCCTGACGCCCTCCAGACGGCTTAAGATAGCCATGCTTTCCCGGATGGCAGTCCCGGCGGTGATGACGTCCTCTACGATGACCACGTCCTCACCGGCCTTGGGGACGTAGCCCACGAACACGCCGCCCTCGCCGTGATCCTTAGCTTCCTTGCGGTTGAAGAAGAAGGGAACGTCCAGCCCGTCCCGACTCAGGGCAACGGCGGCGGACACGGCGATGGAAATGCCCTTGTAGGCGGGGCCATAGAGGACGGCCTTCCGCCGCCCCAGCTTTTCCCGGTAGGCGCGGGCGTAGAATTCGCCCAGAGTCGCAATTTCCTTACCGGTTTTGATCTCCCCGGCGTTGATGAAATAGGGGATTTTCCGGCCGGATTTGGCGGTGAAATCGCCGAATTTCAGCACACCGGCCATCTCCAGAAACTGAATGAATTCTCTTTTGTAGCTTTCCAAAATGCTTCCTCCTTATTTCAGTCGCAGAATTCCGCCACGCAGCGTTCATAAGCGGCCACGGGGTCGGCGGCGGCCGTGATGGGACGACCGACCACGATGTAGTCCGAACCGATGGCCTTGGCGGCGGCTGGGGTCATCACCCGCTTCTGGTCGCCTACGTCTCCGTCGGCGAAGCGGACGCCGGGGGTCACGGTGAGAAAGCGCTGACCGCAGCGCTCATGCACCTTCCCAGCTTCCAGAGGAGAGCAGACCACGCCGTCCAGACTCGCGTTTTTCGCGGTCTCGGCGTAGTGCATGACCACTTCGTCAATGGGCTCATGAATGAGCAGGTCGGACTCCATGGCCGCCTGATCGGTGGAGGTCAGCTGGGTCACGGCGATCAGCAGGGGACGGGTGCCGTCCTCCCGGGTCAGACCTTCCAGCGCGGCCTTCATCATGGCGGTGGTACCGGCGGCGTGGAGGTTGGTGATGTCCACGTCCAGATTCCGCAGGACGGACATGGCTTTTTTCACGGTGTTGGGAATGTCGTGGAGCTTTAAGTCCAGAAAAATCTTGTGTCCCCGGGCTTTGATCTCCCGGACGATGGCGGGGCCTTCCGCGTAGTACAGCTCCATGCCGATCTTCACGAAGGGCTTGCGGCCGGTGAATTTGTCCAGAAAAGCGAAGGTCGCCTCGGCGGATGAAAAATCGCAGGCAACAATGACGTCCTTACCCATTATTTCGCGCCTCCTATAATGTCTTTCAGATTCTCAATTTTGTATTTTTCCATGACGGCGGGAAGCTCCCGGATGATGTCCCGGCAGGCGTAGGGATTTACGAGATTGGCCGCGCCTACCTCCACGGCGGTAGCGCCTGCCAGCATCATTTCCACCACATCTTCGGCGCTGCTGACGCCGCCCATGCCCACCACGGGGACGTTTACCGCATTTGCGACCTGATAGACCATGCGCAGCGCCACCGGGAAGATGGCAGGGCCGGAAAAGCCGCCCATTTTGTTGGCGATGATGGGCTTGCGGGTACGCAGGTCGATGCGCATACCAAGCAGAGTGTTAATCAGGCTGATGCCGTCCGCCCCCGCGTCCTCGCAGGCTTTGGCAATGGACACAATGTCGGTGACGTTGGGGGAAAGCTTGATGATGACGGGCTTTTTCGTGACCTTTTTCACCGCCGCCGTTACCTCTGCGGCAGCTTCCGGGCAGGTGCCGAAGCTCATGCCGCCGCCGTGAACGTTGGGGCAGCTGACGTTGACCTCCAGCCAGCCCACCTGTTCCTCTTTGTCCAGCCGCTCGCAGGTGTAGGCGTAATCCGCCACGGAAAAGCCGGAGACGTTGGCCATGACGGGCTTGTGAAAGCAGGCTTTCAGCTTCGGGAGTTCTTCGGATATGACTTTGTCCACGCCGGGATTTTGCAGCCCCACGGCGTTGATCATGCCGCCGGTACACTCGGCGATGCGGGGCGTGGGATTTCCAAAACGGGGTTCTTTCGTGGTTCCCTTGAAGGAGAAGGTGCCAAGGCAGTTAATGTCATACAGTTCGGCAAACTCATAGCCGTAGCCAAAGGTGCCGGAAGCGGGGATGACCGGGTTGTCCAGCTCGATGCCGCAGAGGTTCACGCTCAGGCTTCCCATAGAATTTCCTCCTTCCGCATGACGGGGCCGTCCTTGCAGATGCGTTTGTATCCCGTGAGGGTCTTGCAGGAGCAGCCCATGCAGGCGCCGAAACCGCAGCCCATCCGTTCCTCAAAGCTCATTTGGCCGGAGGTGCGGGCGGCTTTATACACCGCCTTGAGCATCGGCTCCGGGCCGCAGGTGTAGAAATAGGAATAATTAAGATCGTTCAGGGGCGTGGTGGCGAAGCCCTTGACGCCATAGCTTCCGTCGGCGGTGGCGACAATCACCCGGCAGCCCAGCGCCCGGAATTCGGCTTCATAGAACACTTCCGATTGGGTGTTGAAGCCCAGAATCACCGTTACCTGCTTGCCCATGGCAAGCAGCCGTTTGGCAAGGTGGTACAGCGGCGGGACGCCCACGCCGCCGCCCAGTAAGACGGGGCTGTCCCCGGCGGGGGCGAGGTCGTAGCCGTTGCCAAGGCCGGTCAGGATGTCCAGCTTCTCTCCGGCAACCATCCGGGAGAGAATTTCCGTACCCTTGCCCACCACCTTGTAGACGATGGTGAGGGTGCTGCCGTCACAGTCGCACACGGAAATGGGACGGCGGAGGAACTTCCCTGTGATCTGAATGTTGACAAACTGCCCCGGGGCGGTAATGGCGGAGGTGTCGCCGGAAAGCACCATTTTGTAGACGCAGTCCGTCAGGGGGGTATTGGAAAGAATCGTGAAAATGCTCTGTTTCATGGTCGCTCCTTCCGGGAATTTTTGGCGTTGCCTGCTCAGGCGTCAATCGTAGAAATCGTCAGCGTGGTTTCTTCCAGCACATCCAGCAGAACCCGGATGGTGTCCAATGCGGTAAACAGCGTCACATTGTGCTCCGTGGCGATCCGGCGGATTTTTATGCCGTCCCGGCCGCTGGAGCCGGGGTCGCGGGTGTTGATGACGTAGGCAATGTGTCCCTGACGCAGGGCGTTGGGAATTTCGTCGCTGCCGTCGCTGATCTTGCCCAGAACATGGGTGCGGATGCCGTTTTCCTTCAGGAATGTGGCAGTTCCGGCGGTGGCCTCGATGTTGAAGCCCAGACGGTAGAACCGGCGGATCAGGGGCAGCGCTTCCTCCTTGTCCCGGTCGGCGATGGTGGCAAGCACGGTGCCGTAGTTCTGCAGCTTCATGCCGGAGGCCTGCAGCGCCTTGTACAGGGCACGGGTCATGGTGCGGTCATAGCCGATGGCTTCGCCGGTGGACTTCATTTCGGGCGTCAGATAGGCGTCCAGACCGCGGATTTTGTTGAAGGAGAACACTGGCGCTTTGACGTACCAGCGCTCCTTTTCGGCGGGGTAGATGTCGAAGAAGCCCTGCTCCTTCAGGCTCAGACCCAGAATCACGTCGGTGGCGATGTCCGCAAGGCTGTAGCCCGTGGCCTTGCTCAGGAAGGGGACAGTGCGGGAGGAACGGGGGTTGACCTCGATGACGGACACGTTGTCCTCGGGGTCTACGATGAACTGCACATTGAACAGGCCGACAATGCCGATGCCCAGACCCAGCTTTTTGGCGTATTGCAGAATGATGCCCTTGACCTTGTCGGAGATGGAGAAGGAGGGGTAGACGGAGATGGAGTCGCCGGAGTGAACGCCGGTGCGCTCCACCAGTTCCATGATGCCGGGGACGAACACGTCCCGGCCGTCGCAGATGGCGTCGATCTCCACTTCACGGCCCTGAATGTATTTGTCCACCAGAACGGGCTTGTCCTCGTCGATTTCCACGGCGCTTTTCAGGTAATGGCGCAGCTGGGTCTCGTTTGCCACGATCTGCATGGCGCGGCCGCCCAGCACGAAGCTGGGACGCACCAGCACGGGATAGCCGATCTCGTTTGCCGCTGCGAGGCCGTCCTCGATTTTGGTGACGGCTCTGCCCTTGGGCTGGGGGATGTTCAGCTCCTTCAGGAGCTTTTCAAAGGCGTCCCGGTTTTCGGCTCTGTCGATGGCCTCGCAGCCGGTGCCGATGATCTTCACGCCCCGGTCATGGAGGGGCTGGGCCAGATTGATGGCGGTCTGGCCGCCCAGAGACGCGATCACGCCGTAGGGCTTTTCAAAATCGATGATGTTCATCACATCCTCGGGAGTCAAAGGCTCAAAATACAGCTTGTCGGCGGTGGTGTAGTCGGTGGAGACGGTCTCGGGGTTATTGTTGATGATGATGGCCTCGTAGCCCGCCTTTTTGATGGTCATGACGGCGTGGACGGTGGAGTAGTCGAATTCCACGCCCTGACCGATGCGGATGGGGCCTGCGCCCAGCACCACGATCTTCTTTTTGCTTGTCAGCCGGGAGACGTTTCCGCCGGTGTAGGAGGAGTAGAAGTAGGGGATATACGCGCCGGTGTGGCAGGTGTCCACCATGCGGAAGGCCGGGAACATACCGTGTTCTCTGCGGAAATCAGACACGTCCGTCTCGGAGCATTTCCACAGCCGGCTTACATATTTGTCGCTGAAGCCCATTTTCTTCGCGTCCAGAAGGGCTTCCGGCTCTTTGACATGGAGCTTTAAGTATTCCTCCATGTCCACAATGCGCTTAATGGCGTTCAGGAAATACACGTCGATGGCGGTGATCTCATGAATCTGCTCCACGGTGACGCCCCGGTAGATGATTTCCGCAATGGCGAAAATGTTGTCGGAGCGGAACACGCTGATATAGTCCAGCAGCTCCTCCGTGGTCATGTCGTCGAATTTGTGATGGTAGATGTGGTTCGCGCCTACCTCCAGAGAGCGGATGCCCTTGAGCAGGGATTCCTCCAGATTGGAGCCGATGCCCATGACCTCGCCGGTGGCCATCATCTGGGTACCCAGAATGTTGATGGCGGAGGTGAACTTGTCGAAGGGGAACCGGGGCAGCTTGGTGATGACGTAGTCCAGCTTCGGCTCAAAGGCGGCGTTGGTGTTGGCGATTTTGATGTCCTCCAGCGCCATGCCCACGGCGATTTTCGCGGTGACCCGGGCAATGGGGTAGCCGGAGGCCTTGGAAGCCAGCGCGGAGGAACGGGAGACACGGGGGTTGACCTCAATGAGATAGTATCTGGAGGAATTTGGGTCAAGGGCAAACTGAACGTTGCAGCCGCCCTCCACCTTCAGCGCCCGGATGATCTTGATGGCGGAGTCGTTGAGCATCTTCATGTCGTGGTCGCTGAGGGTCATGATGGGGGCGACCACCATGCTGTCACCGGTGTGGACGCCCACGGGGTCGATGTTCTCCATGCCGCAGATGGTGATGGCGTGGTCATTGGAGTCCCGCATGACCTCGAATTCGATCTCCTTGTAGCCCTTGACGGACTTTTCCACCAGAACCTGATGGACAGGGGAGAGGGCAAAGGCGTTGAGGCCGATCTCCACCAACTCGTCTTCATTGTAGGCAAAGCCGCCGCCGGTGCCGCCCAGGGTAAAGGCGGGGCGGAGCACCACGGGATAGCCGATGCGTTTTGCAGCCTCCTTGGCTTCCTCCAGAGAGTAGGAAATTTCGGAGGGGATGACCGGCTCGCCGATGGACTGGCACAGCTCCTTGAAAAGCTCACGATCTTCGGCACGCTCGATGGACTCGCTGGAGGTGCCCAGCAGCCTGACCCGGCATTCCCGCAAAATGCCCTTCTTTTCCAGCTGCATGGCCAGATTCAGACCCGTCTGCCCGCCGATGCCGGGGATGATGGCGTCGGGGCGCTCGTAGCGGATGATCTTGGCGATGTATTCCAGGGTCAGCGGCTCCATGTAGACCTTGTCGGCGATGATGGTGTCGGTCATGATGGTGGCGGGGTTGGAGTTGCACAGCACCACCTCGTAGCCCTCTTCTTTCAGAGCAAGACAGGCCTGCGTCCCGGCGTAGTCAAACTCAGCAGCCTGACCGATGACGATGGGGCCGGAGCCAATGATGAGAATTTTCTTGATGTCGGTTCTTTTTGCCATGGTGTTTCTCCTCTCGTTATTTGGCGGTATGGGTTTCCGGAGCGGCGTATACCAGCTTTCCGTCACAGATGGTGGCGATGCACTTTCCATTGACCTGCCAGCCCGCGAAGGGCGTGGCTCTGCCCTTGGAAAGAAAGTCCTTCGGGTCGATGGCGTATGCGGCGTTCAAGTCCCAGATGCTGTAGTCCGTTCCCAGAGGAAGACCGAAGCGTCTGCGGGGATTGATGCACAAAAGCTCCAATAGTTTGTTCAGGCTTAGAATGCCCGGTTTTACCAGACAGGTATACAAAATCGGGAAAGCGGTTTCAATGCCCACAATGCCGAAGGCGCTTTTTTCCAGCCCTCGGGATTTTTCCTCGGCGGAGTGGGGGGCGTGGTCGGTGGCGATCATGTCGATGGTGCCGTCCAGAATTCCATGAATCAGGGCCTCCCGGTCTTCCTTTCCTCGCAGGGGCGGGTTCATCTTGAAGCGACCGTCCTCCTGCAGGTCGCTGTCGTCCATCACCAGATAGTGGGGGCCGGTCTCGCAGGTCACGTCCAGTCCCTCGGCCTTGGCCTTGCGGATGAGCGCCACGCTTTCCTTGGCGGAGACGTGACAAACGTGGTAGGCGCAGCCGGTTTCTTTTACCAGCTGCAAGTCCCGGGCAATTTGCCCCCATTCGCTTTCGGAGCAGATGCCCCGATGGCCATGGGCTTTGGCATAATCACCGTCGTGGATGTACCCGCCCCGCAAGAGCGAGTTGACCTCGCAGTGGGCGACAATGGGCTTCCCGAGGGCTTTGGCGCGAAGCATGGCCTGCCGCATCAGGTCGTCACTCTGCACGCCCCGGCCGTCGTCGGAAAAACCCACCACGCCCGGCGCCATGCCCTCCAGGTCGGAAAGCGCTTCGCCCTGTTCGCCGACGGTGATCGCGCCATAGGGGTAGACGTGGATGCAGGCGGTTTCCTCAATGAGACGGCGCTGAATCCCAAGATTCTCCACACTGTCCGGCACCGGGTTCAGGTTGGGCATGGTGCAGACCGCGGTATAGCCGCCCCGGGCGGCTGCCCGGCTGCCTGTGGCGATGGTCTCCTTATAAGAAAAACCCGGCTCTCTGAAATGCACATGCACGTCACAAAAGCCGGGAAAAATAACATATTCAGAAGAATCGAACCCGGAAAGACCGGGGGCGGAAAGGGAGGAACAAACCCCTTCGGAAAATACGGACCCCAAAGAAGCAGCGTAAACCTTGGCTTTCGTCATATCCGTCATGCTGATCTCCTTTCTAAAAAAACGTCCTGCCAAAAGCGGCAAGACGGGCGGGATGAGCCGCTGAACTTATCCATTAAATTATAGCATGGGCAGGAGTGGTTGTCAATTGGGAAAAATGGACATGGATACACCCGAAAACGGCGGGGCTTTTGGGCATAGGGGCGCGATTGAACTGCCCCATTGTCTCTTTCTGGGAGAGGCGGTTGAGCGAAGCGAAGACGGAGAGGGAAAACAGGGAAAAGCCCTCTCAGTCACCTTCGGTGACAGCTCTC
>HF988126.1 GCA_000434635.1 Firmicutes bacterium CAG:110 | reverse complement strand
GGGGGCTGCAAATGCCCCCGGCTGGGAGGGTGAGCATTGTCAAACGAAGAATTAGCCATTGCCATCCGGCAGGGTGACCAGGGGCGCACGCTGGAGCTGTGGGAACAGGTAAACGGCCTTGTGAAACGAAAAGCTATGCAAATCATGACCGCCCTGAAGCTCAGCGGCAACCCCCGGGGCGTGGAATTTGACGACCTGTACCAGACCGGCTATCTGGCTATGGTGGCGGCGGTGGAGACCTACAGCCCGGAGCGCGGCGCTTTTTCCACATGGTTCATGTTCCATCTGAAAACTGCATTTTCAGAGGCTACCGGCTACCGCACGAAAAACGGCAGGTGTGAGCCGTTGGATACCGCTGCGAGCCTTGACCGGCCTGTACAGCCTGACGAGCCGGACGGCGGCACTCTGGGCGAACTTGTCCCAGACAGCAGGGCGGCAGATGCAATAGAGAACGTGGAAGAATCTGTATACCGCGAGCAGCTCCATAAGGCCATAGACGGCGCTATAAGCGAGCTTCCCCCGGGTAATGCCCAACTGCGGTATTGGGAGCGGCAGATGCAATAGAGAACGTGGAAGAATCTGTATACCACGAGCAGCTCCATAAGGCCATAGAAGGCGCTATAAGCGAACTTTCCCCGGATAATGCGCAGGTATTACGCTTGCGGTATTGGGGCGATATGACGCTATCTGCTGTCGGGGAGGTCATGGGCAAAAGCCCGGAGCGAACGCGGCAGATGGAAAACAAGGGAATCCGGGAACTGCGCAAGTCCAAAACCCTGCATCGCTTTCTTGACTTTGATATGTACCGCGGTACGGGGCTGGGGGCATTCAGGTTGTCCGGCAGCTCCATACAGGAGCAATACATACTGAAACAGGAGCGCCGGGAAGAATACGAACGCAAGCGGCGGAAGGAACAGGCCTTCGAGGAAGAAGCGGACAACAGGAGCGCCGGGAAGAATACGAACGCAAGCGGCGGAACGGACAGGCCTTCGAGAACGAGACAGAAGCAATGACCCGGAGAGTTGCCGCCCGTGTTGCTTC
>HF988125.1:1011-5649 GCA_000434635.1 Firmicutes bacterium CAG:110 | reverse complement strand
ACAGCTCTCCCAGAGGGAGAGCCAAGGGGCAGTACCCTGTCATAAAAGTTTCTGCGATTTTTTGCAAAGTATGCTTGACAAATTATGCAAAGCATGCTATACTTTGCTTGCAAAGTTAGCTTAGCATTTTCCCTTGCGGACGCGCGGGGAAATCGAAGGAGTGTTTATGAAAACGAATATCCGCGAACTGCGAAAGAAGAATAAGCTGTCTCAGGAGGAGCTGGCGGACGCCGTGGGGACTACCCGGCAGACCATTACCTCGATTGAGGTAGGGAAGTACACCGCCTCGCTGCCTCTGGCGTACAAAATTGCCCACTATTTCGGGTTGACCATCGAAGAAGTGTTTGACTTCTCGGATTTGGAGGTATAAATTATGGAAAGCTATCGTGAAAAACTCAAATTGCAGAATGTGGTTTTTGCCATCGGGTGCGTCGCGCTTGCCCTGTTCTCCGTACTGGGCTTTTTGGGCGAAGCCGGAGTCGTGAAGCTGGCGCCGTCCGTCGGAGACGGTCACTGGCAGTCCCGGTGGCGCGGCTTCATTTCCGGCGCGAGCTTCGGCATTCTGGTGCTGCTGCTGACCGGATTGATCCGGAACCTGCGCGCCCTCAAGGACGAGAAAAAGCTGAAAAAGCTGTATATTAAGGAGAGCGACGAGCGTCAGGCACAGATTGTGGCCAAGGCGCTGTGCGAGGCCATGCGGGCAACCCTGATTCTGGGACTGGCGGCGGTTATCGTGGCGGGGTATTTCAGCATGACCGTCAGCCTTACGCTGCTGGTAACAGTCTTATTGGTCAGTCTGATGACCCTGGCGTTCAAGCTGTATTTCGGCAAAAAATATTGAGACAGTGGGAAAATCCCGCTTTAACGTGCTTTGGTTCTTCCGACAGAGGGAGTCAAAGCACGTTTTTGAATCGCGTGGTTCCGGCCTGAGTGCCGGAATGCCCGCCTGCAAAAGTTAGCGAATGCTAACTAATAAAGGAGAAATAAGGGAAATTGCTGAAAAAAGATGGGAAAATGCTGGACATTTGCATGGAGCGTATGGTATAATCCAATGGTGGTCGTTTGCGTATAAACGGACAACAAAACGATAAGAAGGTGGTATTTGGTGGACTATACCAAGTATGTGTTGAAAAACAGGGATGAGCTGGAAGGCTTGCTTGCCGGGAAGGATAACTTCTTTGTTGTCGCCTGCAACAAGTGCTTCAAGGAGTTCAACACGACCGAAGAGCCGGAGTGCGACAGCTTTGCGGCCATTGCCGAGGAGCAGGGCAAGCACATCACCGGTACGGTAAAAGTGGACTTCTTGTGCAATAAGGTTCAGACCGAGAAGAAGCTGGCAGGTATCGTACCCGAAGGCACTGAGAACGTGGTCGTCATTTCCTGTGGTCTGGGCGTGCAGACCGTGGCGGATCTGGAGTCCGTTCCCGTGTTTACGGCAACCAATTCCCTCAATTACACCGGCCATCATGGCATGGCCCTGACGAAGAAGACCTGCGGCGCCTGCGCCCAGTGCTATCTGAACGTCACCGGCGGCATCTGCCCCATCGTGGACTGCTCCAAGAGTCTGGTCAACGGCCAGTGCGGCGGCGCGAAGAACGGCAAATGCGAGATCGACCCCAAGAAGGACTGCGCATGGGAAAAGATTTACCAGCGTCTGGAAAAGCAGGGTCGTACCAAGGAATTTCTGGATCAGCCCATTCAGCTGCGGGACTACTCCGTGGCCAACGTGGACGAGATCAAGGCTTACGTAGCCGAGGCGCGTGCCAAGCGGTACGAGGGCTTCTACGGCGGCGTCCATCCCACGGAGAATAAGGAGTTCACGGAGCACCTTGCGCTTCAGAAGTTCCCCGAACCCGATACCGTTATCATTCCTCTGGCCATGCACATCGGCGCACCGGCGAACCCCGTGGTTCAGCCCGGCGACACCGTGAAGGTGGGTCAGCTCATTGGTGAGCAGGCGGGCTTCATCAGCGCCCCCGTGCATTCCAGCGTCAGCGGCACGGTCATCGCGGTGGAACCCCATACCCATCCCAACAAAGGCCCCGGCATCATGAGTGTCGTCATCAAGAACGACGGCAAGAATACGCTGCACGAGTCCGTAGTCCCCAACAAGCCCCTCGAGGAACTGACCCCCGACGAGATCGTCGAGATTGTCAAGGAGAAGGGCATCGTGGGCATGGGCGGCGCAACGTTCCCCACCTACGTAAAGCTGAAGCCCGGCAAGCCCATCGACGCCGTGCTGATCAACGGCTCCGAGTGCGAGCCTTACCTGACCGCCGACCATCGGGTCATGCTGGAATTCGCCGACGACATCGTGTTCGGTCTGCGCGCCATGATGAAGGCCGTCAGCGCGCCGGAAGGCGTCATCCTCATTGAGGACAACAAGCCCGACGCCATCGCCCTGATGGAAGAAAAGGTCGCGCCTTACGACAACATCCGCGTCTGCGCCGCCAGAACGCAGTACCCCGAGGGCGCTGAGAAAATGCTCATCAAGAAGGTCATGGGCCGTCAGGTTCCCAGCGGCAAGCTGCCCGCCGATGTTGGCTGCGTGGTAAGCAACACCTCCACCGCCAAGGCCATTTCCGACGCCATCCAGAAGGGTCTGCCTCTGGTGGAGCGTGTGGTCTCCGTCACCGGCGAGTTCATCCGCAATCCCGGCAACTACATCGTCAAGCTCGGCACCAACGTGCAGGAGATCATCGATCACTGCGGCGGCATCACCGGCGACGACGTGGTGCTGAAAATGGGCGGCCCCATGATGGGCGCTCCCATCAAGGACACCAATGTGCCCATTATCAAAGGCTCCAACGGCATTATCGCCATTGCCGCCGATCACACCGAGGAGAAAGAATGCATCAAGTGCGGCCGTTGCATGGACGTATGTCCCATGGAGCTGGCGCCTCTGGATATCTACAAGTACGCCCAGCTGGGTGACGCGGAAACCCTGCTGAAGCTGAACGTGATGGACTGCTTCTCCTGCAAGTGCTGTGAGTACATCTGCTCTTCCAAGATTCCTCTGGTTTCCAAGATCAACGCTGCCAAGGGCCTGGTCATGCCCTTGCTGAAGAAGAAGTAAGGGGGACGAACACTTATGTTAATGACAAAACTGAAATCCGAAGAGGTTATCGGCTCCCTGACTTCCGGCAAGGTCTTCATCATCAACTGCCACGGCTGCAAGGAAGTCGGCTTCCCCGAGGAGGAAGCCAAGGCTCTGCAGAAGAAGCTCCAGGAGGAGGGCAAGGTCGTGGGCATTCTCACCACCGACTACGTCTGCAATCCCGATGAGCTGGCGCTGCGGCTGCGCGCCCCCATGGCGAAGATCGCCGAGGCGGATGCCGTGCTGGTGTTCTCCTGCGGCGTCGGCGTGCAGACCATTTCCCAGATGCTGGAGGACAAGCCGGTCTACGCCTGCTGCGACACCATCGAGCTGCCCGGCTTCCAGGGCGTGACCCCGCTGGAATACGACTGCGGCCAGTGCGGCGAGTGCTTCCTGAACCTGACTGGCGGCATCTGCCCCATCACCGCCTGCTCCAAGAGTCTGGTGAACGGCCCCTGCGGCGGCACCAAGAACGGCAAGTGTGAGGTCAACCCCGCCATGGACTGCGGCTGGGAGCGCATCATTCAGCGTCTGAAGGCTCAGGGTCGTCTGGATGTTCTGCGCTGCCCCACCCAAATGCACGATTTCAATACCGACGAGGCTACCAAGTCCGCCAAAGAATCTGAATAATCAGGAGTGTATAGAATTATGAGAATTACTGAACTGTTTGACAACGGTGAGTTTGTGGTTTCTGCCGAGGTCGGCCCTCCCAAAGGAATTCATATTGACGGCATGGTAGAGGAAGCGAAGAAGTACCTCGCCGGCGTCCATTTTGTCAACGTTACTGACAACCAGTCCTCCGTCATGCGGCTGGGTTCCCTCGCCACCTGCAAGGTGCTGAAGGATGCCGGACTGAACCCCATCTTCCAGCTGACCTGCCGCGATCGGAACCGTATTGCTCTGGAATCCGACCTGCTCAGCGCCGCCATGCTGGGGATCGACAACATCCTCTGCCTCACCGGCGACCACACCAAGCTGGGCGACCATCCGCAGGCCAAGCCCGTGTTCGATCTGGATTCCGTGTCTCTGCTGCATACCGCCAGCCTGCTGGAAACCGGCAAGGATCTGGGCGGCAACGACTTGGTTGGCGAGCCTCCCAAGTTCGCCAAGGGCGCTGTCGTGTCTCCCTGCTCCGACTCCGTGGACGCACAGCTGGTGAAGATGGAGCGCAAGGTCAAGGCCGGCGCCGAGTTTTTCCAGACCCAAGCCGTGTTTGAGCCTGAGAAGTTCATCAAGTTCATGGAGGCTGCCAAGCAGTTTGGCAAGCCCGTCCAGGTGGGTATCATCATTCCCAAGTCCGCCGGTATGTGCAAGTTCATGAATAAGAACGTTGCCGGTGTCCACATTCCCGACGAGCTGATCGCCGAGCTGCAGGCCGACAAGGAGAAGACCAAGGCCGGTATCACCGGCGTGGAGATCGCCGCCCGCATCATCCGGGAGTGCAAGCCCTACTGTCAGGGTGTCCATATCATGTCTCTGGGCTGGGAGTCCAAGGTTCCCGCTCTGCTGGAGCAGGCCGGTCTGTAATAGGGGACTGCCCA
>HF988125.1:550-938 GCA_000434635.1 Firmicutes bacterium CAG:110 | reverse complement strand
GCGGCAGGTTTTTTCTGTCAATTCGCTTTTAGGGCCTATCTGAAAACTCAAACCTCATATATAAATTGCACAAAATCGAAAAATGCAGTAGAATAAAAGAAAAAGCATAGGGGTGATCTTATGGCAGCAAAGCGATACGAGCTGACCGATACCCAGTGGGACAGGATCAAGGATCTGATTCCACGAGCTAAGACTGGCAGGCCGCCAAAGGATGACAGGATGATGCTCAACGCAATGCTCTGGCTGGCCAGAAGCGGCGCGGCCTGGGCGGATATCCCCGCACGGTTTGGGCCACATCAGACCGTTTACAGCCGATTCTGCAAGTGGCGTGACGACGGAACCCTTTTGCGCATTTTTCAGGAATTGAATGCGGATGCAGACTATGAGA
>HF988125.1:296-540 GCA_000434635.1 Firmicutes bacterium CAG:110 | reverse complement strand
GAATGCGGATGCAGACTATGAGAACCTGTGTATCGACAGCACGAGCATCAAAGCACATCCGCAGAGTGCGGGTGCAAAAAGGGGGCTGTAAATTCGGAAAACAACCAGTTTATCGGTGTAAGTCATGGTGGAAAGACTACAAAAATCCATGCTGTTGTGGATGCATTGGGAAATCCCGTCCACTTTCTGCTTACCAGCGGAAACATCTTTGATGCCAGTGTCGCCGTCGATCTGCTTTCGGAAG
>HF988125.1:0-271 GCA_000434635.1 Firmicutes bacterium CAG:110 | reverse complement strand
CGGAAGTGAAAATTTCCGGAAGCAACATTCTGGGTGATAAAGCATACGGAACAAATTCCATTCGCACTTACATCACAGAGCAGAGAGCATCGTATACGATCCCACCCAAAAGTAATGTGATCGAGCCTTGGTTCTGCGATTTCCACACCTATAAGGAACGCCACCTGATTGGGTATTTCTTCAATAAACTTAAAGTTTTCCGCAGGGTCGCTACACGCTATGATAAGCTTGCTGTGTCCTTTCTTGCTTTTGTCATCTTGCTTCCATTTGG
>HF988124.1:7227-11213 GCA_000434635.1 Firmicutes bacterium CAG:110 | reverse complement strand
TTGCCAGCTCTGGCACAATCAGCTCCATGCGGTTTCGTGCCGCTTCGTCAATCTTAGCGCAATACTGTCTTACGTACACCCAGCTATGTCCGGGGGATTGCTGTATACAGGGGGCTTTCCATGGCACATGAATCGTCCTTACTTTTCAAACACCTTTGCCACGTCTTCCAGTAAGTCCCGAATGTTCAGGTGCTGGGGGCAGATGTCTTCACACTGGCCGCACTTGAGGCAGTCGGAGGCTTTCGCGGCGCTCTTGGTGTGGACGTCTTGGTAGTAATAGTCGCTGTTCCAGTCGTGGAACTGCTTTTTTGTGTTCATGCAGGCGAACAGGTCGGGAATGGGAATGCCCTGAGGGCAGACCTCGGTGCAGTAGCGGCAGCCGGTGCAGGGAATCAGACCCTGTCCCCGGAAAATCGCGCAGACTCTGGCAATGGCCATCCGCTCTTCCTCGTTCAGCGGCTGAAAATCCTTCATAAAGCCGCAGTTATCCGCCATCATTTCCGTGCTGCCCATGCCGGACAAAACCATCCGGATGCCGGGGAAGCTGGCCGCGAAGCGAATGGCGTAGCTGGCGTTGGAGCCGCCGTGAAGCCCATCCAGCACCTTCTGCGCGTCCTCCGGCAGATTCACCAGAGAGCCGCCCTTTACCGGCTCCATGACGATGACGGGCTTGCTGTGCTTGCAGCAGACCTCGTAGCACTTCCGGGATTCTACGGAGGTGTCCTCATAATCGACGTAGTTAAACTGAATCTGGACGACTTCAATTTGGGGATATTCGGTGAGGATTTGATCAAGAACCTCGGCTTTATCGTGGAAGGAAATGCCGAAATGGCGAATTTTTCCCTCGTCCCGCAGCTCCATGACCGTTTCATAGGCGTGCATCTGCTTGTACTTGGCAAACAAATCCTTATTCTGGGCGTGCATCAGGTAAAAATCGAAATAATCTACGCCGCAGGCTTCCAGCTGCTTCTGGAAGAAGGGACGGATGTCCTCGTTTTTCTCAATGTAGTGGCCGGACAGCTTGTTGGTCAGAATGTACGCCTCCCGGGGATAACGGGAGGTCAGGCATTTTTTCAGCGCGATCTCGCTCTGGCCGTCAAGATAGCCGTGGGCGGTGTCAAAATAGTTGAAGCCGTTCGCGAGAAACATGTCCACCATTTTGCTGGTTTCTTCAAAATCCACTTCCTTGCCCTTCATGGGAAGGCGCATACAGCCGAAACCAAAATTTTTCTTCACTTCGTCAAAACAGGATTGCATATTGGGATTCCTCCTTGATTTCCCGGTATTTTTCATATACCACAAGTATATCATCCGATAGTAACAATCGGTCAATTGGCAATTTCTACAAATATTGCGGCGGGTTTTCTATGCGGCCTGCTTTGTTTTAGCAATTTTGCGGATCAGGCTCTCGTGCATGACGGCCATGAGCACCAGAATCACCAGCAGATACGCAGGCAGCAGCGAAACGGAAATATGCTGGGCGAGCAGACCAAACAGCGGCGGCATCAGGCAGGTGCCCACATAGGCGCAGGCCATCTGAACGCCGATGATTGCCTGAGACCTGTCCGCACCGAAATGCGCCGGGGTTGAGTGGATGATGCAGGGGTAGATCGGCGCGCAGCCAAGGCCGATGACAACAAAACCCACCAGAGAAGCGGTCGCCCCGAGGGGCAGAAACAGAATAATCACGCCGCACCCGATCAGCCCCTGCCCGAGACGAACCATCTGGGTATCGTTCAGCTTCATGGTGACAAAGCCGCTGATGGCACGACCAGCGGTAATGCCGATGAAGAACATACTGGCGAAGGAGGCGGCAGTCTCCGGGAGGACGCCCTTGTGGAGCGTCAGGTAGCTGCTTGCCCACAGTCCGGCGGTCTGCTCCACGGCGCAGTAGCAGAAGAAGCAGGCCAGAACCTCTTTCACGCCGGGAATCCGCAGGATTTCTTTCAGGGAAAGGGGCTTCGCTTCCGTCTCGTTTCCCGAGGTATCCACGACCTTGGGGCGCTTCTTCCAGAGTGGCAGGCTGAAAATGAGCACCACGGTCAGCACCAGCTGAATCACGGAGATGGTGCGGTAGCCTGCGTTCCATGTGCCGCCGCTGGTCATGACATAGCCCATGATGTACGGGCCGGAGGCGGCGCCCACGCCCCACATGCAGTGCAGCCAGCTCATGTGCTTGCTCTTGTAGTGCAGCGCCACGTAGTTATTCAGGGAAGCGTCCACGCTTCCCGCGCCCAGCCCGTAGGGAACCGCCCACAGGCAGAGTTGCCAGAAGGCATTGCTGACGGAAAATCCCCACAGCGCCACGGCGGTCATGGCCACGCTGACGGCCGTGACCTTCCCCGTACCCAGCCGCCGGGTCAGCCGGTCGCTTTGCAGGCTGGAAACGATGGTTCCCAGCGCAACAATCATGGAAATGATACCGGCATAGGAAACCGGCACATCGAGCTGGGGATATATGGTCGGCCACGCGGAACCGAGCAGGGAATCCGGCAGTCCCAGACTGATGAAGGACAGATAAATGATGATGAGCAGAAGTTGAAACATGGTAAAAACCTCCGGGCTTCTCTTATATCTTGGGCAGCACCGCACAATTCGTCAAGAAGTCTCAGGCAGGGTTTTTGTTCCAATTCAAAGTTCCGAAAATGGAGGAATACTGTATGTATTTCCCATTTTCGGAACTGCGGAAGTGGAGCAAAAGACGGCTGAGACTCGCAGACGCAATTGCGCGGTGTTGCCCTTGTATAATACAGCCGAAACGCGCTTGACGCAATCGCTATACCGCCGTATAATATAACAAAACAGACAAGGAGCGCTTTTATGGGACTTCAAAATTGCGGACTGAACATTGACGCGGCCAGACGGGAACTGAATCCTCACGGGACGTCGGAATTTCCCTGCGCCGGGTATTTGTGCCGTCTCAGCGACCTTCCCACGGACGCTATCATCTGGCACCGGCACGAGGAGCTGGAGATCATTTACATTCAGGAAGGCACAATGAAGCTGCTGGTTCCCGGCGAGGAATACCATCTGGTGAAAGGGGAGATTGCCCTTATCAACAGCGACATCCTCCATTACGCCATCGGCGACCCATTCTGCGAGCTGCACTCCGCCGTGTTTTCCCACGTTCTGGTTTCCGGCGGAAACACGACCGCCTTTTACAAAAAATATGTCTACCCGCTGCTGGCGTTTCCCGGCTTCACGGTCTGGCGCACGGGGAGACAGGATTGGGCCGAAGACTTTCAGGCTGCTTTTTCCGCGCTGGAAACGGATGCCTTCGCCTGCGAGTTTACGGTCAGGGAGCGGCTTTCCAGAATTTTGCTGAGCTGCTTTCAGGCGTTCGCGCCCCAGCTTCCCACCCAAAGGTCAGAAAAAAATACGGACACCGTCCGCATTGAAAGAATGTTGGAATATATCCATACCCACTATTTTGAGCCCCTCCAGCTCAGCGACATTGCGCAGGCGGCCGACTTAAGCGAACGGGAGTGCCTGCGGTGCTTCAACCGTACCATCGGCGATACGCCGGTGCAGTATCTATTGAAGCACCGGCTGCTGCGCAGCGCCGCAATGCTGCATTCCATGCCATCGGCAAGCATTGCGGAAATTTCGGCAAAATGCGGCTTCGACCACCCCAGCTATTACACCAAACAGTTCCGCCGCTTTTACCAATGCACGCCCAGAGACTACCGGAGTCAGCGCGTCTAGAAGGGGAGCGCGTCACCCGTTTTCCGGAAGCTTGTCCCCGATATACTGAAACCTTGGCCCATGATAGCCGTCCCGGTCTACGGTCTCGTTCCACATGGCGGCGGGACGCACCCACAGGCCATACTCGCCGTACAGTGCGCGGTAGACCACCATCGGCTCCCGGGTTTCCGAATGGGTCGCGGTTCCGAGAACCTCGTAAAGATTGCCCTTGAAATGCCGGTAAAGGCCAATTTTGATATCCATAATAATCCCTTCTAAAGAAGCGCGCCGGAGAAATTCTC
>HF988124.1:0-7200 GCA_000434635.1 Firmicutes bacterium CAG:110 | reverse complement strand
CCGGCGCGCAATGTCGTATTAACCTGCCTTGGGAACGTTGTTGCCTCTTGCGGTCATGTCCACGACCATGTTGGGATCGAACAGACCTCTGTCAGTGAACCGCTCTTTATACCAGACCATAGTCTCGCCGGTGACCATCAGACGCTTCTGACGGACGTAGGTGTTGTTCACCTCGGTGCTGGGATCTTTACTGTTGGAAATGAAGTAGCGGAAACCGGTCTGATACATGACGTTGAAGGATGTGCCGGTGTAGTCGGAAAGGTCACTGGCCTGGGCGAAGACGAAGGTGTCCAGATCGCCGATAATGGGCTTGATCTGCTGCGTCCAGCTCTGCAGGTCGGCGGTAATGCCTGCGGAGTTCATATCCCGGTACTTGCCGTTTTCGTAGGTGTAGCATGCCAGACGGTAGCCCTTGGCCTTCAGCGCTTCCACGATGGCAATAGCGCCGGCCTTTTCCTGCTCATAGAAGTCGTTGCCCTTGGTGCTGACGTAGGAAGTGTTGCAGCGGTAGCCGAAGATGCCCTGACTGCCGGTCACGGCCAGAATGGCGCGGGCACCGCGATAGGAGAAGTCAGGATGGGCTTTGATGAAGTCCTCCAGAATGGGGACAAAATCGTAATTGCCGGTCAGGGTGTTATTAGAGCTGTCGATATACTGAGCCTTGATATCGCCGTTTTCATCCAGAACCAGCTTGTTGGCAAAGCCCGCGCCGCCGGCGTCGGCCACGCCGTCGTTGTTGCTGTCAACCATGTACTCGAAGTAGTTGACCATGGTCTCGGTGAGCATAAGAGGCTTCTTCCCCTGAGGAAGGAAAATGGACTTGGCCTCGAATTGATCGGTGCCGGAAACGGTCTGCCCGACGCTGACGAAGTCATCAAAGTCCACCAGTACGTAGTTGTTGGCGTAGAGCTGCTCCAGAATCTTGGAGAACTCGTCGATGGTGACAAAGTTCTGATTGTACTTTCCGCCAAGCTCCTTATCGTTGAAGGCACGGGCGGGGTCGGCGATCAGCACGTGGAAGCTGAGGTTGGGAATCTGGGAATAATCCTTGTACTCAACCAGAGAATTCATTGCGTTGACGTACTCCGCGCGCTTTGTGCTCATATCGGGGTAGTTTGCAATATCCGGGAAGGAATCCAGCTTCTCAATGGCACCCTCATAATCATAGTTGGCGGCCAGCACGGCGGCCTCGTCCATAATCCGCTGATATTCTTCCTCCGCCGCTTGGGCATTGCTGATAGAAGCCTGAATCTCATTCTGCTTGATGGCATCGTTGACCCGCTTCTTCTCAATGGCGTTGGAGATCGCGCCGATGACGAAGGAGAGGATCAGGATCAGACACACGCAGGCGATCAGCGGGGGCAGGTAGACCTCCTTGAAGATCTGCGCCTTGGTCTTCCTGCGCCGACGCCGGGGATTGGCAGGGTCTACAGGTGCTTCCAGCGCTTCCTTATTCGTCAGGGGAGCAAAGTAAAGGTCATACAGCTTGGTGAAGACGTTGGGCTTCGCTTCCTTCGGCTCCTTTGGCTTGCGCTCACGGGGCGGTTTGGAGGCCTTTTCAGGCTTTTCCTTCCGGCGGCGGGCAGGCTTGTCCTCGACTTCCTCATCCGGGTAGTCGTCTTCATCCTCCGGCTCGTCATGGAAATCGGCGTCATCCTCGGGCGCGGACTGGAAGTCGGAATCATCCTCCGGTGCGGCCTGCGTCTGATCGTCCTCGTCGTCCAGAAATTCCGTCCCATCAAAGTCCGAGTCGTCCTCCTGTTTGTTTGTGCCGAAATCGTCATGCTCCTGAGAATTGCGGCGAACGGCCTTGGGGGACAGAATATCGTCCAGATCAAGCTCGTCAACGGTCTCATCGGAATCATCGTCCAGACCCAGACCGCTGAGATCCAGCTCGTCGTCGTATCCGTCGGCGACGGTTTCATCCAGCTTGTCACCGCCGGAAGGCACGTCGTCAAACTCGGAAAGATCTATATCTGCGCCGTCTTCGCCGTCCCAAAATGCCTTGGGGTCGAAGTCGTCATCATCGAAATGGAAATCCATGTCGAAATCGTCCTTAGCCATAGTTCATCCCTGCCTTTATGGTATAGTCAATAGTATTCTACCATCGACAAAGAAAAAAAGCAAGGGAAATCGGAAGAAAAGGTAAAAAAAGAGAAACAGGTCGAAACCGCGGGGTTCCGGGCGATAAAGCAAACGCGCGGACTTCCCATAGTTTCGGGGAAAGTCCGCGCATGGAAAAATCGATAAAATTATACGTAGCGGATGGAAATTTCGCCGAAGCTGGCATCGCAGTTGACGTGGATGACCTCTGCCGCATCGTCATCCGGCGCGCCGGAAACCGATACGCTTGCAAACGCGGCGCTCTTGGCCGGCTCCACCCGGAAGCGGCCGGGGACGATCAGCACCAGCTCGCCGAAAGCGCAGTTCAGATCGACGGTGCAGTTTTCGCCGAGATGCTCACATTTCTGAAGATCAACGGACAAACTGCCGAAGCTCACGTCCGCACTGCCGCCGCCCAGCGTGGGCAGGAGGATGGTGTAGTGGTTCTCGCCGAAGGCTGTGTCGCAGTCAAAGAAATTGCCGGTGCAGGTGCAGTGCTCTTTTTTGCGGCCGCCGTTTCTGGTGGGGTGGAAGGAAAAGCAGCCGCTGTTGTGCGTGCCGTTTTTCGACTTGCGAAGAGTGTCCACCAGCAGACTGCCGCCGAACAGCAGCAGAAGAACCGGCAGAAGAAACTCCCGCCCCAGTCGGAAGGGGGCAAAGTTCAGATTGCTCATCAGAAAATACAGTCCGAACAGGGAGCAGCCCAGCCGGAAGAAGGAAAATCGGGGAAACAGCCCGAAAATGCCGAACACCAGAAGCGCCGACGGCCAGACTACGTCCCAGAGCTTCGCGTGGAAGTTCAGAAGATAGGATGTCAGCATGATGCCGCCCACCAGTAAAATCCAGATGGCAAGGCCAATGCCGCCTTTCTTTCCGTCGTCCAGAGACAGTTCCCATGTCATTTCCGGATGTACGTCGTTTTCTTCCCCGTCCGCCGGGACGATCTCGGCGGGGTGAACCTCTTTCCGTTCGACCCCCAGCAGCTCGTCAGTGGAGATGCCGAAAATCTCCGCCAGCTTCGGCAGTGCGCCGATGTCCGGGCAAGACTGGTCATTTTCCCATTTGCTCACGGCCTGCGCGGTGACGCCCATCAGCTCCGCAAGGGCGTCCTGAGTCAGTCCCAGACGCTTGCGGTGGAAGACGATCCGCTTTCCCAATGTTTCTTCCATATTCTATTGATCTCCTTTTCCTTAAATGAAGTACATGGCAGGGCGTTTTGCCTTGCCGGAAGGGTATCAGTCGTTGCAACTGCCTATATCATGCCATAACCGGGACGAAAAAGCTATAAAATGTTCGTTAATATGGGAAGAATTTTTTCCCAACCGGCGGTTGAAATGGACTCAACCACTGGTTGCGGGCGGTTTTGCTTGCAATAACGACTGGAATGTGGTATCCTTTTCCGTAGAAAACGGAGGGAATGACATGGAAAAAATAACCAGCTTTACCATTGACCACATTAAATTGCAGCCGGGGCTGTACGTCTCCCGGAAGGATAAGGTGGGGGCGGAGACGGTGACGACCTTCGACCTGCGCCTGACGAAGCCCAACGACGAGCCGGTGATGAACACCGCCGAGGTGCATACCATCGAGCATCTTGCGGCAACCTACCTGAGAAACGAGCCGACATGGAAAGACAAGGTGCTTTACTTCGGCCCCATGGGCTGCCGGACGGGTTTTTACCTCCTGCTGACCGGGGACCACACGTCCAAAGACGTTGTTCCGCTGGTGCTGGACTGCTTCCGCTTCATCCGGGACTACCGGGGAGAGGTGCCGGGGGCAAGTCCAAAAGACTGCGGCAACTACCTGGACATGAACCTGTCCATGGCAAATTATTGGGGCAGAAAATACGCCGCGCTGTTGGAGAACATTGACGACAGCCGACTGGTTTACCCGGAATAAGGAGAAAACAATGACGAAATTAGGAATTATTGGCGCGATGGATGTGGAGGTTGAAACACTGCTTTCCGAAATGGAGCAGGTGGCCTCCACAAAGAAAGCGGGCAGCACCTTCCACGAGGGCGTGCTGATGGGACTTCCCGTGGTTCTGGTGCAGTGCGGCGTGGGCAAGGTCAACGCGGCGCTGTGCGTGCAGATCCTCTGCGACTGCTTCGGCGTGACCCATCTGGTGAACACCGGTATTGCCGGTTCCCTTTGCGCCCAGCTGGACATCGGCGATCTGGTGGTGAGCCGGGACGCCATGTACCATGACTTTGACTGCATCCATTTCGGCTATCCCTTCGGCAAGGTTCCGGGGATGGATGTCATCGCGTTTCCCGCCGATGACACGATGCTCAGCTACGCCTTTGCGGCGGCGGAAGCGGTAAATCCCGGTCACACCCGGGTGGGCAGGGTCGCCAGCGGCGACCAGTTCGTAGCCGACCCAGCGGTGAAGGAAAAAATCGTGGCAAACACCCAGGGACTGTGTACGGAAATGGAGGGCGCGGCCATCGCCCAGACGGCCTACCGCAACAGCGTTCCCTTCGTCATCCTCCGCGCCATCTCCGACAAAGCGGACGACAGCGCGGAAATGGACTATCCCACATTTGAAAAAATCGCCGCCCACCGCTGCGCCGAGGTCACCTGCAGGCTGGCAAAACACCTGCATGAAGCGGAAATGATGAATTGATTGTATTCTCCGGGGAAAGCTACCTCCGGAGGGATTCAACATGACGGAAAAACAATACGGCGCTCTGGTGGCACGGATGGCGCCCAAATCGCCCATGTGGCGCGACTGCCTGAACGCTTTCTGGATTGGCGGGCTGATCTGTGTGGTCGGGCAGATATTCACGAACTGCTACGGCGCCTGGGGACTGGAAAAGCAGGACGCCGGAACGGCCGCGTCCATGACGCTGGTGGCGCTGTCCGCACTACTGACGGGTCTGAGCGTGTACGACGACATCGCCAAGCATGCGGGAGCCGGTACGCTGGTGCCAATCACGGGATTTGCCAACGCCATCGCCGCCCCGGCCGTGGAATTCAAGACCGAGGGCTTCGTGCTGGGCGTGGGCGCAAAAATGTTCACCATCGCGGGGCCGGTGATCGTGTACGGCCTGGCCGCAAGCGTGGTGTATGGGTTTATTTACTGGCTGTATACGATTCTATAGAAGAGGCGCTGTCATCCGAAGTAAGATGACAGCGTTTTTCATTCCCGCGCAAAAAAGCGTTTTTGAAAAATTCGCCGTATTATGGATATGACCGGTCAAAAAAGGAACGAGGTGACGCCCGTGAAGGATAAAGCCGTGATCGAAGCAATCGCCCGCCGGGACGAGCAGGCGGTGAGCGCGGTCATCGATAAATACTCCCGTCTGCTCTGGCCGATTGCCAGCGCGGTGCTGGAGAAGGTCGGGTGCGCTCAGGATGTGGAGGAATGTGTCGCGGACACGTTCATCTACCTCTGGGAGCATCCGGAAAAATTCGACCCCGAAAAGGGAAGCCTGAAGAGCTGGCTGTGCATCGTGGTGAGAAGCCGCGCCATTGACCGCTTTCGGGAGATCACCCGCCGGGGCGTGCTTCCGCTGGAGGAGGCCGTACTGGCGCAGACCCTGGGGCTTCAGGAGGAAGCCATGCGCAAGGAGACCCGGCGGGAGCTGCTGGAAACGGTGAATTCTCTGGACGAGCCGGGGCGGGAAATTCTGGTGCGGCGGTATTATTACGACCAGAAGCCGCGGCAGATCGCATTGGCATTGGGAATGACGGTGAAGCAGGTGGACAACTCCCTGTACCGCAGCAAGCGTCTGCTCAGGGAAAAGCTGTCGCAAGCCTGGGGAGGTGCGGAATGAATCGATTTACCAAGAATAATTTACGTAATATCCGGCAGACATTTGAAGAAAAAACCGGTGTGAATCTGAATGTAGAAAGCCGGGTATCTCCGAAGAAAACAAAATATCTGCTGTTGGCGGCGGCGCTCTGCGCGCTTCTGCTGGCGTCCTGCGCCCGGACGCTGTTTTCGGGGCTTAACGGGGACGATCTGTCCCTGAAAGGAACCTATCTGGGGGACGGGATCGTCTCCATAGAGGTGGTGAACCGGTCGGATAAGACGCTGGAGTTCCAGAAGCAGGTGAAGCTCATGGGCTGGCGGAACGGGGAAGTGGAGCCTTTGCCCGGAGGAATGGTGCGCGTTGAGAATATCCGCTTCCCGGCGCACTCCGGCGGCACCATGCTGGTGGATTTGTCGGAAGCCTACGACATCAAGGCACTGGAAAACGGCACATGGGGGACGCTGGAGGAGAGCGGTTACTATCTGGTCCTGACAAATCATGATTTCCTGTTCGGCCACGACTGGATGTGTTTCTTCCACTTTTCTGAGTCTGAGGAAGAAACGGCGCCAACAGAGCCGGAAACGCCGCCCGAACCTGCACCGGCACAAAATCTGGACGGCATTACCGACGACCTGAAATCCTACTTTGAGGACACCTATCTGGACGAACCGCCGACAATGACACAGGCGCATTTCGAGTATCAGCAGAAGGTGCAGGAGCTTCTGGCGCAAACAAACGGGACACTTGTTCACCCGGTTGATCCCCATGTTTTCGTCCAGACACCCCGGGAACAGGTGTTCGACGAGACGCTGCCCAAGGACATTCAGTATCAGGTGGTGATACAGCAATACCATTCCCTTGACGCATTCAACCGGATGGTGGGCGCGGCATTTTCCGGAACGGGAAGCGACCAGTCCCTGCAAATCATGGCGGCGCTCCCGGAATATCAGGGGCAGACGGACGGCGGGCAGTGCATCCCGGTGGTTTACCTGTTCGTGTACGAACGTGCCGCGCTGACGGCGGAGAACCCATATGCGTTCATCTATGGAAACATCATCCCGTTTTCCCGGATGGAGCAGGACAAGGTGTACGAGGACGACCGGTACGTGATCTACGACATGACCGACCTGTTCTACACCGATCTGGATGCGTATCTGGACGATTTTGTGAGCGTTATGAAGGGCAAAGTTAGTCTGTACTTTGACGAACAGATTCGCCGCCGGGTGCATAATGTGTACGATTATTTCCGGGACGCGCAGACGCTTCCCGGACTGATCGAAAATCATCAGGCGGAGATGGAGACCATGGGGCATAACGGATAACAAATCATCCCACTTTC
>HF988123.1:48735-80893 GCA_000434635.1 Firmicutes bacterium CAG:110 | reverse complement strand
CTCTTCCTCCAATCGTCCTACCGCCGTGGTAGAGGTCACTGCCCCCAATCAGGAAGGCGACGTTTTTCCGATACATATTTGGCACATTACAAAGCGGAGGTACTCTCAAGCAGGAGTACCTCCGTTTTCGTTTCTGTCTGTCAGGCTCTCTCCGTATCCAGCCGGTTGTGGGAGAACATCCGCACATTCTGGCTGATATTTCGGTTGATACAGGCCGTGTACAGAATGTCGATCATATTCAGCTGGGCAATTCGGGAGGACATAGCGCCGCTGCGGTACAGTTCCTCCGAAGCCATCACGTTCAGGCAGCAGGCTGCCATCCGGGAAATGGGCGACAACTCAAAGCGGGTAATGGCGATGATGGGCGTTCCCTGCGCCTTCAGATATTCCGCGCAGCGGACAATTTCCTCGGTTCTACCCGAATAGCTGATGACAATCGCCACGTCGTTTGGTTTGGAATTCCGGGCGATGACGTACTGAGAGTGAATGTCCTCGCAGCAGGAGCAGGGCTTGTCGATCCGGAGGAATTTCAGATACGCGTCCTTGGCCACCAGCTGGGAAGCGCCCAGTCCGAACAGAAGGACGGAATCCGCCCGGCAGATCATGTCAACCGCCTGTTCCAGCACCTGCGGCTCCACGAGCTTCACCGTTTCTTCCAGTGACGCAATGTTCCGGTAGGTGATCTTGTAGACGATATCCGAAGTGCTTCCGGCGGTGACGCGGGCATTCCCCTTGGTCTGCTCCTGCGTCCGCACGGCGATCTCAAACAACAGCTGCTTCTGCAGATCCCGGTAGCCCTCAAATCCCAGCTTTTTGCACAGGCGCACAATGGTCGCCGCGGAACTGAAGGAGCGCTGGGACAGCTCCTTTACACTGAGCTGGGGAATTTCCTCGGAATGCTCCAGAAGATACCGAAGCGCCCCCTGCTCCGCGCCGCTGGCCGTGGGCAGATACTGCTTCGCGCGAATCAAAACACTTTTCAAGTAAATCATCTCCTACCCGAGTTTCATCTGTGATAGTATAGCACATTTTTCCCGAAAAAGCAAGAATCCGCCCCTGCACCCGGCATAACCGGTACGCAGGGGCAGTCTTTTACACATCTTTTACCCGTTCCGCGGGAACGGTGAAAAACGTCAGCACGAAGCCCATGACGCAGCTGATGGCAAGTCCCACGCAGTATAAAAGCATACCCTTGGTTCCCACCGGCCCCGCGCCCATCATGGGGATACCGAGCAAACCGGAAGCGCCCCAGCCGTAGGACGCCACGCCGCAGGCCATAATACGCCAAAGCCGCCGCCAAGGCAGGCCGTCACAAAGGGTCTGCCAAGAGGCAGCGTCACGCCGTAGAGCAGCGGAGACCCGACCCCCATCATGCCGGGAATGACCGGATCAAATATTTTTCCGAAAACTTCAAAATTCGGTTTTTCCTGTTTTTAGGTTAGGGTCTATCTGGAAACCGGAAATATGACCAACAGCGAGGGATTTTTCGTCTGCTGAAGCCATTTTTCCGCAGGAATACTTTGTGTATTGCAAGGGAAAATGGTGCACAGCAGACGGAAAAGACCCGCTGTTTGGGCATGTTGACGGTTTTCAGATAGACCCTAAATTCTGTTTTCCATAGGCTTCTACAGGCTGATTTTCCCCATAACCACCGGATTCTTCGCCCCCGTGACCGTGGGAACGTTGTTGCAGCCGGCAAAAATTGCCTCGTTGGCCAGCACCGCGAAGGCCACGGCCTCCTTGGCATTGCTGTCGTAGCCCAGATCCTCGTTGGTCAGGACCCGGCACTCCGGCAGCGCTCTGGCAACCGCCTGCACCAAGGTCTTATTCATGCTTCCGCCGCCGCCGATAATCAGCTTATCCGGTTTCCGGGGGAAATAATGCTCCACACTGTAGCGGATGGTCTGCGCCGTGTAGTCCGTCACCGTGGCCATCAGATCCTGACCGGAGATGTTCTCCCTGCGGGCATAGTCCATGACCTTCTTCACAAAGTCGGGGCCATAGTATTCCCGCCCGGTGGTTTTCGGGGGCTTCTGGCTCAGGTAAGCGTCCTGCATCAGCATTTCCAGCAGCTTTTCATGCACCTTTCCCCCGGCAGCATAAGCACCGCCCTCGTCAAAGGTCTTTTCCCCGCCGGTCAGCTCCGTATAGACCGCATCCATGACCATATTGCCCGGGCCGGTATCAAAGGCGAACACGTCCTCCAGCCGACAGGCCGGGAGCAGACAGGTGATATTGCCGATGCCGCCGATGTTCTGCAAGGCCACGCACTCGGTCTCGCTGCGGTAAATCAAAAATTCACTGTAGGGCACCAGGGGCGCGCCCAGGCCGTCCGCCGCCACGTCCCGGACCCGGAAATCGCTCACCACCAGGCAGCCAAACCGCTGCGCCAGTACAGAGCCTTCTCCCAGCTGGAATGTGCTGCGGAAGCTGTGTCCAAGGTATGTTTCCGGCAGCGGGATGTGCCAGAAGGTCTGGCCGTGGCTGCCGATGAGGTCGATCTGCTCCGCCCGGATGCCGGTCTCAGCGCAAAGCGCCTCCACCGCCTGAACGTACAGCTCTCCCAGAAGAAAATTCATTTTGCAGAAATCCGCCGCGCAGGCGCTGTTTCCGCTTGCCAGCCGCAGAATTTCCCGGCGAATCTCCCCGGAAAAGGGCTGAAATACAAAGCCCAGCTGCTCGATTTTGGAAGCCGTTCCATGCCCGGTGATCCGGCACAGCGCCGCGTCCACGCCGTCGGCCGAGGTGCCGGACATCAGTCCCACCACGAGACGGCTGTCTTTTTCCATACATTCTGCGATCGGATGCACATTGTCACCTCACAGCATTTCTTTTGCCAGCATCAACGCACCGGCCGCCGCGTCCCGCTCCGGCTCCGTGCAGGTAAGAGCGGGATACTGCCTGCCCATTTCCGCGACGAAGGTCTCCCGAAGCTTGGTGTCATGCTCCAGCAGTCCGCCCAGCATGGCGACCTTTCCGGCCTTGATGCCCAGCTGCCGCGCCACCGCGCCCACCAGCCCGGTCATCTTGACGGCATTGTCCCGGATGATTTCCAGAGCGACCGCGTCGTCCTGTTTGGCCGCCTGCTCCACCAAGGGCGCCAGCGCCGCGATCCGGCTCTTGTCGCCGCCGTAGGTGTAGGAAATGATCTTCTTCTGATCGTCCAGTTCCATCTGCTCGGCCAGCAGCTGAGACAGCAGGGTTTTCTCGCCCCAGCCGTCCCATGCGCGGGCAACTGCCGCCAGAGCGTCCCTGCCCAGAGCGTAGCCGCTGCCCTCGTCGCCGATCAGATGTCCCCAGCCGCCGGAACGGGCATACTCCCCCGCCCCGTTCTTTCCGAAGCAGATGGAGCCGGTGCCCGCGATCAGGGCGATGCCCGCTTCGCCGGACAATGCGCCATTCAGGGCGATCACCTGATCGCCCACCAGATTCCAGTTCTCGATGCCGCCCCGGGTCATTTCCATCTCCACGATACGGGTCATTTCTTTGTTGCTGATACCGGCGGAGCCGATACAAAGCGCCCGACAATCACCCAGTCCGTTCAGATAGGCGCACAGCTCCTGCAGCAGCGCGGAGAACCGCTCCGCGCCGATGCTGTTCATATTGAAGGGGCCGAACACCGCGGTATCCAGCACCTTTCCCTCCGGCGAGGCGCAGACTACCTTGGTCTTGGTGCCGCCGCCGTCTACTCCTGCAATAAAGTCCATTGGTTTCTCCCTTTCGACTTACAGCAGATGATCCAGTGCTTTCCGAACGGCCGCATCCCAGAACTCCCAGTTGTGGATACCCGTCCAGTGTTCAAACCGGATGTCCGCGCCCAGCGCCGTCAGCTTGTCCGCCAGCCGCACATTGGCGGCGTACAGAGCGTCCTGCTCGCCGCAGGCCATGTAGAGCTTCGGCAGCCGCGCCGCATCCGCTTTTTCCGCCAACGTCAGCAGATTGCAGTCCGCCGAAATTTCCAGAGACTGACCGAACACGGCCTGAAGCTCTCGTTTCTCCGCCGGTGTCTGCACGGCGACAAATTCCTCGATATCCGCCACTGCGGAAAAGGCCGCTGCCCCGGCGTAACGTTCCGGAGTTTGCAGCACGCATTTCAGCGTGCCGTAGCCGCCCATGGAAAGGCCCATGAGATAGTTCTTCTCCCGCTTGGCGGAGAACCCGAAAAAGCCCCGGCAAATCTCCGGCAATTCGTCGTGAATAAAGGTGAAATAGGAAATTCCCCGGTCCATGTCCGCGTAAAAACTTCGCTGAACCTCCGGGATCACCAGCGCCGCGTTCTTTTCCCGGGCATAGCGCTCCACGCTGGTATACCGCGCCCAGCCGGTGCAGTTGTCCTCCAGCCCATGGAGCAGATATACCACCGGCACCTGAGAGAGGTCGGTTTTCTCCGGCAGAATGACGGTCATGGAGGTATTCATCCCCATGGCGTCCGACCGGAAATCACAACGCAGATGTGCCATAATCAGTTCTCCCCCACGGCCTGGGCGACCCGGCCCTCATGGGCTTCCAGCCGCTGCTCGGCCTCGTGCACATCGCTGCCGGTTTTCAGCATGACAATGGCGACCTTCGCCCGATAGCCGCACTTTTCCAGCGCCTCGGTAGCCGTATCGTAATCCACGCCGGTGGCTTCACAGACGATGCGCTTGCACCGCTCCACCAGCTTCGCGTTGGTAGGCTTCACGTCCACCATCAGGTTGCCGTAGACCTTGCCCAGCTTGATCATTGCGCCGGTGGAGAGCATATTCAGCACCATTTTCTGGGCGGTGCCGCTCTTCATCCGGGTAGAGCCGGTGACCACCTCGGGGCCGGGGGTGGGGGTGATGGCGATTTCCGCCGTCTTTTCCACCTGGGAACCGGGGTTGCAGGAAATGCCGATAACATGGGCGCCCTGCTCCTTGGCGTAATTCATAGCGCCCAGCACATAGGGCGTTCTGCCGGAGGCGGCGATGCCCACCAGCACGTCCTTGCTTCCGAAGCCGATTTTCTTCAAATCTTCCGCGCCAAGGGCTTCGTCGTCCTCCGCGCCTTCCTTTGCCCGGAAAATCGCCTCGTTTCCGCCGGCGATCAGGCCGATCACCTCGCCGGGATCGGTAGAGTAAGTGGGCGGGCATTCCACGGCGTCCAGAACGCCCAGACGTCCGGAAGTGCCGCAGCCGCTGTAGACCAGCCGTCCGCCCTGCTTCAGCTGGGCGGCGATCACATCCACCGCCTGAGCGATGTGTTCGGCCTCGTCTCCCACTGCCGCGGCGACCTTTTTATCTTCTTCGTTGATCAGCTTCACCATGCTCAGCGTACTCATGGTGTCGATCTGTGCAGTCCGGCTGTTACGCTGTTCTGTCTTGATAGAATTGAGATCCATATCGTTCCTCCAGTTACGCTCAGCCCCGGGCAGACGGTTTTATCGCCTGCACCGGCGCCGCGCTTTCATTATTCGTGATTCAATCGCAAAGAGAACAGGCAACAAAATGATCCGGGCTGACTTCTTTCAGGCAGACATTAGTTTAGCATTGCGAAACGAGTTTGTCAACAGCCGCCAGCCGATGCGGAATTGCGTTTCACACTTTGTCATAATTTGATGGTATCTGCACGAATCTGCGAAATATTTGCACTTGCGATTTGGCACAATGACGAAAATATGGCTTTTGAACTGTGCAATTTGCTTTGGGTGGTTTTAGAGAAGCTCTGATTAAATCGGCAAGAGCTGGAGGCAGGAAATTCCGGCTCAGCCGCAGCCGATTTGTTCAGAGGTTCCCCAGTCCCCCTTTGTCCCCTCCCCTGATGCTTCCAATTTATGCACTTCCTGACAGGCGGCGCATAAACTGTCCTATAAGCAATTTTCGCTTAAATCACGCCATCAGGAGGGGTTTCCATGTCTGAGCAATGTCCGGCATCCTGCGTTGCGATCCTCAGGATCTGCGCCAGGCCATGTCCATTCACACACGGAAGATAACCGACGCCTGCCGGGATAAGGACTGCGTGGAAGACCTGCGGGTCTATCTCACCGCCGGTTCCCAGCAGACGCTCGACAACGCCGCCAACGTGCGGGTACGCAGCGCCCAGCTGCTGCACACCTACATCGATGTGGAGCCGGTCGCCTTTGACCGGAATCACTACTGTATCGACATCACCTTCTACTACCGCATTCTGGCGGACGCGGTGATCGGCACCTGCCGTCCCGCAGCACTGAGCGGTCTCGCGGTATTCTCCAAACGGGCGGTGCTATGCGGTGAGGACAGCCGCGCCCACATTTTCACCAGCGACACCCGCATCGGAGAAGCCGACGGCTGCACGCTCTCTTCCTCCAATCGTCCTACCGCCGTGGTGGAGGTGCTTGACCCCATGGTGCTCAGCTCCAAGGTCAAGGATGCCTGCGAGTGCGGCACGGCGGAGTCCGTCACCGTCCAGATTCCCGCAGGCATCCGGGCGCTGTTCGACGAAGAGCTGACCATCCCCGGCGACCATCGCCGCCTGTACGTCACGCTGGGACAGTTCTCCATCGTCCGGCTGGAACGGGATGTGCAGCTGGTCGTGCCGATGGTGGAATACGCCATCCCAGAAAAGGAATGCTGCGACAGCGAGGGCTGCTGCACCGAAGACCCCTGCGAAATGTTCAGCCGCATTCCCTTCCCCGCCCGCCAATTCACCCCCACCGGCTGCGACCGGAAGAAAGAAACTCCCTGCGATCAGGATTAAGAAAACTGCCCCCAAAGGCCAATGGCCTTTGGGGGCAAACTCTGTTACCTAATGTTCCACATACTTTGGCAGAATCTCGTCCACGTCTACGTAATAGTGCTTAAAATTGTCATCTTCCACGTAGACCTTCACTTTTTTGCCGATCAGCTCCGGGTCGCGGAAAATGCGCAGGCTGGGGCTTTTGAAAATGTGCCGCACACCGTGAGGGTCGATATACTGTACTATTATATAGTAGGGATACCGGCCGTTTACGTTGACGTTGATATTCGCGGCAATATCCACCACCTCGCCCAGAACGTAGTGTCCCGAGGCAAGCAGGGCATCCGACCGCTTTTTCTTGCAGAGTTCGACAATGAGGAAAATGATTCCCAAAATCAGGAATATGGCGCCGATCCCACCGAAAATGAGACCGACCATAAAGGCGTCGCTGTCCCGCAGAAGCGCCGCCAGCGCAATGCCCAGTATCACAAACGTTCCGCCCAAGGCGGTGTAGATGATGCCAATAATCAGCAGGGCGCTTCGCCCGATCCTCGCTTTTTTCTCCATATCAGCCACGCATCGCCCGTTTTCTGGCAATGTTGATGGGGCCTTCCTGCATGTGGTTGATCCATGCAAGGCTCTTGCCCGCGCCGTAGGCCGTGCAGGCGTCGGGGTCGTCCGCCAGAACGCAGCCGATGCCCGTGCGCTCGGCAATCAGCAGATCCATACCCCAGATCTGGCTGCACCCGCCGGTGAGGGTGATGCCGTTTTCGGAAATGTCCGACACCAGCTCGGGGCTTGTCTGCTCCAGAACCGCCAGCACCTCGTCGGTGATCATCCGGGCGGGACGGCGCAGCACCTCGAAGATCTCCGTGGAGGTCAGGGTGATGACCTTGGGCATACCGGTCTTGAAGTCACGCCCCTTGACGTTCATGCTGCGCTCCTCGTCCCTGGGGTAGACCTGACCGATCTGGATTTTCACATTCTCTGCGGTGACCTGACCGATCACCACGCCGTGCTGACGGCGGACGTACCGGGCTATCATCTCGTCAAAGTAGTTGCCCGCCACCTTCAGGGAGGAAGAAACGGCCACGCCGTTCATGCTCAGCACCGCGATGTCCGTGGTGCCGCCGCCGATGTCCACCACCAGATGGCCGCTGGGGCCGCGAATGTCCAGTCCCGCGCCCAGACCCGCCGCGAGGGGTTCCTCTATCAGGAACACTCTGCGCGCGCCGGCTTCGATGGCGGCGTTGATGACGCTGCGCTCCTCTACCTCGGACACGCCGGAGGGTACGGAGATGACCACACGGGGCTTGGGAGTGAAGAAGGACGCCTTCGTCGCGGTCTTAAACATTTCCTGAAGCATCCGGACGGTCATTTCATGGTCGGATACGGTGCCGTCCTTCAGCGGGTGCATGGCGACCACGTTGCCGGGAGTACGTCCCAGCATGTTCCGCGCGGCCGCACCCACCTGCAAAATCTTGCCGGTGTTCTTGTCCATAGCCACAACAGAGGGTTCCCGGACGACCAGTCCCTTGCCGTCGGCGTAAATCAAAACATTGGATGTACCAAGGTCAACGCCCAGATCATTGGAAAATAAAAACATAATGACACCTACTTATTCCTTTCCTGCCGATGCAACGGCAGCGCAATGTACTTCCTTCGCCCCGGCGGTTTTCAGCACACGGGCGGCTTCTCCCGCCGTGGCGCCGGTGGTCAGGATGTCGTCCAGCAGCAATATCCGCTTTCCGGCAATTTCTACACCTTGGGTCAGCCGGTAGACGCCCAGCACATTTGCCCGGCGTTCCGCCTCGCCGTGAATGCCGGACTGGGGACGGTTGTGACGGACTTTCCGCAGAAGGGGCGTCGGGGTCATCCCCAACTCCCGCCCAACGGTCTTCGCCAGCAGCTCCACCTGATCGTAGCCACGGCGCAACTTCCGCAGACGGCTGACGGGGATCCATGTCAGCACATCGAACCCGTCGGGGTACTGATTCTGGATATGCATGGCTAACAGCCTGCCATAAGCAGCGGCGTAATTTCTCGCGCCGCCGAACTTGAAACGCAGAAGGCTCCTTCTTACATTCCCTTCATAGTACCAGACCGCAGCGAAACTGTCAAGAAATTGACCCTTTCTTTTTTTATTAAGAAATTCCGGCGCTTCCTCCCGGCAGGTGCGGCACAGGTCAAGTTCCTCTTTTCCCAGGACTTTGCCGCACAGAACGCACTTTGGCGGGAACAGCACGCCCAGCAGCCAGTGAACCAGTCTCATTCGGTTTTCCCCTGTAAGCGAAGCTTTAACCCCGTGTAGCGGCGGTTTTTCTTCGCGTTTTCCACCATCGCCGCCACGGTTTCCTCACGACCTACAATAATCAGCAGTTCTCTCGCCCGGGTGATGGCGGTGTAGAGAATGCTGCGGCTGAGCAGATACGGCGAACCGTTCCACGCCGTTAAAATCACAGCCCGGTACTCGCTGCCCTGACTTTTGTGAACGGTCATGGCGTAGGCGGGTTCCAGCTCGTTCAGCTGGGTAAAGTCGTAGTCCGCCGCCCGATCGTCGAAGGTCACCGTCAGGGTCTCAGCACCGGTGTCGATCCCGGTGATCGTCCCCACGTCGCCGTTGAAAATGCCGGTGCCCACGGCGCTGCCGTCGGTCTTCTTCCATATTATATCATAATTGTTGCGGATCTGCATCACCCTGTCCCCCTCCCGGAAAATAATGTCTCCGAAAGCGCGCTCCTTTTTGTCGGGAGTGGCGGGGTTCAGGGCAGCCTGGAGCATTTTGTTCAGTGCGGCGGTGCCTACGCCCCCCTTGCGGGTGGGAGACAGCACCTGAATCTGCTCCGGTGGGATACCCATGTTCTTGGGCAGCCGGGTGGTGCATAATTCCCGGATCAGGGTGCTGACCGCATCCTCACTCTGCCTGCGCAGGAAGAAAAAGTCGCTTTTGACGTTTTTCAGCTCCGGCATCTGCCCCTGATTCACCCGGTGGGCGTTCATGACGATCAGGCTCTGCTGTGCCTGCCGGAAAATCTCCGTCAGCCGCACCGTGGGCAGGCAGCCGCTGCGCAGCATATCGTTGAACGGGAATCCCGGCCCCACGGGGGGCAGCTGGTCGGGGTCGCCTACCAGAATCAGCCGCTTCCCTCTGGGGATGGCCTGCAAAAGATGGTGCAGCAGCTCCACGTCCACCATGGACATTTCGTCCACGATCACCGCGTCGCATTTAAGGGGGTTGTCCTCGTCCCGGACGAACACCATGTCCCCCGTGCCGGGGTCGATTCCCGCTTCCAGCAGCCGGTGGATGGTGGAGGCGTTCTCCCCCGTCACCTCCGTCAGCCGCTTCGCCGCACGGCCTGTGGGCGCGGCCAACAGACACGCCAGCTGCATCTGTCCCAGCAGGGACAATATACCATTTAATATAGTCGTCTTACCGGTGCCGGGGCCGCCGGTGATCAGTAGCAGCCCGGAGGTCGCCGCTTCCCGGATGGCGCGGGTCTGCTCCTCGGAGTATTCGATGCCGCTCTCCTCCGCCACGTTTTGAATCATGCGCTCCAAGCCTTTGGGCGGCGGGAAGCTGCCCTTTGCGAATTCCAGAAGCCGCCGGCTGCAATTCACTTCCGCTTCATACAGCCTTGGAAGATAATCAACGGTGATACCTGCCAGCGTACTGCGCACCAGACGGTCTGCTTCCAGCAGCCGCCCGATGCCTTCTTTTACCGCTTCTCCGTCCACGCTCAGCAGCTGACTGACCGCCAGCTGCAACTTGTCCTCCGGCAGAAAGCTGTGCCCCGCCGTGAGATTGTAGTTCAGTTCAAACAGGATTCCGGCCTCCACCCGCCGGGGGTCGTCCCCCGCCACGCCCAACTCAATAGCAAAGCGGTCAACCGCTCCAAAGGGCGCGTCAAGCCCCTCGTCCATGAGTAAGTACGGGTCGTCGTACAGAAGCTCCACAGTGCTGTCGCCGTACAGCTTGTACGCCCGCACCGCCAGCTCCGCCGGGAGGTGATGTACGGCAAAAAATTCCATCAGCTGCCGCATTCCCACCTGTAACCGGAATTCCTCGCCCATGGCTTTCGCTTTTTCCCGGGAAATGCCGGGAACCTCGGCCAGCCGCTCCGGTTCCCGTTCCATGACCAGCAGGGTCTGCTCCCCAAAATGCTCCACGATCCGTGCCGCCGTCTTGGGGCCGATGCCCTTGATGATGCGGCTGCTGAGATAATTCAGGATTTCCAGACTGGTCTGAGGCATCAGCCGCTCCAGAAATTCCGCCTCGAACTGCCGTCCGTAGCTGGAGTGGGTGCTCCATTTGCCCGTCACCATCAGCCGTTCGCCCACCGCGGGCAGAGGGATGGTGCCGACCACCGTCACATTCTGACCGCTGCCCACGTTCACGCGAAGGACGGCGTAGCCGTTTTCGTAATTCTGATATACCACAGCGCTGATGGCGCCCTGCAAAATCTCCAGATCTTCCGTCAAGTCGTTTTCTCTCCCATTCTCTCAGCCAGCTTTTCCGGTGCGCAGACCGTCACGCCCCGCTCCGTCAGCCAGTCCCGTTCGGCATTGCTGATGCCAAAATCCACCATGGTAAGCTCTTCCCGCAGCAGCCCCAGCTCCCGCAGCCAGAGATAGCGCCGGGCAAAGGAATCCTCCTTCACCCCCGGCCTTGCCGGAGCGTAAAGCCCGCCGCCCCGCTCTGCGGGCAGCAGAAATCCGTACAGCACCCACAGCGCACTTACCAGCCCAAAGGCCGCCAGCGTTCCCAGCATAATGTAACCCACCACCAGAACCACCTCCGGATATTGTATGAAGGAAGCGCAGTTTCGGTGCCGGTCATTTTCTTTTACTATATTACTATATTTCTCCCAAAATGAAAAGCCCCTTTTGCGTTCTTTCTCCGCTTTCTGTCCATTTAACGTCCAGCAAAGAAACTTTTGCCGGATTCTTCAAAATTGGTCTTGAATCTCGACAAAAAATCGGGTATAATAATTTGGAACGATTTTGCGGGTCATACATTTTTCCCCTGCGGAGGCACTATGAAGCTGCTGAATTTGCTTATGTGGGTGGTGCAGTTTGGGTTTTCCATTCTGTTTCCCACGGTTTTCTTTCTGATTCTGGCGGTCTGGCTCCAGGATAAATTTGGCCTTGGTCTGTGGATCGTGGTCGTGCTGGGCATTGTGGGTCTGTTTACCTCCGTCAGCACCGCCCGGTCGTGCCTGAAATCTCTGCGTAAGGCAGCCGACGAAAGCAGCAGCCACAAAGACCCGCCCGTCTCCTTCAATGACCATAAGTAAGAGGAATTCCCGTTATGAAATTACAGGCAGCATCCAAAAAAGAAATCTCCCGCATCGCCGTCGGCACGCTGGCGTGCGACGTTATCATGATCGCGGGGCTGTTTCTTCTGAGTCAGTTCGGCATCGGCAAGTTTGACATTCTCCGCATTCTGCTTGGCGCGGCATGCGGCTCTGTGGTGGCAATTCTGAATTTCACCATTCTCTGCCTGACGGTGCAGAACGCCGTGGAGATCGACAGCAAGAAGAAAATGCGGCAGAAATTCCAGATGAGCTACAATGTCCGCCTGCTTCTTCAGGCCGCTTGGGTCGTCGCCGCATACCTGATTCCCCAGGTGCATTTTGTGGCCGGCGCGCTGCCCGTTCTGTTCCCCAACGTGGTCATTTTCTTCCTGCAAAGCCGGGGCAAGCTCGTTCCCAATGACGAAAAACCTGCCGCTGCTGAGGCCGAAGGAAAAGTGCAGGAGCAGGACGAGTCGGAAGATCATCCCGGCCCCTTTGAAGTGTAAGAATTGTAATATTCATCGATTTTATGAGGTGAGTGTATGAACGTTGAAATCAATGGCGCGCGAATTATAGCTACATTTGAAAACGTCCCGCTGTTCGGAACGGTTCAGATCACCCAGACGCTGATCGTCAGCTGGCTGATTCTGATTCTGATCTCCGCTCTGTTCATCTGGCTGGGGTCCGGATTGAAGGTCACAGGCATTTCCCGGAAGCAGGCCGTCGCCGAGACGATCTACACCTCCCTGGTGAAATTCGTCCGGGGCAACATGGGGCCGGATTTTGACCGGTACATCCCGCTGGTGGGCACGATTTTCGTCACCAGCATTTTCTCCAACCTGATCAGCCTTGTGGGTATCTGGAGCCCCACCGCCGATCTGATGACGGAGCTTGCCTGGGCGCTGGTGGTGTTCGTGCTGATTACCTACCATAAGATCAAGGCCTCCGGCATCGGCGCGTATCTGAAGAGCTTCCTGGATCCCCTTTTCATCCTGGCGCCCATCAATGTCATGAGTGAGCTGTTCACCCCCGTCTCCATGGCCTGCCGTCATTTCGGCAACATTCTCTCCGGTACGGTCATCAGCGCCCTGATCTACGCCGCGCTGGTCGCCGCCAACAGTGCGCTGTTCCATCTGCTGGCATCCAGCATGTATGTCGCGCTGATCGTCACCATCGTTGGTCTGATTCCTCTGATTCTCGGCTTTACCAAGAAGAAAAAGAAGCTGAAGATTCTTGGCATCATCGTCACGGTGCTTGGCGTTCTCGCCATCCTCACCTGTCTGGGTGTGCATTACCCCTGGCTGACCATTGGCATTCCCGCCATTCCCAGCCTGTACTTCGACTGGTTCAGCGGCTGCATTCAGGCATTCATCTTCTGCACCCTGACCACCCTCTTCATCAAACAGGCCGCGGGCTGATAACGCGGCGGCCATTTGAATAAATACGTAATCATTATTAGGAGGAAATATTTATGGAAATTTTGGCTAAAGGCATCGCTCTGGCAGGTTGCGGCATCGGCGCCGGTCTGGCTCTGATCGCCGGTATCGGCCCTGGCATCGGCGAAGGCAACTGTGCCGCCCGTGCCTGTGAGATCATCGGCCGCAACCCCGAGTGCAAGAGTGACGTTACCAGCACCATGATCCTGGGTATCGCTCTGTCCGAGACCACCGGTATTTACGGCTTCGTTACCGGTCTGCTGCTGATTTTTGTCGCCCCCGGTATGTTCATGAAGCATCTGGGCTGATTTCCGGCGAGAAATCCGATCATTAAATTGTACGCCGGAAGGAGGCAACGCAATGGACCTTTACCAGTCATTGGTGACGGTAAACCCCGTAACTCTGATTGCACAGATTTGCAACCTGTTTATCCAGCTGCTTATCGTCAAGATCTTCTTCCTGGATAAAATCAAGGCCGTGCTGGACAAGCGCCGCGAGACCGCCGACAAGCAGATTGCCGACGCCGAAGCCGCGAAATCCGAAGCGGCGGCCATCAAGCAGACCTATGAGGAGAATATGCGTCAGGCGAAAACCAAGGCTGACGATATGATCCTCTCCGCCCAGAAGACCGCCGCCCAGCGCAGCGAGGAGATCATTTCTCAGGCGCAGAAGCAGGCCGCCCAGATCAAGACCAAGGCCGCGTCCGACATCGAGATGGAAAAGAAAAAAGCCATCAACGAGGCCAAGAATGAAATTTCCGAGCTGGCCATGGCCATCGCCGGAAAGGTCGTTGGCCGTGAGCTGAACGACGCCGATCAGGACGGCATGATCGACCGCTTCATTGAAGAATTGGGTGATCAGAAATGACAGAGGTTGGTAACGTCTACGGTCAATCCCTGTACGAGCTTGCAAAGGACGAGGGGCTGTCCCGGGAAATCGGGGAGCAGCTGACCGTCCTGCAAAAAAGCTTCGGTGAGGAGCCGGATTTTGTCCGTCTGCTCTCCAACCCCAGCCTTTCCAAGCCGGAGCGGTGCCGGATTCTGGACACCAGCTTCCGTGGCTCGGTGCATCCCTATATTCTGAACTTTATGAAAATCCTGACGGAAAGGGGCTATATCCGCCACTTTTCCGACTGCTGTGACGCTTTTTCCGAACTGTACAACCGGGATAACGGCATTCTGAAGGTGACGGCCGTCACCGCCGTAGCTCTCACCCCGGCGCAGGAGGAAAAGCTCACAGGAAAGCTGAGCCAGATCACCGGAAAGACGATCGCGCTCCACAATCGCATTGATCCCGCAGTCTTGGGCGGTGTCCGCCTGGACTACGACGGTCAGCGCCTGGATGACACCGTGTCCCATCGCTTGGACGCCATCCGGGAACTGCTGAACAAAACCGTACTCTGACGAGAAAGCAGGGACTGTATGGAACTGAAACCCGAAGAAATAACGAAAATCATTCGCAGCCAGATCAAAAATTACGAAAACAAGATTGAAGTCAGCGAAACCGGCGTCGTCATTCTGGTAGGCGACGGCATTGCCAAGGCCTCCGGCCTTGAAAAGTGCATGGCCGGTGAGCTGGTGGAATTTCCCGACGGCTCCTACGGCATGGCGCAGAACCTGGAAGAGGACACCGTCTCCATCGTCATCCTCGGCTCCGATCAGGGCATCAAGGAAGGCGATACCGTCAAGCGCACCGGCAGAGTCGTGTCCGTCCCCGTGGGCGAAAAGCTCATCGGGCGCGTTGTCAACGCCCTGGGCGAGCCCATCGACGGCAAGGGCAGCATTGAGGCGGAGGCCTACCGCGCCATCGAAATGCCCGCCCCCGGTATCATCGAGCGGCAGCACGTCTCCCGCCCCCTGCAAACCGGTATCAAGGCCATCGACTCCATGATTCCCATCGGCCGCGGTCAGCGTGAGCTGATCATCGGCGACCGCCAGACCGGCAAAACCACCATTGCCACCGACACCATTCTGAACCAGAAGGGCAAGAGCTGCATCTGCATTTACGTTGCCATCGGTCAGAAGCGTTCCACCGTGGCGCAGGTCGTGGACAGCCTCACCGCAGGCGGCGCAATGGACTATACCATCGTGGTCTCCGCCACCGCTTCCGAGCTGGCGCCCATGCAGTATATCGCCCCCTATGCAGGCTGCACCATGGGCGAATACTTCATGTATCAAGGCAAGGACGTGCTGGTCATTTACGACGATTTGAGCAAGCACGCGGTGGCCTACCGTGCCATTTCCCTGCTGATCCGCCGTCCGCCCGGACGGGAAGCCTACCCCGGCGACGTCTTCTACCTCCACTCCCGTCTTCTGGAGCGGGCAGCCCAGCTGTCCCCGGAGCTTGGGGGCGGCAGTCTGACTGCTCTGCCCATCATTGAGACCCAGGCCGGTGACGTGTCCGCCTACATTCCCACCAACGTCATTTCCATCACCGACGGCCAGATCTTCCTGGAATCCGAGCTGTTCAACTCCGGCATCATGCCCGCCGTGAACCCCGGTATTTCCGTCTCCCGTGTTGGCGGTGACGCTCAGATCAAGGCCATGAAGAAGGTGGCCGGTTCTCTGAAGCTGCTGTACTCCCAGTACCGCGAGCTGCAAAGCTTTGCCCAGTTCGGCTCCGATCTGGACGCGGATACCAAGTCCCGTCTGGCTCTGGGTGAGCGGATCGTGGCCGTGCTGAAGCAGAAGAACGGTTCTCCCAAGGAAGTGGCGCAGCAGGTGTGCATCATCTACGCCGTGACCCATGGGTATCTCACTTCCATTCCCGTTGCGCAGATTCCCGAGTTTGAGAAGCGGCTGGAAGAGCATATGAACAATCACCACGCCGACGTTCTTGAGGCCATTCGCTCCACCGGCAAGCTGGAGACCGAGACTGAGAACGCCCTGAAAGCTGCCCTGGACGAGCTGGTGGCTGAATTTCAGGCATAAGGAGGGGTAAGCCATGGCTGGCGTTTCCACCAAGGAAATCAAAAACCGCATCCGAAGCATGGAGTCCACCAGGCAGATCACAAAGGCCATGGAAATGGTCGCTGCCTCCAAGCTCCGCCGGGCGCAGGCGCAGGTGCTTTCCTCCCGCCCCTATTTTGAAATTCTTTACTCCACCATCGCGGACATCGCGTCCTCCAACCGGGATTTCTCCTCCCCCTATTTACAGGAGCGTCCTGTGAAAAAAGCACTGTATATCGTCATTGCCGGTGACCGCGGTCTTGCCGGCGGCTACAACAGCAACGTTCTCAAGCTGGTTCAGTCGGAGATCGCTGGCAAGGACGCCGTAGTCCTGCCCATCGGCAAGAAGGCTCTGGACTATTTCAGGAGCAAGCAGATCCCGACCTTTACGGAGCACTACGCCGAAGCGGCCGAACTGACCGTGGGTGACTGCTTCTCCGTCTCCAAGCAGGTAAGCAAGGCTTTTCTGGCAGGAGAATTTGACCAGATCGTCGTTGCGTATACCAATTTCGTCTCCGTCCTTGCCCAGACGCCCGCAGCCATGCAGCTGCTGCCTCTGAAAAAGCCGGAAAAGAAAGAGAGTACCAATCAGGGCGATATCCTGTACGAGGGCGACAGCGAAGAGGTTTTCGCCGCGATCATCCCCGAGTATCTGGGCGGCGTTATCTACGGTGCGCTGTGCGAAAGCCGCGCCTCCGAGCAGGCTGCCCGCCGGGCTGCCATGGATTCCGCGACCCAGAACGCCGACGATATGATCGACGACCTGAGCCTGAAGTTCAACCGCGCCCGTCAGGCCGCGATCACCCAGGAGATCACAGAGATCGTCGCAGGTTCCTGAGTCCCCGCAGGGGCGGTATTCTGATCGCCCAATCCCCAGAAGTTACGAATTTGCGGTATCTAATGTCGGTTAAGCCCGGAATTTTGGGTAAAAGTGGGTATTCCCCCCGCGTTTTGTTCCGCAAATATTTCAGCAGAAGGAGTTGAATTCCCAATGGCCAAAAACAAAGGAACTGTGATCCAGGTCATGGGTCCTGTTCTTGACATCCGTTTCGCTGACGACCAGCTGCCCAGTCTGCTCAGCGCCATCGAGATTCCCAACGGCGAGCATACCATCGTGGCGGAGGTCGCACAGCACATCGGCGACAATGTGGTTCGCTGCGTCGCCATGTCCTCCACGGACGGCCTGCAGCGCGGCACCGAGGCCACCGACACCGGCGCGCCTATCTCCGTTCCCGTTGGCGAAGAGTGCCTGGGACGTGTATTTAACCTGCTGGGTCAGCCCATTGACAACAAAGCGCCTGTACAGGGCGTCGAGCGCTGGCCCATCCACCGTCCCGCTCCCTCCTACGAGGAGCAGCAGCCCGCTACCGAGATTCTGGAAACCGGCATCAAGGTCATCGACCTGATTTGCCCCTATGCCAAGGGCGGTAAGATCGGTCTGTTCGGCGGCGCGGGCGTTGGCAAGACCGTTCTGATTCAGGAACTGATTTACAACATCGCCACTGCCCACAACGGATATTCCGTCTTCACCGGCGTTGGCGAGCGTACCCGTGAGGGCAACGACCTGTACAACGAAATGACCGAGTCCGGCGTTATTTCCAAGACCGCCATGGTCTTCGGTCAGATGAACGAACCGCCAGGAGCCCGTATGCGCGTGGGCCTGTCCGGCCTGACCATGGCAGAGTACTTCCGTGATGTGAAGCATCAGGACGTGCTGCTGTTTATCGACAACATCTTCCGTTTCACCCAGGCCGGTTCCGAGGTATCCGCACTGCTCGGCCGTATGCCCTCCGCCGTCGGCTATCAGCCCACTCTGGCAACGGAAATGGGCGCCCTGCAGGAGCGTATCACCTCCACCAAGGAAGGCTCCATCACCTCCGTTCAGGCTGTCTACGTTCCCGCTGACGACCTGACCGACCCCGCCCCCGCTACCACCTTCGCCCATCTGGACGCCACAACGGTTCTTGACCGCGGCATTTCCTCTCTGGGCATTTACCCCGCCGTTGACCCGCTGGACTCCACTTCCCGTATCCTGACTCCCGAAATCGTTGGTCAGGAGCATTACGAGACCGCCCGTGCCGTGCAGAGCATCCTCCAGCGCTACAAAGAGCTGCAGGACATCATCGCCATCATGGGTATGGACGAGCTTTCCGAAGAGGACAAGCTGACGGTCAACCGCGCCCGTAAGGTGCAGCGTTTCCTCAGCCAGCCCTTCCATGTTGCCGAGCAGTTCACCGGCTATCAGGGCAAGTACGTCCCCCTGAAGGAAACCATCCGCTCCTTCCAGGAAATTATTGCGGGTAAATATGACGACATTCCCGAATCCTACTTCCTGTTCGCCGGCTCCATCGACGACGTGGTTGCCAAGTACCGGGGCGGTGAGAAGGCATGACACCCTTCCACTTGAAAATCGTCACCCCCGACGGCCTGATTTATGACGGTCAGGCAGAAGAACTGCTTGTTCGCACCACCAACGGCGACGTCGGCATTCTTGCCCGTCACATGAACTATGTCGCCCCCCTGGGTATGGGGCGGGCCGTCATTGTGTCCGACGGACAGCGCCGGACAGCGGCGTGCATCGGCGGTATGGTCAGCGTCTCAAAGGGCGAGGTGACGTTAGTCCCCACTACCTTTGAGTGGGCAGACAAGATCGATGTCGCCCGAGCGGAGGCCGCCCGTGAAAAAGCGGAGAAGGTACTCCACGACAAAAACGCATCCGACACCGACCTGCGTCTGGCCGAAGCCAAGCTTCACCGCGCACTGGTCAGAAAGAGCGTTGCCTCCAACTTATAAGCGATCACCCCGGTATCCGAATGGATACCGGGGTCGTTTCAGGATGCGGGCCGCAACGACCCAGACACACGCCGCCGCACCTGCTAAAGAATGGCTGCGGCGGAAGAAAGTGAGCAATCCCAATGGTAATACAGAAAATTGACAGCGATATTGAGAAAAAGGACATCGCAAGGGCCATTCTGGAAGTGCTTCCGGATTGGTTCGGCATCCCGGAAGCTACGGAAGCGTACATCGCGGACAGCAAAGGACGCCCATTCTTCTGCGCTTTTGCGGACGATGTTCCCGTCGGTTTTCTCTATCTGAAAGAAACCGGGCGGCATACCGTGGAGCTGGCCGTCATGGGGGTGCGGCAGGAATATCATCGGCAAGGCATCGGCAGAGCGCTTTTTGAGCAGGCCAAAGCCGAAGCCAAACAGCTGGGATATTCCTTTATCCAAGTCAAAACCGTCCAGATGGGCAGATATGCTATTTACGACGACACCAACCGCTTCTATCTCTCTCTGGGATTCAAGGAACTGGAAGTGTTCCCAACGCTGTGGGACGAATGGAATCCCTGCCAGATTTATATAATGGCTATATAGGCTCAAAATCACCCTGGTATCTGTTGGATACCAGGGTGATTTGTTTTGTATAGCTCGCCGTGACCGTTATTCTTCGGTGGTCTCCGGTTTTTCCTTCCCGTCCTCAAAGCCGTCGAACATGGAGGTGGAAGAAGCGTCTCCCACTTCCCTGCCCTGCATGATCGCTTCAAACTGCTCGCCGGTCATAGTCTCCTTTTCCAGAAGGAAGTCCACGACCTTGTGAAGCTTGTCGCTGTTGTCTGTCAGAATCTGCTTGCAGTGGTCGTATGCCTTGTCGATCAGCGCCCTGACCTCGTCGTCGATGGTTCCGGCGACCTTCTCGGAATAGCTCTTGGTGGTCTGGTAGTCCCGACCAATGAACACCTCTCCACCGTCAAGATAGGACACTGTACCCAGCTTTTCGCACATGCCGTAGCGAGCGACCATGTCCTTCGCCAGCTTCGTTGCCCGGTCGATGTCATTGGAAGCGCCCACGGAAATATCCCCGAGGAACAGAGCTTCCGCAACACGTCCGCCCAGCAGCGATACGATCTGCTCATACATTTCGTTGCGGGTCAGGTTAGAAGAATCATCCTTGGGCAGATACCAGGTCGCGCCCAAAGACTGCCCCCGGGGAACAATGGTGATCTGACGCACCGGGTCATGAGTTGGCAGGTTGTACATGGCGACAGCGTGACCGGCTTCGTGGACAGCCGTCTCCTTCAAATCCTTCCGGGTCTGAACGCGGCTCTTTTTCGCGGGGCCTGCTGTAATCTTCATCAGCGCCTCGTTCATGTCCTCCATGGTCAGCACCGGGCGGTCCGCTCTGGCCGCCAGAATCGCCGCTTCATTGAGAAGATTGCTCAGGTCAGCGCCGGTAAATCCGGCGGTGGAGCGGGCGACGGTTTTCAGATTCACCGAAGCGTCCAGCTTCTTGTCCTTGGCGTGGACTTTCAGGATTTCCTCCCGTCCCTTCACATCCGGCCGTCCCACGTGGATCTGCCGGTCGAAGCGGCCGGGTCGCAGCAGCGCCGGGTCCAGAATGTCCGGCCGGTTGGTTGCCGCCAGAACAATGACGCCCTCCGAACGGGTGAAGCCATCCATTTCCACCAGCAGCTGGTTCAGTGTCTGTTCCTTTTCGTCGTGACCGCCGCCCAGACCGGAGCCGCGCTTGCGGCCGACGGCGTCGATCTCGTCGATGAACACGATGGCAGGGGCGATTTTTCTGGCCTGTTCAAACAGGTCCCGGACACGTCCTGCGCCGACACCCACGTACATTTCCACGAAATCCGAGCCGGAAATGGACAAAAACTGCACGCCCGCCTCTCCCGCGACAGCCCGGGCAAGCAGGGTCTTGCCTGTGCCGGGAGGCCCCACCAACAGAAGGCCGTGGGGAATCCGTGCGCCGATCTCGGTAAATTTTTCGGGATTTTTCAGGAAATCCACGATTTCCTGAAGCTCTTCCTTTTCCTCGTCCGCACCCGCAACGTCGTCAAAGGTCACTTTCTTGTCTCCGGGAACGCCCAGAACCGTCCGGGCTTTGCTGAACCCATTCATGGGATTCCCGGCACTGCTCATGCGTCCCATCAGCAGCGCCCAGACAAACAAAATTACCAGGCCGACCACCAGCAGCGGAAGAATCAGGGTATAGGGCGAAAAGCCCTTGTCCGGGACAAAATTGTAGCTTTCCAGCACGCCGGAGGCCGTCTGCTCCGCAAACGTCTCGTGCATCTCCTGCCGGAAGCTCTCCGGGTCGGCCAGGGGCGCGGTGATGGTGGTCTGGCCGTTGTAGGGTTTGTTCAGCTGCATCGTAATGGTCTGATCCTGCACCACGAACTGACGCACCTGTTCCTTATTGAACAGCTCAACGACCTTGGAATAGGGCAGGGTGTCCTGACTGGTGGTAAACAGGTTGCTGATCCAGCCTAAAAACGCCACCAGCAGCGCCGCATATACAATGAGTGGGATCCATCTCGTTCTTTTCAATTTGGGGTTACTCCTTATTTTTCATGAGAAAGCTCCGAAATAGCCAAATTACTCAGAGATTCCGTAAGCCTCCGGCTTCAGAACGCCGACATAGGGCAGATTCCGGTAGTGTTCGTTGTAGTCAAGGCCATAGCCCACTACAAAGGCGTTGGGAATGGTAAAGCCGACGTAATCGGGCTTCAGGGTGATGCCGGGACGGCGGCGCTCGGGCTTATCCAGCAGGGTGCAGATCTTCAGGGACGCAGGCTCCCGCGTCAACAGATGACGGTAGGTGAAGTCCAGTGAATTGCCGGTGTCGTAAATGTCCTCCAGAATCAGCACATGGCGGCCCTTGATATCCGAGGCGATATCCCGCTTGACCTCCATCTTTCCGGTGGAATTGGTTCCGGCATAGGAGGAGATCCACATAAAATCCATCTCGCAGTGGGTCTTGATCTCCCGGATCATGTCCGCATAAAACACCACAACGCCCTTGAGGACGCCGACGATAATGGGGTCTTTCCCCGCGTAGTCCGCCGTCAGCTCTTTGCCCAGCTCCGCGATGCGGGTCTTGATCTGTTCCTCGGTCAGCAGAATCTCCTGAATGTCCTTTTCCATAGCTTTTTCTCCCTTATGCTGTGTTTTTCATTCTATTTGCACGCTTAATCGTCGCTGCTTTCCGGAATATCCACGTCAAAATGGACAGTCACGGCGGGTAGCTCCCCGGCGGCGCAATCGGCGTGAACGCCAATGGAATATACGCCCAAAACGCCCCGTTCATCACACAATACGGGAATCCGCTCCCGCATGGCTGCGGGGATTTTCCGGTCGATGAACAGCTTTTTCAGGCTTTTGGTTCCGCCGCTCAGGCGGATAGTGTCCCCGCTTTCCCGGGGGCGAAGGGTCAGCGTCCCAACGGGACGAACGGTAAAGGTGTCCGGCGTGTTGATGATCTTTTCCGCCGGGGCACAGGTCACGCGGTAGTCTCCGTAAACCGTTTCTCCGGGGCAGGTCAGTGCCACCGGTTCAGGGCGGGGCCTGTGCGCTTGAGCTTCCAGACGGTCATACCGTCTGCTCACTGTCACGCCGCCGGGAAGGTTGACCCGTGCGGAGGGTTTGTCGGAAAACAGCAGCCCTTCCACTGCGGAAATATGGGAATCCTCCGGCTCCCTCACGCCGCTGTCTTTCAAAAATTTCTCGATGCAGCGGCTGCGCTGAGCTTTCGGCATGGCTCTCAGCGTCTGCACACCGGGCAGCGTCGGGAAATCCGACTGTGCGGCGAGGAAATCCTCATCCTCCCGCAGCCGCAGCGCCATCAGGGAAAGATTCTCCGCCAGGCGGGGATTCTCCGATTTCAGCAGAGGCATCACGGTATGACGGATACGGTTTCGTAAAAAGGCATCGGAAGCGTTGGAGCTGTCCTCCCGGTGGGGAAGCCCCCACGCAAGCAGGAATTTCTCCACCTCCTGCCGGTTTATCAGCAGCATGGGACGGATGACATTTCCGCTGACCGGGGCGATGGCGCCCAGCCCTTTCAGGCCGGTGCCGCGGATCATGCGCATGATGACCGTCTCGGCGTTGTCGTCAGCGGTGTGGGCAGTGGCAATTTTCCCGTTTAAGCTCCGGAGAAATGCATACCGGGCGTCCCGTGCGGCGGCTTCCAGCCCCTTTTTCCCCGGGCGAACCTCCGCCGAGCCGACGTGTAAGGGGATATCATAGCGTCCGCAGAATTCCCGGACAAAGGCTTCGTCTCCGTCGGATTCTTCCCCCCGGAGATGGTGATTAAAATGCGCAGCTTCCAGACGAATGTCCAGCTTGTCCTTCAGCAGATACATGGCAAACAGGAGCGCCACGGAATCCGCCCCGCCGGAAACGGCGCAGACGACCGTATCCCCCGGCATGATCATATCATACTGCCGGATCATCCGCAAGAGCTTATTCCGCATGTTTCCACTCCCGGTCGGCAAAGGTCTGGTACTGGCCGATCCACTGCATCTTCACCGCGCCGGTCTCGCCGTGACGGTTCTTGGCGACGATGCACTCCGCCACACCCTTGTCCTCGGTATTTTCGTGATAATATTCGTCCCGGTACAGGAACATCACCGAGTCGGCGTCCTGCTCGATGGCGCCGGATTCCCGGAGGTCGGACAGAATCGGCCGCTTATCGGTGCGGCTTTCCACCGCACGGGACAGCTGGCTCAGGCAGATCACCGGCACGTCCAGCTCCTTCGCCATGATTTTCAGGGAGCGGGAAATTTCGCCCACCACGGTAACACGGTTGTCGCTGTTCTTTCCGTACCCGGAACCCTGCATCAGCTGTAAGTAGTCGATGATGACCAGCCCCAGATTGTCTAAGCGGCGGCACTTGGCGTTGATGTCCGCCACGGTGACAGAGGGGTTATCGTCAATACGGATGTCCGTCTGGCTCAGGGCGGCGGAGGCCATGCACAGCTTGCTCCACTCGTCCTCGCTGAGCTTGCCCGTGGCCAGCTTTTGCAGCTCCACGAAGCCCTCGCTGGCAAGCAGACGCATGGCCAGCTGCTCCCGGGACATTTCCAGATTGAAAATGGCAACGGTTTTCTTGTACTTTTTCGCCACGTTAACGCCGATATTCAGCGCAAAGGCGGACTTACCCATGGCAGGCCGGGCGGCGATAAGCAGAAGGTCGGACTTGTTCAGTCCGTTGATCCGAGTGTCTAAGTCCCGCAGGCCGGTGGACAGGCCGGGGATCAGGGAATCCGACTGGCTCAGCTCTGTCAGGCGGTCGAACACCTTGTGCAGCGTCGTGCCGATATGCTCCAGAGAGTCGCCCCGCTCGCCCTTGCGCAGGGCGTAAATTTTCTTTTCCGCAGATTCCAGCATCTCGGCGGGGGTTCCCACCTCTTCCGACACCATCTGCTGAATGTCCGTCGCGGCCTGATTCAGTCCCCGAAGCATGGACTTTTCCTGCACAATGGCCGCATAGCGCGCCACATTGGCGGCGGTGGGGGTGATCTCCATCAACTGGAGGATGTAATCCCGGGAATTGTCGTGGTAGTAGCCCAGCTCCTTCAGCTTGTCCAGCACCGTGACCGGGTCAATGGTCTGGGAGAAGTTGAACATGGTATAGATGGCTTCATATATTTCCCGGTTCTGCTGCAGGTAAAAATCCTCCGGCTTCACAATGCCCACCACATCCGTAATGCACCGGCTGTCGATGAGAATGGAACCCAGAACCGCCTGCTCCGCCTCCAATGACTGGGGCTGCTGCCGGGACAGAAGTTCTTCATCCATGGCAAGTTCTCCTTTCTCTATAGAATATAATGCTGCAAAATCTTATGCTTCGACGATCTTCACCGTCAGCGGCGCGGAAATCTCATAGCCCAGCTTGCAGGTGACGGTGTACGTACCCACGTTCTTGATGGGTTCCGCAATGGTGATCTTCCGCTTGTCCAGCTTGATACCGGTCTTCGCCAGTGCGTCGGCGATTTCCTGATTGGTCACGGAGCCGAACAGACGTCCCGCGCCGCCGCCCTTGGCGGCCACGGTGACGGTCATCTCCCGCAGTTTTCCGGCGGTCTCCATGGCCTCGGCCTTTTCCCGGGCAATACGCTCCTGATTGGCCTTGTCGTTCATGCGCATGGTGTTCACGGCGTCAGGGGTCGCCTCCGTGGCCAGCTTCCGGGGCAGCATATAGTTCCGGGCGTAGCCGTCGGAAACCTCGATCATCTGTCCCTTTTTGCCCTTTCCTTTTACATCTTGCAGCAGAATTACTTTCATTGTAACAGTCTCCTTAATCGGTATGATATGTACGCCAAACAGCCGTTAAAACGGCGTTTGGCCTGGTTTATTCTTCGTAGAACTTATCAATGGATGCCACCAGCTCGTCCAGCGCTTCCTTGACGGTGGTGTCCTTCATCTGCGCCCCGGCTGTAGCGGTGTTGCCGCCGCCGCCCAGCGGCTCCAGAATCATCTGGACGTTGGCGCTGCCAATACTTCGGGCGGAAATGATGACCTGCTCCCCGTCCGGATAGAGGACGAAGGACGCGGTAATGCCGGAAATATTTAATAGCTCGTCCGCCGCCTGCGCCGCCAGCACCCGGGTCGTGGGGGTGTTCAGCGCCGCAATGGCGATCTCCTGCCGGTACAGGCGGGAGGATTTGATGATCTGATACTTCGCCATGGTGTCCTGGAAGTCGTTCTGCATCAGCTTCTTGACCTCCGTGGTGTCCGCGCCCAGACGGCGCAGGACGGCTGCGGCCTCAAAGGTACGCTCGCCGGTACGGACGTTGAAGAACTTGGTGTCCAGACAGATGCCCGCCATCAGGCTTTCCGCCTCAATAGGCAGCACGTCCTTCTTCTCCACGGCGTACATGAGCACCTCCGTCACCAGCTCCGCCGCCGAGGAGGCGTAAGGCTCGTGAAGGTTGACCACCACGGGGTTGATATAATCCGCCGCCCGGCGGTGATGGTCTACCACGCAGACCTTGGAAATGGCTTCAAGCAGCGGTCTGCACTCCACCTGATCCGGCCGGTTGGTGTCCACCACCACGAGGATGCTCCGGTTGTCCGCCATCAGCAGGGCATCCTGCCCGGACACGAACACGTCCCGGTATTCGGGAACCGCCTGAATTTCCTCGATCAGCTTTCCGGCGGCATTGTTTTCCAAGTCAATGACAATATTGGCCTTCTTCCCCCGCTTGCGGCACAGGCAGCTGATGCCCATGGCCGCGCCCACGGCGTCCAAGTCGGCGTTCTTGTGTCCCATGATGAACACCCGTCCGCTCTGGCCGATCAGCTCCATCAGGGAATTGGCCGTCACACGGGAACGTACCTTGCTGCGGTAATCCGCTTCCCGGTTCCGCCCGCCGTAGAAATTGAAGTTGACCCGATCCTTGATGACCGCCTGATCGCCGCCGCGGCTCAGTGCCATCTCGATGCCCAGCGCGGCAAAATCATAGCTTTCCTCGAAGCTCTCGCCGTCCACGCCCAGACCGATGGAAATGGAGGCGGGCAGGCCGGAGGAATTGACAATCTCGTGAATGTCTTCCAACAGGGAGAACTTATTTTCCTTCGCCCGTTCTAAGTCCCGCTTCTCGAAAATGAACAGGAAGCGGTTGCGCTCCAACCGGCGAAGCAATCCGCTGTAGCCCTCCGTCCACCGGGTGATGGTTTCGTTCAGTTTGGCGTTCATGGAGGAAATGGCGCTTTCCGTCAGGTTTTTGGTCAGTTCCTCGTAATTATCAATAAGGATGATGGCAACCACAGGCCGGGAGCGGATATACTCGTCCCGCACCTGATACAGCTCCGTCAGGTCGGAAAAGTACAGCACGCCCAGCATGGTGCCCCGGTTGTCCTCCGCCCGGATGGTGGTGCCGTATACCCGGTAGCGGCGGTTGCCCAGAACCGCGTCATGGGGGCTTTCCGTTTTTCCGGCGGTGAGCCAGTCCAGGGTGAAGTCCGGCAGCACCTCTTCCAGCCGCAGCTGGGTCATGGTGTCGGCGTACCCCGTCAGCTCGCTGAAACGATGGTTGCCCCAGACGATGTCCCCGTCCCCCAGACGGACCATCACCGCAGGCAGGGGCGCTTCCCCGCCGCTGGAAGCTTCCAGCGTGTTGGAGGCCGACTGGATATACTGCTGAATTTTACGCTCCCGGCGTGTCCTGTCCAGAACGTACAATAGGAACGTGACCACCGTCACCGCCATTTCTCCGGCAGCCAGCCAGTAATGCCCCACCAGCAGCGCCGCGGCGCAGAAAGCAGCCATCACGAAAAAGTATGCACCCATCCCGGGTCTGAGCAGTCTTCCCAGCTTTCGATTCACTGCCAAACGTCCTCCTTCCGGCTGCGACCAGCCACAGATATCCATACTATACCCGATATTATAGCAAATCCAGCCAAAAGGTGCAACTCTTTTTCCGTCAAATCCGTAAAAAAGACCGCAAAAAAATTGTATACTTTTTCCCGGAATTGTGTTATACTATATGTGCCAGCGCCGGGGACGGGCTTTACCCGGGCATTTGGGAGACGCGGACGCGCTTCCCACAAAGACAAGAGGAAAAACATTGCAGGCGTTTTCTTGGGAGAAGGCGATTCGGGGCCGGATTCTGAGGGAAGCGGCTGCCTGCTTGTTGTGCCTTAAAGGCATTTTCATGTAGATTTTGAAAGGAGTTATTGATTCATTTGGCAGAAAAACTGAAAATTATCCCTCTGGGCGGCCTTGACGAGATCGGCAAGAACTGTACCGTCCTGGAGTACGGAAAAGATATGATCGTGATCGACTGCGGCGTGGGCTTCCCGGAGGAAGACATGTACGGCGTCGATCTGGTCATCCCCGATTTTACCTATCTTGTGGCCAACCAGAAAAAGCTGCGGGGCATGTTCATCACCCACGGCCACGAAGACCACATTGGTTCCATCCCCTACGCCATGCGGGACGTGAGCTGCCCCATCCACGGCACCTCCATGACCTGCGGTCTTATTAAGCTGAAGCTGGAAGAGCACCGGCTGGCAGACAAGGTCAAGCTCGTCACCCACAAGCCCGGTGACGTAGTAAAGGCCGGATGCTTCACCGTGGAGTTCATCCACGTGAACCACTCCATCCCCGACGCGGTAGCCTTCGCCATCCGCACCCCCGTGGGTACAGTGGTATTCACCGGCGACTTCAAGATCGACCCCACTTCCCACGACGGCATGATGGACTTGGCGCGGCTGGGCGAGCTGGGAAATCAGGGCGTGCTGGCGATGCTGGCGGACTCCACCAACGTGGAGCGGCAGGGCTACACCCCCAGCGAAAATGTGGTTGCCGACAGCCTTGACCGGCAGTTCCGCAACTGCGACCAGCGGATCATCGTCACCACCTTCGCCTCCAACATGCACCGCATCCAGTCCATTCTCTCCACCGCCCAGCGCTATGGCCGCAAGGTCGCCGTCTCCGGCCGGAGCATGGAGAACATGCTGAAGGTTGCCCAGGAGCTGGGCTATCTGAAAGTGAAGCCGGGAACTATCGTGGACTTGGCTTCCATCAAGAGCCTGCCCAAGAATAAGATTGTCATTGTCTCCACCGGCTCTCAGGGCGAGAATATGTCCGCCCTGTACCGGATGGCGTTCAGCACCCACAAGCAGGTGGAGATCACTGCCGGCGACCGGATCATTATTTCCGCCTCCGCCATTCCCGGCAACGAAAAGTCCATCAGCAACATCATCAACGAGCTGTACCGCAAGGGTGCGGACGTGGTGTATGAAAAGAGCGAGGGGCTTCACGTCTCCGGCCACGCCTGTCAGGAGGAGCTGAAAATCGTCCACGGACTGGTAAAGCCCAAGTTCTTCATCCCCGTCCACGGCGAGCAGCGGCATTTGCAGCTCCACGCCAAGCTGGCGCAGTCCATGGGCATGAACCCCCGGAACATTCACATCGGCGAGATCGGCACCGTCTTCGAGTTCACCGGCAAGACCTGCAAGGTCAACGGCACCGTCCCCGCCGGGCGTGTGTTCGTGGACGGCAGCGGCGTGGGCGACGTGGGCAGCGTAGTGCTGCGGGACCGCAAGCATCTTGCGGAGGACGGCATGATCGTGGTGTGCGTGAACCTGAGCAGCGAGGACGGCAGCATCATCACCGGCCCGGACATCATCACCCGGGGCTTCATCTACGTCAAGGAGTCCGAAGACCTGATGGACGAATTGAAGGAGGTCGCCATGGAGGCCATCGACCGCTGCCAGCGCAAGCGGGTGCGGGATTGGTCGGCCATCAAGTCCGCCATCAAGAACGACCTGAGCGGCTACCTCTATAAGACCACCAAGCGCAATCCCATGATCCTGCCCGTGATCATGGAAATCTGATAAAATCATAAATGCAGAATGAATGCACCTTCAGGGCGATTTCTCGCCCCGGAGTGCTTCATTCTGCATTTGCGTACATTCTGGAGAACGCCTATGCGCTATTATTTTGCCCCCATGGAGGGGCTGACGGACAGCGTTTACCGCCGTCTTCACCACAAATATTTCCCCGGGGTTGACCGATATTATATGCCCTTCTTCTCCCCCACCGTCCACCGCCAGCTTACCCAGCGGGAAAGCCGGGAATTGCCGGAGGCGGACAGTGTGAGCTTTGCCGCCGTCCCTCAGGTGCTGACCAAAGTGACGGAGGATTTTCTCTGGGCGGCGGAGGTCATCCGCAACCGGGGCTATGACGAGGTCAACCTCAATCTGGGCTGCCCCTCCGGGACAGTCACCGCCAAGGGCAAGGGCGCGGGGATGCTGACAGACCCGGAAGATCTCGATCGGTTTCTGGACGACGTGTTTTCCAGGTGTCCCATTGCCATCTCCGTAAAGACCCGGCTGGGAATGCACACGCCGGAGGAATTCCCGGCGCTGCTGGACATTTTCAACCGCTATCCCATCCGGGAGCTGACCGTCCATCCAAGGGTGCGGCAGGAGTTCTACAGAAGCCCCATTCATTTCGACTGGTTCGACTACGCCGTGGAAAACAGTAAAAACCGGCTCTGCTACAACGGAAATCTGTGTACGCCCGCCCAAATCCGGGAATTTGAGAAAAAATACCCTCAGATCAATTCCGTAATGATCGGCCGGGGTCTGATCGGCGATCCCGGAATGCTCACCCCCGGCGGCACCACCGCGGCGGCGCTGGAAGCATTCTTCAGCGAGCTGCTGGAGGTCTACACCCGGGATTTCGGCGGTGCCCGGAACGCCATGTTCCGTCTGAAAGAGAACTGGTTTTACCTCCTGCGCCGTTTTGAGGGCAGTGAAAAGCTGGGCAAACAGCTGCGGAAAACCACGGATGTGAATGTCTACAAATCCATCACATCAGAAATATTCCACACCCTGCCCCTGGCGAAAGAGCTTCGGGCGGATTGGTGATTTTCCTAGGGTCTATCTGAAATCCGGAAATATGACCAACAGCGAGGGATTTTTCGCCTGATGAAGCCATTTTTCCGCAGGAATACTTTGTGTATTGCAAGGAAAAATGGCGTACAGCAGGCGGAAAAGACCCGCTGTTTGGGCATGTTGACGGTTTTCAGATAGACCCTAATAGCACAAACCGGCATCCCACAGAAAGTGGGATGCCGGTTTTGTTTTTATCTGCCTTTACTGCTGAATCAGGTCCCCTGCCATTGCGAACAGAGTATCCGGATTCAGAATGTTCTGATCCAGGAGGCTGTAGCAAATGCCGTCCTCCGTCCAGCACAGGAACGCAATGTCTTTTTCCTCCATCGCATCGGCGCCATAGGAAACATAGTTGCCCGGCTGCTTTGCCCACGCCTGCTCCGCTTCGCTGAGCTTGTAGCCTTCCGGTACGAACTTATAGTGATCCAGATAGTATCTTGCCGCGATCGTATCGACCGTTCTGCTGATGGACGGAATGCTCTCGGTTTCGGAAACCTCCTTCATGTCCGCTCTTATGAGGAGCGTCAGCTCCTGACCCTGGGGATTCTCATAGGAAACGCTGAGCTGCCGGTAGGTAAGAACCTTTTCGTCCCTAGCGTCCTTGCCGATCGTCTGACCGACGTCCACGCCCTGGAATCGGAAGCCGTTTTCAAATTCCTCCGGCACCGAAACCTCCAAGCCGACCTGAGCGATTGCCCGATCTACATCCGAGTAGCTTTCATAGTGCTTTGTTTTTCCGGATTCCAGCTTGTGAATGGGAAGCATCTCTGCAGCGTAGGCCGTAATGGAAAGAACACCGATCAATGCTGCCGCAAGTAAAATGCGGAACGCTCTTTTTTGGGTTTTCATGGGTTTAATCTCCTTACTTTCAGTTTCAATCACTTTGTACGGAGTGTCGGCTTCCATGAGATACGCATCATCTACATAGTTCAGTGCCCGGTTTAAGTCTGTTGCCTTCATATGCATATTCCTTCCTTTTCAAGACTGTATTTCAGCTGTCTTCGCATTTTTTCCAGCCGGTATTTTATCTGACGGACAGAGCATTCATATTTTTGCGCCAGCTGGGGTGCCGTCATGGCATAATAATACCGGGACAGGAACAGCTTACGGTCATCGGGGTTCAATGTGCCAAGGAAACGATTCAGCTGTTTTCCAAGCTCCTTTGCCTCCAGCGTCTCATCCATGTCCCTGCCGGTGTCCGGAATACATTCCTCCAGTTCCGACAGAAGCACATCTGCATTCCCGCACCGCTTTTCCGCAGTCAGGTACTCGACCCTTTTGAAGCTGAGATTCCGGGCAACCCGGGACAGATAGTATTTCAGTACCGGCGGGCACTTGGGGGGAATGGAGTTCCAGGCCGCAAGATACACATCGTTCACGACCTCCTCCACATCCTGGGAATCGGGAAGAACATTGTGTGCAATGGTTCTCAGGTAGCTTCCGTATTTCCTGGATGTTTCCGAAATTGCCTCCTCTGGCCTGGAAAAGAACAGCTCAACGATCTGCGTATCCTCCAAGTGATTCACTCCTTTGTCTGTAAGGACCTTACGCCTATATAATACGGAACGCGAATCCGGTGGACAATCTTTTTTCAAAAAGTCAGAAGC